>SVAM01000010.1 GCA_015059425.1 Bacillota bacterium | reverse complement strand
ATATTAAAGTTACACTAACGCAAAATAATATTATTCCAATTAATAATATTTTCTTTTTACTTCTTATAGTTTCAAATTTCATTTTGTCACCTCTACTACTAAAGGTAACTTAAAGTTGTTTTGCCTATTTAATTCTGGGCTTATTAACTTAAATAACCCCCCCCCCAGAAGCTTTTTCGGCAACTGTTGGGAAGTTCTTAAATAATTCTTTCATTTCTTAAACTTCCTTCCTATCATTACTATCAGTATACAATATTATTAATATTTTGACAATATAAAAGAATA
Source organism: Bacillota bacterium (assembly GCA_015059425.1). Taxonomy (GTDB): domain Bacteria; phylum Bacillota_I; class Bacilli_A; order RF39; family UBA660; genus Caccenecus. The sequence continues at coordinate 57,769 of SVAM01000010.1, read as the reverse complement.
GTTTTTACACTATTCTAACTTAATCTTTCTTTTACAAGTTTACTTACTAAAGACATATCAGCATTAGTTAATTTTCCATTTAATTCTTTCATTATTAAACCCATGTCTTTCATACTTGTTGGTTTAACAATATCAAATACTTCATCAATAACTTTAGTAATTTCTTCTTCAGTCATTTCTTCTGGTAAATAAACATTCAATATTTCTATTTCTTGTTGTAATTTTTCAACTTCATCAAGTCTATTATATTTTTCGAATTCCGTAATACTGTCTTTTCTAGTTTTAACTTGTTTTTTTATAACTGCAATAACTTCTTCATCAGTTAAGTCATGTTTTTTACTAATACTTTCAAGTTGTATAGCACTTTTTAACATTCTTAATACTGATAATTTAAACTTATCGCCGCTTTTCATAGCATCTTTAAGTTCTATTGCTATTTTATCATTCATTATTTATTCCCCTTAATAATTTCTATTTTTCTTAGCGTTTCTTAATTGTTCTTTCTTTTCATTTCTTCTACGTACGCCAGGTTTTTCGTAATGTTTTCTTTTCTTTAACTCAGAAGGGACACCGCTACGAGCAACTTTTGCTTTAAATTTCTTTAATGCACCATCAACGTTTCCATTTTGAACTACAACTTTAGTCATTTATAATTCCCTCCCTTCATACATCGCTTTATAGTATAACACCAATATTTTTTAATATCAAGTAAATTAAAGCATTATTCTATAATTTCTTCCTCATTTTCCTCAATTTTTATTCCATTTTTTTCTAATTTATAATTCATTAAATTTTCTTTAATATCATTTTTTAATAAATTTAAAAAAGTCTTTTTATAATTATTTATCATTAATACTGAAAACATCATAATAATAAATATTATAAACATAGAGTAAACCATATACATTGATGCAAAACCATATTTTTTCATTTTATCACCATATTAATTATATCAAAAAAAGGGTTCTATTTAAACCCTTTTTCTTAACAATAATTTTTATGTGATATTCTTCTAAGTGATGAGCCAATCATTTTGCCAACATCTATTACTGTAGTAAGTAGTCTAGCTATAGAATTTAAGAAAGTTGCGGTTATAGATCCTCCTACAACCATTAATAAATCTTCTTTTTTTAATTTCATATTCCCTCCTAGCATTTATTCGGATAAATAAACCCGTAAATAATTGATACTACAAATGTTAAACCAAAACCTAGCCCTACTAGTAAAGTTTTGGATATCCCTCCGATTATATTTGATAATTCTTCATTTGATAAATTTGTCATTATTTAACTACCTTTCTATATAAAGTATTTAATACAATAATTCCTATTATATTTTTAAGTACTCTAGTAAAAGAATTAAATAAAGAACCACCTTCACATAAAATTAAATTTTCTCTACTTATTTTTTCCATTCTTTCTTCCTTTTCTAAAACATTTTTTCTTTTATTTTTTCTATTAATCTTTGTTTATTATAATAAAAATTTATACTGACTATACTTTTATTTTCATAAGAAGTGTCGGTTTTTAAAACTACTTTTAAATAGCTTAAATAGTTTTCTTCATCTATTATTACTTCATTTTCTATAATTTCATAATCAATATTTTTATTATTAATTTGAATTTTTTCTACATTAATATTTGTTGGAATAAAAGTTGTAATTAGTGTTATTCCATCATTATTAACATATCCTCTAGCTTGATAGTTGTCATATATTTTAATTTTAAAAGTACTTATAAATAATGCAAATAATATTATAGTTAAAAATATAAATACCGTAAATAAACCTTTGGGTTTTAATTTTATAAATGCTTCTTTATTATTGTAAATATCACTCATTTATATCACCTATATTTATAATCTTTTCAAATTTATCATTAACATTTTTATGAGAAATATAAATTAAAGTACTTTTTTGAAAATGTTCTTTTATATTATCTATTATTTCTTTTTCTAAACTTAGATTTACTTCGCTTAATGCTTCATCAATTATTATAATCTTAGCTTTTTTGAGTAATCCTCTGGCAAGTATTATTCTTTGTTTTTCGCCTCCGCTTAAATTATTTATAGAAGCATTAATCATTGTGTTATATCTATTTGGTCTATTACTTACAATATCTTCTAATTTACATATTTTAACTATATCTAAAAAATCACTTTCGGGTATGTCTCTAAAACAAATTATATTTTCTTTAATAGTTCCTGTAAATAGTTTTTCTGTTTGATTAATATATACTATATTAGTTCTTAATGCCTCTAAACTATAATCATGTTCACTCGTATTATTAAGTTTAATTATTCCTTTATATTCCCTAATATATCCATATAATAATTTACAAATAGTGCTTTTACCTTTTCCTGAATTACCAGTTATTAAAACTTTTTTATTTGGTTCTATTAAAAAATTAACATTAGTTAAAACATTTTTATATTTATTATAAGAATAGCTTACATTTTTAAATTCAATTAAAGGATTTCCTATATTTTTTAATCCGTTATTAAAATTATCTATTTCTATATTAATAAATTCGGTTATTTTATTAAAAGATGCTTTAATATAATTATACTTTGGAATTAAGTCTATTATTTCTTTGATAGGATTAAATAAATATAACATAATACTATTAAATGTTACTAAACTTAAGATATCTAGGTTGTTTTTATAAACTAGTATTATTCCAAAAGTCATAACTATAAATAAACCAATTTCATAAATAAAATTTTTTAAAAATTCTATTTCATTTAATATATTAGTTAAATTAAAATTGCATTTTAACATTAATATAAGTTTGTTTTCTAAGTTATTCATAAACTTGTTTGATAAGTTTAAATTTTTAATACTATTATTCATTTCTATATTTTCTACTAGATGTGAATTAAATTCGGTTGCTACCTCTAGACTTTCTTTTACTTTTTTATAAATTACTTTACTAAATAAAATACCAATTATTATATAAATAATAATTATTAAACAAAGAATTAAAAACAAATTATCATTTATAATATAAAGAGCAACTATCGAAGCTATTATCAAAATCGAATTTAAAAGAATATTAGTAAAAAACTCCGATAACAAATCTTTTATTTCACTTAATTCTTGAACCCGTGAAACTATTTCACCAGTAGTTCGATTTTGCATAAACTTTAAAGGAAGATTAAATATATGTTTAATAAAATCAACAAATAATTCAGCATCAAGATTTTTATGAAAATAATTTATATAATAATTTTTAATGTAACTAATTAATACTTTGAATAAAAATATTATTAAAAATAATACTATTATTATTTTTAATAAGTTAGTGTCATGTCCTTTTTCTACTGAAGAAATTGCTACTTGGAAATAAAAACTACCTAATATAGTTAAAAACGTTAATAGAATATTTATTAAACAGATTTTAGTAAAAATACCTTTATTTTTTGAAATTAGTTTAAGTAATAAAGAGATAATAGTTATTTTTTTGTCATAGTGAATTATTGATCCTTTTGGCGTCATTAGTATTAATACATTATCCCAAATAGCCAAAAATTCGTTTCTTGATAATTTCACTTTTCCTCTAGCAGGGTCCATTAACCATACATAATTTTTATTTATTTTATAAATAACTACGAAATGGTTAAGACCATTATTTAATACAACGTGAGCTATAGCAGGTAAATATATATTTTCATCATCTAAACTTTTTGCTTTAACACCCATTGCATCAAATCCATAACTTTCTGCACATGTAATTAAATGATATGCTGTAGTCCCAGTTAAATTTGTGCATGTATCTTCTCTTATTTTTTCAAGAGGAACATACCCATCATAATAATCAATGATACAAGCTAATGAACATGCTCCACAATCTTTTAAATCTTGCTGTTTTATTACATTAATTTTTGCCATTTATTTTTTCTCCCTTCGCTTTATTTATCGCATATTTTAAAAGAAAAAACTAGCAATTTTGACATTTAGGCCAAGATTATCAAGTTCTGTGACATCAATCGACAAAGTTTTTATTTTTTTTATGTATACTAACAACTCAAGAAAGGAGAATAATATGCAAAACAATGTAATTTTAGCAAGTTTTAGAACCAAAAATAATTTAACCCAGAAAGATATGGCAGACTTACTTAATATTGGTTTATCAACTTATAAAATGTATGAAGCAGGAATATTACCTATGAAATTAGAAGAATTAAATTTTTTAAGTAACTATTATAACATATCTTTAAATTATTTATTAAATGTTAGTAAAAAAAATATAACTAATAATTTTAGAAGAAGTATTGATTATAAATATTTAAAATTTAGTTTAAGATATTTTAGAAGATTACATAGATTAACTCAAAAAGATCTAGCAAAAGAATTTAATACATCAGTATATTCGATTATTAAATATGAAAAAGATGCTTCAACTGTAAATATTTTATATCTATATTTATTCGCTAAAAAATTTAATATATCTATTGATTATTTATGTGGCAAAAGTTTAAAAAAAGAAATTGCTTAAAAAAAAAAGAATGTATAAAACATTCTAATCTTCTAATACTTCTTTAATAAAAACTTCATCATTTTTAAATAAATCATATTTTTTAACTATAAATCTAAATATAACTTTTAATAAAGCAATACAAGGTGTTGCAATAATCATTCCTAAGATACCAAAGAAATGGCCAAAAACCAATAACCCTATCATTATAGTTACGGGATGTAATTTAGTAGTTTTACTCATAACTACAGGTTGTAAAATATAATTTTCAATTAATTGTACAATTATGCAAACAATTAATACTGCTACTCCTGTAATTGTACCTTGAGAAAATGCTACTATAACTGCGGCAGCTCCACCTATATATGGTCCAACATAAGGTATTAAATCAGTTAAACCACATAATGCACCAAATAACAATGGAGCATTTAATCCCACTATAGCAAAACCAATTGTATCGCATATAAATACCATTAAAGCTACTAATAATGTGCCACTAACAGTTTTTCTAACTTCCTTACCAATATCAGTAATTAGTACTTCTATTTCATATTTATTTTTATTTGGCACTAATTTTATAAAATGTTTAGTAATTGCATCAAAATCAAATAACATATAAAGTCCAACTACCAAACTTATTAAAATAGTTCCCAACCCAGAAAATAAACTACCTAAAATATTCATAATTGAGTTAGGAAGCGAATTAGTAAAATTAATTAAAATATCATTTGTGCCATTAAACAAATTATCTTTAAATGTTGTTAAATCTATCCCACTAATTGCTATTTGATCAATAAAATTAGTAGCAACTACTTTAAATTTATCAAATATCGCTGGTAACATCCCAATTAAATCATTAATTTGAGTATAAAAAGTAGGTATTAAAACTCTTAAAAATAAATATATAAGAAATAAGAATATAGCATATACTAATAAGCTACCCCATATTCTTGGAATGCCTTTATTATTTAATTTTTTTACTAACGGATTAAATAACCAAGCAATAACAAAACCAATAAATAATGGCGATAAAACTTTAAGGAACGTTAAAAGAAGATTCCAAATATTTAATTGCTTTAAAATAATTGTTCCAAATAATATAATAGCTGCAATCATTACAACATATAATATTTTTAATATTTTTTTTGCAAGTGTAACTACGTCATTTACTTCTTTATTATCAATACCTTTAGTTTTCTTTTCCATATTAAACCCTCATTAATTCTGTTTCTTTATCTTTAAAAATATCATCTATCTTTTTATTATATGTATTAATTAAGTCTTGTATTTCTTCTAAATACATTTTTTGTTCATCTTCAGGCATTTCTGATTTTTTAATTTCATTATTAGCATCTTGTCTAATATTACGAAGCGCTACTCTAGCTTCTTCACATGTAGCTTTAGCTTGTTTAACATAATCTCTTCTTTTTTCTTCTGTAAGTTCTGGAACAGTTAAAATAATCATTTCTCCATTATTTACAGGTGTAATACCTAAATTAGCCTCGTTAATAGCTCTTTCTATATCTTTTAATGTACTTCTATCAAATGGTTTAATCATTAAACTTCTTGCTTCTGGCACTGTTATATTTGCTAATGATTGAATTGGTGTTGGTGTGCCATAATAAACAGCATTAATACCATTTAACATCGCAGGATTTGCTCTACCCGCTCTAATATTTAATAATCTTGTTTCTAAACTTTCTATTGTTTTTTGCATTTTTAATTCTGCATTATCCATATTATTCCTCCTTAATTTAATATTATAACATCATTATAATCAATTTGTGTAGTTTTTACAAGAAAACTAACTACTAAAAAACCACTTTTATTTATATATAATGCATAATTATCATCATTATCAAAACTATTTATTGTTGAAGTTATATCTATTAAATTAGTTCCTTCAACTTCTGTTTGTTCACTTTCTAATGCTTCTTCTACTTTTAATTTTAAATTATCTAAATTTTTGTTATATATATTCAGTATTTCTTTTTTAGTTAAAATCTTACCAGTATTAGTATCAAATACATAAGATATACTATTTTTATAAGTAGAACCGTTATAACAATCATAATCAAACGAATCAACTAATAATGAAGTATAATTTTTATAAAAGTATTTAGTATATTTTTTAAATAATGTACTATATATATCATCTTCTTTATATAGTATTCTTTCTTTATCTTCTTCTGATAATTCTTGATCACTTATTTTTTTATATGTTTTTCTTAACTCTGCCATATCATTATTTAATTTAGTTTCCAAATTTTTAGCATCATTACTATTTATATTAATAATTATGTCTTGAAATATTATTTCATGTTCTAAACTTTTACTGTCTATATTATCAAAATATATATATTCTTTCGTTTTATCAATTTTATACTTATCAGATATTACAACATTTTCTTCAGTTTTTTCATTATTATTTGTATTAATTTTATCACTACTATCTTCTTTAGTTACTTTAACTGTTAAGACATAACCTCCTACTATTAAAATAACTATAAAGAAAAGAAATAAAGCACCATATACTATTCCATTCCTTGTATCATCCACTATTATCACTCCTAATTATTCAAATATTCATTAAACATTGTTTTAAAATTATTTAATTTAATTCCACTTCTATATTCATTCCAATAATCATCAGGTTTAATATTTCCAATATTTATTGCAGTTTCATTATCAAACGCAATTATTTTACCTTTCTTAATTATAACTAAAGTTGGTGCAAAAATATCTTGCGTACCATCATCTAAAGTTGAAACATAATTAGATAATTTTAAAACTATACTTTGATATGTAGCATTTTTATTATCTCTATCTGTTTTAAAATCATAATATAATATTTCATTTATACCAGATTCCTTAGCAGCCTGATTTAAAATATTAGCATAATATCCAGACCATTTATTGCTTGGAAACCCCATAAATAATATTATATTTCCATTCTTCATTTTTGTATAAACATCTTGAGCATTAACATATTTAAATACATTATCACTATTTACATTTACATATTCTGAATCAAACTTTTCGTTGTCTACTATTTCTTTAGTAAAATCTTGTTTACCAATATATATAAAACCTATAATTATCAAAACAAATAATAGGCCTTGTAATAATCTTTTTATATTCTTATTCATATCATTCACCACTTGTTTATATTATAACATTTATAATATTTAATATTAAAGAAAAAACCTAAAAAAACGTTAAATCAATGTATATAAAAAACTAATTCTTTCGAATTAGTTTCCTTTAATTTGGTTCATTACTTCTTCAGCAAAGTTTTCACTTCTCTTTTCCATTCCTTCGCCTACTTCGTATCTTACCATACTTATAATTTCACCATTATTGTTTTTAACATAAGTAGCAACACTTATATCTCCATCTTTAATAAATGGTTGTTCTGCTAAACATATTTCTTTGAAGTATTTTTTAATTCTTCCTTGAACCATTTTTTCAGCAATTTCAGCAGGTTTACCTTCTGACATCGCTATTTCTTTTTGAACAGCAGATTCTCTTTCAACTACATCTGCTGGAACATCTTTTTCAAACACATATAATGGTTTCATTGCAGCACTTTGCATTGCAACATCTTTAGCAACTGCTTCATTTGCACCTTTAACTACAGTTAAAACAGCAATTTTACCACCCATATGTAAGTAAGCACCAAATGATTCATCATCATTTTTTTCTACTACTTCAATTCTTCTTAAAGATAATTTTTCACCTATTTTTGCAGTTTTAGCAACTATTAAATCTTTAATAGTTCCTTCACCACATTCAAGTTCAAAAGCATCTTCTAAAGTATTAACTGTACTATTTAAAATAGTATTTCCAATAGTATCAATCATACCTGTAAATTCTTCATTTTTACTAACGAAATCTGTTTCACTATTAACTTCTAAGATAACAGCACGATTTCCATTAACATAAATATTTGCTAAACCTTCAGCTGCAATTCTAGATTCTTTTTTAGCACTTTTAGCAATACCTTTTTCACGTAACCAATCAATGCTTGCTTGCATATCTCCATTACATTCTGCTAAAGCTTTTTTACAATCCATCATGCCTGCTCCAGTGGTTTCACGAAGTTCTTTTACCATACTTGCAGTAACTTCCATAATATATCCTCCTAATTTATAATTTATTTTAAATTTGAAATTAATTCGTCTTTTTTCATTGTAGAATAACCTTTAATACCTTGCTCTTTTGCAACAGTTTTTAATTCTGCTAAAGTCATTTTGCTATAATCTTTAGCTTCCTCTTTTGTTTCAACAACAGTTTCTTCTACTTTTTCTTCTTTAACTTCTTTTTTAGTTTCTTTAACTTCAACTTTTTCTTCAGTTTTTTCTTCTTTAATTAATTCATCCATAGTTTTAGTTTCAGCTTTTGTTTTTTTATCTTCTTCTGTAACATAATCAACCATTTCTAAATTACGAGATTCACAAATAGCATTGTTTAATACTCCAAGAATTACTTTAACACTTCTTACAGCGTCATCATTACCTGGAATTACAAAATCCACATCGTCTGGATCACAGTTAGTATCTACGATACCAAATACTGGAATTCTTAATTTTCTAGCTTCTCTAATAGCATTAATTTCCTTTTTAGGATCAACTATAATTAAAGCATTTGGAAGTTTAGCCATTTCACGAATACCACTTAAAATTTTGTTTAATTTTTCGTATTCTTTTTTAAGACCAATTACTTCTTTTTTAGGTAAAACATCAAATTTACCATCTGCTTCCATTTTTTCGATTTCTTCTAATCTTCTAACTCTTCTTCTAATAGTTCTGAAGTTTGTTAAAGTACCACCTAACCAACGTTCAGTTACATAGTAAGAATTACTTCTTGCAGCTTCTTCTTTAGCTACTTCTTGAGCTTGCTTTTTAGTTCCTACAAATAGGAATGTACCTCCATTATCAGCGATAGCTTTAATTTCAGTATAAGCTTCCTCCATTTTTTTTGTTGTTTTTTCAAGATCGATAATATAAATATCTTCTCTAGTACCAAAAATGTACTCTTTCATTTTAGGATTCCATCTTTTTGTTTGATGTCCAAAATGAACTCCTGCTTCTAATAAATAACTCATAGAAACAACGGCCATAAATCATCCCATCCTTTCGTTTTTACCTCTTAGTGTAGTCAAACATAATATCCCACCACTCTTCGCGGCACTAGGGATATCACTATACACTAATGCGTATTTGCAATTTATTTGCCAACTAGTATTTTACTATATAATTTATGATTTAACAAGTCTAAATAATAGCATCCATCATAATTTTATAAGCTTTTTTTAAACTTTCTTTCTTATCATGGTTCATATCAATGAAATTTATATGTAATTGATAGCCACTATCTAAACTAAATAATAATTCTACTTTACCAGGCTTAAAGTTTATTGCACTAGTTGAAATTGATTTATATGGTATATAATGAATTTTTTTATAATATACTGCTAAAGTATCTCTATCAAATAATATTATTTTTTTATCAGTAAATACTATATAATCTTTTAAATTCTTATACGCTAGAATAACACTTTCTTTCTTGCTTACATATTCCAAAGCATATTCAGGTAATTTATCTACTGGCACTTCTGTTTTAAAATCAAAATATTTTGCTAATTCTTTAAATTTAATATATGACATAACGTATACTCCTTCTATTATCATTTTAACATTATTTACATAAAAAAAGAAGATGTTTTTTACACCTTCTCTAATGATTATTGCATTTCATATACAACAGTATCTAATGCATCATAATAAGTTGATGTCCAATTGTTACCATCACTAAATACAAAGTCATTGTTTGCTAATTGATTACCTTCAGCATATACACTTGCTAGTGTATTCCCCGCACCAATTGTAACTGTTGTATCACCAAAGTGATATTCAGGTGAACCATGCATTATTCCTGCACTTCTTCCCCAACCACCAACTGCTAAGTTAGAGTTAGTTAAAGTTACATTTGAACTAGATACAGCAAGTGATAATTTACTTGAATTAGTTACTGTAGCATTATCTATTTTTGCGTTTGCTACACCATGAATATTAATTCCGTGGTTTCCACCACTAACTTCAATATTTTTTGCTTTAAATGTGCTAATTATATCTTTTACAGATGGGCTTATGTTAGATACTTTTATTGCATCTCCACTTCCACTAGTTAATACTACTTTTAAATTTTCTATAACTGATGCAGAATGAATATACATACCTGCTTCTCCATCACCAGTTACATTTATAACTGCTGATTTAGATTCACCTTTTAAAGTAATATTTTTTCTAATTTCTAAATGACCTACATCATATGTTCCATCTTTTACTAATATTACATCATTATCTGTAGCATTTGCTATAGCATTTTTTAATTCAGTTGCATTAGTTGTAACATAATCTCCAATTGAGAATTTAATTTTAGTTTCGTTTCCTGCTTTATCAGATACTATTAATTCATGTTCACCAACAGTATTGTATAAAGTTCCTAATGTATATACTTCGCCATCAATTTTAGCAGTAATCGCATTTGCATCTGTTGCTGTTATTGTAACTTCAGTATATAAACCATTATTTGCTACACCAATTACTTCAGGTGCATCTTCATCAATAGTTATATATACCTTTGTTTCCTTACCTACATAATCTTTTGCTATTACAGCGTATTTTCCGTTTTCAGTTAATACTGTTCCATTTGCAACTTCTATTGTAGTTCTATCATTATAGCTATAAACCGATAATGATTTTAATTTAACATCTTTAACATTTAATACCGCTTCTTTGTATTGATGTCCATTTTCTACATCAGTAAATATTGGTGCAGTTTTATCTACTGCTACATGAATAATTGTTGAGTTACCTGCTAAATCTGTTGCTGTTAATTTGTATACTGATTCTTTATCTAATATATCGCCGTTATGTAATTCTATTGTCGCATAATTATCTTCATATACTACGGCTTCAATTTTAGCTAAGTTTTCTTCTGTTACATTAATTGTTAGATTCTCAGTAGAATATAGTCCATTTGATAATCCATCAAATATTGGAAAAGTTTTGTCAATTATTACAGTTGCAGTTGTTGGATTACCAGCTCTATCTACTGCGACAATATCATATCTTCCTTCAGTTAATTCTTCCGTATATGTATGTCCATCATGAGTTTTTTCTACTCCGTTTATAGTAACTGTTTTTAAGAAATCATCAGTTATTGTTATAGTCTCATTTTCATTTACATATAAACCATCATCCAATCCTGAAATTGTTGGAGCGTCTTTATCAACTTGTACATACACTTTTGTACTTCTACCTGCATAATCAGTTGCTATTACAGCGTATTTTCCGTTTTCAGTTAATACTGTTCCATTTGCTACTTCTGTTGTAGTTCCGTCTCCATAGTTGTAAACAGAAATTGATTTAACTTTTAAGTCTTCGACATTTAATACAGCTTGTGGATATTGATGTCCATTTTCTACATCTGTAAATATAGGTGCAGTTTTATCTACTGCAACAGAAATGTAATTTGAGTTTCCATATTTATCATAAGCAGTTATTTTATATATTGATTCTTTTGATAATGTATCCCCATTGTTTATTTCAATTGTATTGTATGCATCTGCATATACTACAACTTCTATTCTATCTAAATGAAGTTCTTCGACATTTACTTGGATATCATCTAAATAGAATATTCCGTTATCTAAATTGATAAATTCTGGTGGAGTATTATCTACTACTAGTGTTTTTGTAACACTAGTATTAGCTCTATCAACAGCTATTATTGTATAATATCCATCTTCAATAAATGTATGACTAAAGCTTGTTCCTGTTAATACTTGTTCTTCACCATTTATTGTAACACTTTCTAAATTAGCATCACTTACCGTGAATGTATCTGTATTATCTAAATCGCTGATTTCTGGATTAATTCCATCAATACGATACCATCCTTTTTGAGGTTCATTTACGTTTCCTGCTTTATCAACAATTCTGATATAAAGCATTCTTTCTCCTTCAAAATCAGTTGAAACTGTAAATGTGTATGTTCCATTTCCATTATCAATCATATCGCTTGGTAATAATTTAGTTCCGGATTTTAATGCATTTTGTTTACCAGAAGCACTTCCTTTATTAGACCATGCATAAATAACATATTCCAGATTTTCTTCAGTTATAGTAATATCGAAAGTTTGTGGTTTAGTAAAGTCACCGTCACTAATTGTATTACCACCAATTGATGCTACACCAGGCGTTTTATCAATATTTTCTACTGTTGCAGTTGCAGTACCTTCATTACCGGCACGATCTACAAATTCAAATGTAAACGTTCCGTTTTCTGTAAATATATATTTCTTTGAACCATTATTGTTTGTAATTGTTATTGTTTCAGATGCGTTAACTAATGTTGCAATAACATCGCCATTTGTCCAATCAGTTGTACTGTATTCTACTTCTGCAGTTGGTGCTGTTTTATCAATCTCAAATGTTGCGCTTGCTGTATTCCCAGCTAAATCATTAGCAGTTAATACATAAACTCCATCTTCAGTAAGTTTAGTTAAATTATAATCTTTAACTTCTTCACCATTTTTAGTTAATTTAATATTATCTAAATTGGCTTCTTCAACTTTTGGTTGAACGTCTTTATTAGTTAAAATTTCCGGAACATCTGAAATTGATGGATTTGTTCTATCAACTGTAAATGTTATTACTGTTTCATTAAATGCTTTATCACTAACTTTTAAAGTATAAGTGTCTTCTTCTTTAATAGAAAGTAAGTCTTCAGCTTCTACTTCTTTATCATTTAATAAAATAATAAGATCATCTTCAGATAATTTAGCACTTACTTCTTGTGCAACATCTTTATCTTTAACACCATCAATTACTGGTGCAGTTGTATCATCAAGAACTACTGCTAATCTTGTAAGTTCTTCTTCTAATTTAGTAACTTCATCTTTTAAAGTTTCATTAGTAATTGTATCAACTAATACTTTAACTGCTTCTATTAATTCAGGTGTTCTTAATTTACGAGCGGTTGTTAAATCTGCTAACACTTTTGCATTATCAGTTTTACTAGCTAATTCTTCAACTAAAGATGTTACTTCAAGTAAATTTTCAACTGTTTCTATACGTTCAACTAATTCTTTTGTATCTTTACCATTAGTTACTTTATCTATTAATTCTTTAGCATTTTTTATATCTTCTAAAGTAAGATTTTGTTCTGCTTTTACTACAGCTTCTAAAGCTTTTGTATAAGAATTATCTACTTTTGATACTGTTGTACTTTCGTTTCCTCCTTCCCCTTCTGTTGATGAAATTTCTTCATCATTTTGATTGCCTTTATTTTCTTCTTGATTTATGTTTTCAGAATTATTGTTTCCGCTATTAGGCTCGTTATCAGAACCAGCGAATACAAATGAGCCTAAACCAATAAGCAAGAATAAGATAACTGCAATAATTATCGCTCTTTTTTTATCCATAAACCTTTTCCCTCCTTGAGCTTAGATTTATTATATAATAAAATTCAAACAAAAAGCAACATCTTTCGACATTACTTTTTAGAAATTTTTAGTAAAACTTTAGCTTATTTAAAGGCCAGAATCTAAAAGATATTTTTCCGTTTATGTCATCTTTATTTATTAAACCTATTTTTCTACTGTCAAGTGAGTCTTCTCTATTATCACCAATAACAAAATACATATCCTCTGGAATAGTATTATATCCTAAACTACTCAAGTAAAAATCTTCATATTCATAATCAGGCAAATAGTCTTCTTCATAAACTTGATTATTAATATATACTTTATTGTTTTTAATATTAATTGTATCGCCTGGTAATCCAATAACTCTTTTAATTAAATATTTAGTGTCGTCATAATCAAGTGATATTATATCTCCTCTTTTTACATCACTAAACCTATATATAAATTTATTTAATAATAATACTTCACCATCTTTTAATGTTGGGTTCATTGAGTTACCAACCACTTGAGTTACCGAAAAAACAAATACCATTAAGAACAATACTACAACTATTAATATAATTACTTTAAATGAATCAATTAAAAACTCTTTTATATCACGCAAATCCATTTTAACACCTACTCTATTAACTAAATTATATAATACTTAAAAATTAAACTCAATAATTTAAGCTTTAACTTGATATTTATATGACACTATTTTTGTGTTAATATATATATGTGATATTTATGAAAAGAATTTTAATAAAATTAATAAAAATATATCAAAGTATGCCACTTCATTCACATAGTGCATGTAGATATTATCCAACATGTAGTAATTATGCGATAGAGGCAATAGAGATTCATGGTTCAATTAGAGGAATTATACTTACTATCAAAAGATTATTAAGATGTAACCCTTTTAATAAAAAAAGTGGTATAGACTTAGTGCCACCTAAAAAGTAAAAAACGAGAATTCTATTTCTCGTTTTCACATGTAACTTCATTTTCTTTAATATATTCTTTAGCAGTTATAGTATCAGTTTGTTTTTTAGTAAACTTACCATCTTTATATGTATAAGTATAATAAGCTTCTACTACATCTTTAGATTTAGCTTCACAAACTGATTTACCCTTATAATTACCTGTAGTATCTAATCTAGAAGCATATACTTTGATTTTATTATTTTCGATTTTTATAAAATCTATATAATCTTTAATTAGCATATCTTCTTCATCTAAAGTAAATTCTTTTAGTATTACATTGCCATTTACATCAATTGCATAAAGTGTTGTTCCCCTACCACTAGCACCTTCAGTTATTGTAAATACAATTACATCCTCAATTACTTCTATATTTAAAACTATTGTGTAATTAGCTTGAGGATTATTCTTTAAATCTAATCCTTCTCTTTTATAAAATTCTTTACCATTGATAGTTCCAATTAAAGCACTTGGATAACCATCTTTCATAAAATCTTTAAATTGAAAAACAACTTTTTCTTCTTTATCTTTCACTTTAACCGTTTTTTCGCAATAAGCAATATTTTTTGTTTCTTCATCACAACCATCAATTAATAAAGCATACTGATCTTGAAGTCTAACCCTAATTCCTTCTATTCTTAAATGTGAATCATCAAATTTATGAGTACTAATAAAAATTAATAAACCTAAAAATAATAATGATCCTATAGCAATAAGCGCTATTCTTATTTTTTTATTCATCTTTACCACTCCCTATTTAAATTATAAATAATAAAAAAGAAAATGACAAGTTATTTTTGCATTTTCCCTCTTGGATGTGTTTTTTTATATACTTCTTTTAATCTATCACTAGTTACATGAGTATATATTTGCGTTGTACTCAATGATTCATGGCCTAATAATTCACCCACTGATCTTATATCAGCATCATTATTAAGTAAATCTGTTGCATAAGTATGTCTTAAAGTATGTGGTGTAACTTTACTTTTTATATTATTTTTTATAGAATATTTTTTTACTATTTCTTCAACTGTTCTAGTAGTTAATGATTTACCACTTTTACTTGTAAATAAATACTCACTAGATATACCATTTAAAATATTTATTCTACTTGTATTTAAATAATAATCAAATAAGTATTCATTACACGCTTTATAAAATACTATTCTTTCTTTACTACCTTTACCTAAAACTTTTATACTTTTATTAGATGAATTTAAATCTTTTAGCTTGATATTACATAATTCACTTACTCTTAAACCTGTAGCATATAAAAATTCTATAATTAAGTTATTACGAACATCTAAATCATTATCCCATTTTATATCATTAAACATTCTATCAGTTTCACTATTATTTAAAAAATTAGGTAATTTCTTTTCGACTTTAGGATTTTTTATATTAGAAAAAACATTATTTTTTAAAACATTAATTTCAATTAAATAATTATAAAAACTTCTTACCGTGCTTAAATGTAGAGATGAAGTTTTATTTTCATAATTACTTGCTATTAAATGAGCTTTATAACTATTTGCATTATCACTAGTAATATTTAAAAAGTTTAATTTTTTTAAATTTAAAAATTCACCATACTCTTTTAAAGCATTTTTATATGTTAATGTCGTTTTATTAGAATAATTAAGTTCATATAATAAATACTCCAAAAATGAATTTACATAACTTTCATAACTATTTTTCATATAAATATAAATACAACTTTCTTTGAACTAAATATGGTAAATAACTTATTTTATTAAAAAACTCTTTTAAATCATTACATGCTTTTATTTCTAATAATTCTTCACTACTTATTTTATTATTTAAAAAATTATATATTTTATTTAAATAATTCTTGTTATCAAAATTATCTTTTATATTTTGCCACATATCAAAATTAATATCTTTAGTTAATGCATCTATTTTACGCACCATATCTTTTTCATAATAAATAACTACCAAAGGCATATTATTAGTTACATCTAATAAATTTGCTTCTTTAATAGAATTAATTATTTCCTGTTTTGTAAATTTTAAAGTAAATTTATCTAATTCTTCTAAACTAAATGTATTATATTTATTAGCTATTTTTAAATCTAATAAATTTATTGGAAAATAATTTTTAGGTTTAGTTTCTATAGCTAAATAATATTTATTTTCCATCGTATCACTCCTTATACTTAAGTATATCATTTTAAATTATTTTTATAAAGAAAAAATTAGTGTCTAAAACTGTAAACGCTAAAATAACTCATATTATATTCATCTAAACACTTTAAATGATTTTTTAATTGCTCATCTCGCAATTCACTTTTCCATTTTAATAAAATTTGAGAATGTATATTATAAAAATATTCTAAATCTCTAAAAGTTAAAGCAAATTTTATTTGATGTTTAAATACTAATTCTTTTTCTTCAATAGTGAAATATCTTTTATTTTTATCTCTTAAAGATTCCATTTTACTTCCAGATATATCTCTTATAAATAAATTTAATTTTTCTTTTCTTTCATCTTCATCACTTTAAAAGTAAAATACATCATCAAACGACAAACGACTTTCTAAAATTATATAAACTAAAATTATTTTATTTTTCTTATTTTTCTTCCTTTCAATTTATCTGCGTAAATTTTACCCACAAAACCATTTAATGCTAAAAGTTCATCTTTTATATTTCCTTCTGGATGATTAGATACCCACCTACTTATAGTTTGGCGAGTAACAGGAAACCTCTTTGGTAATTCATGATTGTCTATTGCAAATTTAATTTTATATTTAAAAAATTGTTCTTTATCTTCTAAAGTCCAAAATGAAATATTTTTTTCAAATAAAGCATCAATTTTTTCTTTACCTTCTAATTCTTTTATAAATAAAATTAATTTATTCTTTTTATCATCGGACCTTAATATTTTTTTATATCTTTCAAATAATAATTTACCAATAAAAATACTTTTTTTAATATTTACATATCCAGCTTCATTTTCATATATGCAAAATTTTATAGCTCTTAACTTTTCACAACTAAAATTTTGATAAATTACACTGTTTAGCAAAATAACTTCATCTACATTAAAAAGTTTACTTGCAACATCAATAGACATACGGCTTTCTAATATAATTAGTGCATATATGTAAGCTGTAACATTACTCATAATTTCCCCTCCTCGTGCTAACAAGGAAGATTATTATATAATGTTTTTGCAACTTTTGCAAATTTTTAAAAAAAACTTCTTGAAACAAACATAATATTGTGTTATTATTAAAAAGCGATGGACCTCTAGCTCAGTTGGTTAGAGCATCCGGCTCATAACCGGGCGGTCGTAGGTTCGAGTCCTACGAGGTCCACCATCTGCACGTGTGGCGGAATTGGTAGACGCACTAGACTTAGGATCTAGCGGTTAGTTCCATGGGGGTTCAAGTCCCTCCACGTGCACCAGTACTTAAATCACTCTACTTATGTAGAGTTTTTATTTTTGTAATATTTTAAAACGACTTAAACAAGTCGTTTTTATTTATTTTCTTTCTAGCTTTAATGTTTCTGACTTTTTAATTAAATCATTAACTATAATTCTTTTCATTCTTTCTTTTACAATATTTATATTTATTAATTTTAAAAATTTAATATCTTCAAATTCGCTTATATAAATTAGTTTTTCGTTTGATTTAGCTTCTTCACAAATACATACATAAAAGCCATCAATTAATTCTAAGACTATATAATTTAATCCTTTATATTGAATCTGCATTAATGAATCATTAGTTATATATAAATAACGTTCAAAATCATTTTCATTAAACAAATTATTTTTATTAAGGTTAAAAAAGTTTTTGAATGTTATGCGTGTATATACAAATTCATCAAAACTAATTGTTTCTTCATTACTACTTAAACCTATATATTTTGTATCTTCAGCAATAACTTCCCTAACTTTATATAATTGTTTATTGCTATCAATATCTGTAATAATATAACTTTTTTGAAGATTATTATTATCACTCACTACTATTACATCAAACAAATTAATATTAAATTTCTTTTCATAATCTAAAACAAAATCATTTTTTTCATAACTATGACAATATCTATAATATTGTTTTTCTAATATTTCATTTAAAAATTCAGGGTTTAATTTTCTATATATTGTTTCAATATCAAATTTATTAAATATAACTATTTCTGTTTCCAAAAATTTTGGAGTATCATCTTTTGAAATATTTATATCATTAATTCTAGAAGTATTTATCGCTGTTATAGGAAAAGCATAAACTATATTACCTTCTACTTTCCATATTAAATATGGTCTTTTATGAACATTTTTTCTATCACAGGTACTTAATTTAGTATTAAATTTTAAAAATACTATAAGTCCCGGTTCTAAATTTTTATTTTTTAAATATTGTTCAGCATAAATTTTATTAAAATAACCTTCTTCATGACGTTTAATTTCTACTAAAAGTCTTTGAACAGATTTATAATATTTATAATCGCCATCATTTACTAATTCTAGATACTTCTTTAAAACTTCTTTAGCTTCACTATAATATTCTTTATCATAAAGCATTCTACCTATTAAATACAATTTTCTATTTGATATTTGATCGCTTTCTAAAAATTTTTTATCTTTGAAAATAATGTTTAATATTCTTAATGCTACTTCAACCTGATCAGTGTCAATTAAAGCATAAACATATTTAAATAACATTAATTTATTAATACCAACTCCTGGTATTTCAATATAGTTTCTAAATTTATTGATAAACTTATCATGTTTTTCTTTACAGTAATATTTTTCCATACTCCAGTATAATTCATACGCATTAGTATCTTTTAAGTCCATAATCCCTCACCTGGCTTGCTATTTTAACATAAAAAATAAAATATTGCAATAAACTGACTTTTATATTATAATACACACATATTTGAGGGATGACTATGGAAAAATATCAAGAAATTGAAAGAAGTATCATAAAAAAATATCGTAAAGAAATATGGTGCAAATTTACTAAAGCTATAAGAGATTATAAATTAATACAAGATAATGATAAAATTATGGTATGTATAAGTGGTGGCAAAGATTCATTTATTATGGCCAAATGTTTTCAAGAGATTATGCGTCATGGTAAAATTAGATTTGATTGTAATTTTGTTGTTATGAATCCTGGGTATACTGATAAACATTTAAATCAAATTAAAGATTTAGCACATACTTTAAATGTACCTATAGAAATATTTAATAGTGATATATTTGAATCCGTTGAAGTAATGAATGCTAAAAGCCCTTGTTATATGTGTGCTCGAATGCGTAGAGGACATCTTTATAATAAAGCTAAAGAGTTAGGTTGTAATAAAATAGCATTAGGTCATCATTTTGATGATGTAATTGAAACTAATTTACTTAGTATGTTATATGGAGCAGAAATAAAAACTATGATGCCTAAACTTCATAGTGAAAATTTTGAAGGTTTAGAACTTATTAGACCTATGTATTATATAAAAGAAGAAGATATTAAATCATGGGCTAAATATAATAATTTAGAATTTATAAATTGTGCATGTAAAATGACTGATACAAATATAATAGATGAAGATAAAAGTAAACGTAGAGAAATAAAAAGATTAATAAATGATTTAAGAAAAATTAATCCATATATTGAATATAATATTTTTAAAAGTATGGAAAATATCAATTTAACTCAAATTTTAGGCTATAAAAAAGATGAATATAAATATTCATTCTTAGATGATTATGAAGGAGATAAATAATGTATATTAGTGGTTCTTTAAAAGATAAAACAGTTAAATTTTATAAAGAAAAAATGATTAGTTACAATGATTTTGGCTTTAATACTGATGAAGTATCTATGGGATATGACGGTTCTTTAAACTATACTCCTTGGAATAATAATAAACAACAAACATTAGAAAATAAGCAAAAGAAATATATTAATGAAGGAATTGTTAACACTTTAAATTTACTCAAACAAAAATATTTATATAAAGAAGAAGTATTAAACTTAATAACAATTATTAATAATTCTCATAATAGTGTTAAATATATACTTTTTGAATGTTTATATAAATTAATATTATCTGTAAATACAAATTATCAATTAAAACATGAGATTAAAAGATTTAGATTATTATTAGAGTATTTGAATACTTTTAATAATATTTATCAAGTGAATTTAGATATTATAATTAAATTATTTTTAAATAATCAACCATATACCAAAAATGATATATATGAAGCAAAAAAAGAAAAGTTTAAAATAGATGAAAGAGATATTACTGATACAGAAACATACAACTTAATGTTATTGGGTGAATTTATAGCACCAAATAGAGTTCCTATAATTGCAAATACTTTATTAAGTAATAATGAATTTGGCAAATATGTTCTTCCTATTTATTTTGGTATAAATGATGATAAAATGGCAACTAAATTTTTACAAAGTTCTAGAAATAGTGATATTGATTTAGAACAAATAGAAAAGAATGCAATATTACAACGCATTCCATCTAATTTAATTAATATTAATAGAGGATAGTTTATCTTCTATTTTTAATTGCATAAATACAATAAATATTATTTTAATGTTTTTATTTGTGTTTCGTAATCATTTGATTTACATACATATGAACCTGATACTGCAATATCTAAATTAGGTACTAATTTAATTGTTTCATTATTAATTCCACCATCCATAGATATTTTAAAGTTTAAATTATTATCAATTCTAATTTTAACTAATTCTTCTAATCTTTTTATAGAATCTTTAATAAAACTTTGTCCTCCTGCTCCTGGTTCTACACTCATAATTAATACTAAGTCTATTAAAGGTAAATAAGGCATTAACTCTAATATATTAGTATTTGGTTTTATACTTATGCCTACTTTTATATTTCTTCTTTTAATACATTCAATTGTTTTAATTACTTCTTTTGTAGCTTCTAAATGAAAAGTTATATATTCTGGATTTAAACCAGATAACTCTTCTATATATATAATTGGGTCAAAGGTCATTAGATGAATATCTAATGGCTTTTTATGTTCCTTTAAAAGTTCTATTACTTCTTCTGTTGTAAAATTTTTATTGGCTACAAAGCCTCCATCCATTAAATCTACATGAATGTAATTAGCACTTGTATTTTCAATTAATTCTATAGTTTTTTCTTTACTATAATAACTTGATAAATAAGATACTGCAATTTCCATAAGTCACCTACTTAATAAAATTTATATAATTTTCATATCTTGATTTTAAAATTTTATTTTTTTCTAATTTTTCTTTAACTTCACAATTTACTTCTTTTATATGCATACAATTTTTAAATTCACAATTCCCATTTTTAAATTCAAAAAATGAATCTCTTATTTCTTCGTTTGAATATTTACTTAAATCTAACGAAGAAAAACCTGGAGTATCTGCAAAAAAGATATTTTTAACTTCATAAAACTCAGTATGTCTAGTAGTATGTTTTCCTCTTCCTAAAGCTTCACTAATACCACCAACTTTTAAATCTTTTTTTGGATCAAGTAAATTTATTAAACTTGACTTACCTGCACCAGTTTGACCAGTTAAAACAACATACTTGCCTTTTAAATATTTAACTAATTTTTTTAACTTATTATTTGTAAATACTTTTATTCCAATATTTTCATAGTATTTAATTAATTTTTTTAATTCTTTTATTTCTTCTTTATTAACTAAATCTAATTTAGTAAAACATATTACAGGTTCAATATTAGAAAGTATTATACTAGATATTTCTTTATCTAATAGATTTAAAGATAAGTCTGGTTTTTTTAAACTTGTAATTATTAATGCGACATCAACATTACTAATACTAGGCCTATCAAGTTCATTAATTCTATCAAAAATATTTAAAATATAATTATTTTCATCATCAAATTCTACTATATCACCAACAAGAGGAGTAAGCCCTAATTCACGGAACTTACCCCTTGGTTTACAAACATATAACTCTTTATTTGATAAAACTGTATAATCATTACTTACGTTTTTTATAATCCGTCCTTTTAACATAACCCTCCACAGTCATCTTCTTCATCTGGAATTTCTTCAACAGCTTGAGCAACTTTTATTTTAAATGATTGACCTGCAACAATTTGATAACCTTCATATTTTGATTGATAAAATATTGAGCCAGCTTCATGATCATCTGTACTTACATATTCAACTTCTACAGTTAATTCATAATTTTCGGCAAAATCTTCAACATCTGATACTGTATATGTTCCATCAGTAAAATCAGGATATCTACTAACTACATTAGGTATATATAACGTAATAGTATCTCCTAAAGAAAGTTTTTCTCTATCCTTAACTGACTGATCTATAATTTTACCATCTTCATAATCAGTTTCCGTACCTTCTTCAACATCTTGTTTTTCAATTAATACATATAATCCTAAAGCTTCTAACTTTCCTTTAATTTCTAAATAACTTTTACCTGTATAATCATCTATTGTAATTTGAGTATCTCCTAAAGAAATATATAATTTTACTTCTGTTCCAGTTTTTCTTTTTGAACCAATTTCTGGATTAGTTTTTACAACTTTACCCTCTTCTACATCAGTAGATGATATTTCTTCTTTTTCGTCTAATACCACAAAACCTTCGTTTTGAAGTTCGGTTATTGCTTCTGTTACACTCATACCTTTTACATCCGGTATAGTTGCTTGCTTACCACTATTAGTTAGAGTTGGCATTAATACTACAACAGATGTAATTCCTACTACTAAACCTGTAAATATAAAGGCTAGTACTATTAATAATTTATTTTGCTTTTTCAAATCATCACCCGTTATCTTTTTAGCTATTACCTCTTCTTTAGGTTCATTTTTCTTTTCTTCTTTTTTTACTTTAGCTATTTTTGTTATCCCAGCATCATTATTGTCATCTTCTGGATACTTATATTTAATGATTGGTTCTTCTATTCTAGATTTATCTAAACAAGTTTTTAAATCTTCATGCATTACTCTAGCATCACTATACCTGTTTTTAGGATTCTTAGCAGTACTTTTTTTAATTATATTTATAATACTGTTTGGAACATTACCTAATTTTTCTTTTATATCAGGTAGTGGTTCTTTTAAATGTTTAAGTGCTATTTCAACAGCATTATCACCTTTAAAAGGTAGTTCTCCAGTAAGAAGCTCATACATAACAATTCCCATTGAATAAATATCACTTTGCAATGTTGAACCTTGTCCACTTGCTTGTTCTGGTGGTAAATAATGAACACTACCCATAACTGAATTTGTTTGCGTAAGTTGAGTTGCATTCATTGCCATTGCAATTCCAAAATCTGTTATTTTTATTAAGCCATTTTCAAGAATCATTATATTTTGTGGTTTAATATCACGGTGAATAATATATGAATCATGAGCAATACTCATACCATCTGTTATTTGAAGCATTATATCCACTGCTTCGCTTAATGTTAATTTACCACGTTTTTTAACTAGATTTTTTAAATGTTTCCCATCTACATATTCCATTACTATATAGTAGTTACCATTATCTTCACCAACATCATAAACCTCTACAATATTTGTATGGCTTAAACTACTAGCTGACAATGCTTCTCTTTGAAAGCGCCTTACAAATTTTTCGTCATTAGCTAGATCACCACGTAATATTTTTACTGCTACATCTCTATCTAGTATTGTATCATGTGCTAAATATACATTAGCCATTCCACCTTCACCAATAGCTTTTATAATTTGGTATCTATCACTAATCTTTTGCCCTTTCATTATCATTTTCCATTACTCCCTTCATTAATACTTAAATAAGCGATGGAAATATTATCAGTGCCACCCCTAGCATTGCACTTTCTAATTAATTTACTTACTTTTTCTTCAATATTTATTTCTTCTTCAATTAATACTTTTTCTATTTGTTCATTAGTTAACATATTAGTTAAACCATCACTACATAATAAGATTCCATCAATAGTCATATCTACATCAAATATATCTAATTCACATTTTTCTGCAGCTCCTAAAGCTTTCATTAAAACATTTTTCTTAGGATGAAATTTAGCTTCTTCTTCAGTTAAATTACCCGCTTGTACAAGTAAATTTACTAATGTATGATCTTTTGTTACTTTATGTAATACTCCATTTTTTAAAACATAGCCTGATGAATCACCAATATTACCAAATATTAAATAATCATGAGTAAGTAAAGCTACCACTATAGTGGTTCCCATACCAATAGAATCTTCATTACTATTTGCATACTCCAATATATTTTTATTTATTTCACTAATACTATCATTTAACCAATTAACTGCATCTAATTTAGAACCAATACTTGATATTTTATTAAATCTTGTACCTAGTGCTCTAATAGCCATAGAAGATGCTACTTCACCTTTTCTATGTCCACCCATTCCATCACATACTATCATTAAATACTCATTATTAGCATTTTTAAGTATTGTAACAGAATCTTCATTATGAGTTCTTACTTTACCCGTATCAGTTAAATAAAATGATTTCATTTAATTCACTTTCCCTCTTAATTGTCCACAAGCCGCATCTATTTTTGAACCAAATTCACGTCTTATAGTACAATTTATGCCTTCTTT
The DNA here is from genome assembly GCA_015059425.1 of Bacillota bacterium. Classification (GTDB taxonomy): domain Bacteria; phylum Bacillota_I; class Bacilli_A; order RF39; family UBA660; genus Caccenecus. Next base: position 32,212 of record SVAM01000010.1, on the reverse strand, counting down.
TTTCAACGTATCATAAAAAGCCATTATCTTATTTTTACTGCTTCTTTTAAAATCTAAATGATTAGTTTCATTATAAGGAATTAAATTTATATAAACATTAACACCTTTAAATAATTTTGCTAATTCTAAAGCACACTCTTTACTATCGTTTACACTATCTAGCATAACATATTCTATAGTTACTCGTCTACTCGTAACTTCCAAATAGTCTTTAATTGCTGGAACTAATTCATCTAAACTATACACTTTATTTACAGGCATTATCTTATTTCTTATTTCATTAGTTGGAGCATGAAAAGATATTGCTAAATTAATTTGCAATGATAATTTTGATAACTCATAAATTTTAGGAACCAATCCACAAGTAGATAAAGTAATATGACGAGCTCCTATTGCAATACCTTTTGGATCATTAATTATTTTAATAAAATTAATTATATTATCATAATTATCTAAAGGTTCTCCAATACCCATTATAACTACACTACTAATTCTAACATTTAAATCTTGTTCAATTACAAGTATTTGCTCAACTATTTCATAAGTATTTAAATTTCTAACTTTTTTTTGACGCCCAGATTCGCAAAACTTACAACCCATATTACAGCCAACTTGGCTAGAAACACACACAGAAATACCATAATCATGATACATAACTACCGCTTCAATAAAATTGTTATCTACTAATCTAAATAAATACTTCTTAACTAATTCATCTTCTTGTTTCTTTTCTATTTTTATAAAGCTTGTATTAAAATCATTTAATAATTTATCTCTTATTTCTTTTTTTATATTTGAAAAATTATTTATATCAAATTCTCTTTTTTGATACAGCCATTCATATACTTGCAATGCTTTAAACTTTTTTTCACCTATAGATAAAAAATAATTTTCTAACTCTTCACGAGTAATACTAAATAAATTTTGTTTCATTAATTACTACCCACATTTCTAAAAGTTAAAGTATAAGAATAATTTTCACTTGTAATAGTTATATTAGTTATGGAATTATCTGCCTCTTCTAAAAATTTAGCAAAATAAATCGTACAATTAATTAAATCATCTTTATAATTATATATATCATATAAGCAATTACAAGGAATATTATTTAGTTTTGATATATCAATAAGATTTAAAAAATATTCTACATTAATATAGTTTTTTTCATTTTCATCTAACAAATTTTCATTAAGAACTTTTTCACCATTTAATAATTCATAAATAATTCCATCTTGGATGTAATATTTAACTATACCATCTTTAGTTGTTTTATAACCTTGATTTATAGTATTATTTTTATTACCCTCAAAAACATACTTTTCTGCGTCATCTATTATTTCAAAATTATAATCATAATTACTATTTAATAAATTATCGCGTAATTCTTTGATAACCTTTTTTTCATCAAAGCTTTCGTTTACATTCACCTCAGGTTCTTTATTATCATTCAAATTATTAGATTCTACAGAGACTATTGAACTAATTACTAAAAATATAAATAAAACAAAGAAAAATATCCCCCAGCCAATTAGCTTTAATATTGCTTTACCTTTAGTAGTTTCTTTCATTTCTCTTATTTTTTTCTTTAATTTACTTTCCTTTTTCATTTTATTTTTACTCATAAAACACCTACTTAATTTTTCTTTTTAATAAATCTTCTTTATTTATACCATTTAAATAATCTTTTACTAACATACTTTTCTTGCCAAAAGGTTTTATTTTAGTTATATAAAACATTTTATCTTTACAAGCTACACCAATTGCATCTTTTAAAATATTAACAATTTTACCAGGTAATTCATTTGTTTCTTCTCCAATATATCCTTCAATAACTTTTATTTCTTCATTATCTAATATCATGTTAGCTAAAGGCCATGAATTTAAACCACGTACTTTGTTATACACTTTTATTGCACATTCACTAAAATCTAAATGTTCATCTTCTCTTTTTATAGTTGGTGCATATGTTGCTTCTTCATCATTTTGTTTAATTCTATTATTAGTTCCGTTTATTATATCAGGTAATACTTTTTCTAATAAATTAGCACCTAGAACGCTTAACTTATCATGCATAGTTTCAACTGTATCATTATTTTCTATTTTAATTTTTTCTATTTTGATAATATCTCCAGTATCCATTCCTTCGTCCATATACATGATTGTAATACCAGTTTCTTCTTCACCATTAATAACCGCATAATGAATTGGTGCCCCACCTCGGTATTTAGGTAAAATAGATGCATGCACATTAATACATCCAAGTCTTGGTATATTTAAAACTTCTTTAGGCACTATCTGACCATAAGCACATGTAACTATTAAATCAGGGTTATATTTTTTTATTTCTTCATAATCAGTTCTTATTTTATCGGGTTGAAATACTGGAATATTATTTTCTAAAGCTTTATTTTTAATAGGAGAATATGTTAATTCTTTTTTTCTACCCACATAACGATCTGGTTGAGTAACTACCATTATAACATTAGTATGTTTTATTAATTTTTCAAGAATAGGTACAGCAAAATCTGGTGTACCCATAAATATTACGTTAATCATTTTTATCACCATTATAATTGTACCAAATTTGTATTATAAAATCTAGAAAAAACCAATAATTAATAAGTTATTGGTTTTATTCTTTTTAGCGTCATTGCTTGTTGTTTTTCTTGTTCATTTAATTTATTTATAATAGGCATTAATATACTATTCAACTTTATCATAGCTTTATTAAATTTCTCTAAATCTTCATATAAACAATAATTTGTTTTATTTAAATTTAGACTGTATACATCATATATTATTTTTTGACTTTCTAAATCTAATATTTCTATATATCCTTTTAATTCATCTTTAGTAAACATATAATATATTTCTAATAAACTTGATCTTTTCAATAATAATTCATTATTCTTAAATTTCCCTAAGTTTTCTTCAAATGATTTTAAACCTTCTAATAATAATTTACGATCATATACATTAATTTCATTTTGTTCATTTAAAAACTCACCATATCTTAAATATATGATATTTTTATATTTAGGCATGTTATTTATTATATCTTTTAATATAGTAACATCATATTGAGGATACTTTTCTCTAAAACTTTTAGCTTTACTAACTATTATTACTTTACCATTAGATTTTTGACGATAGTTATTTCTTTTTTTACAATCTAAATATTTAGATATTTTTGAATCTAATGCATCTATTACTTTTTTGTTATAATATTCATAATTAAACAAGTCTAATTGTTCTCCATATATTTTATATACAATATTTCTATCTTTTTCTTTTAATTCATTAATACAATCATTAAGCTCATTTAAACTTAAATAGTTATATTTTGCTTTTAAAGGTACATTAAATGCTATAGAAGATTTTTTCTTAATCATATAATAGTTATATAAATAAGGAATTTCTTTAGTGTATAATTTTTTATATTCCCTCTTAGATAATGGTTTAAGTTCATTTAAATTTTCACCATATCTTTTATAAATCAAACTAAGTTTATATTCGTTAATATAAGACTGTAATGTTTTTAAATCTATACCTGAAAAATGGTTTATTAAAGGATTAATTTTACCAGTTGGCGTTTGTTCATATAAAATATTAAATATAAACGGGATTACTTCTTCATAAAAAATATCATTTATTTTATATAATTCTATTAATTGTAAATTTCCATTATAATAATGATTTATTATTTTACGATATTCTTCTGGTATAGTATTAATAACTCTAATTAATTTTACTGTAGATATCCCTAAAAAATAATCATTCAATTTTAATTTTTTTGTATTGATAGATAATTTATAGCCATTAGTATCATAATTCAATAAACCTTTTCTATTTAATTTAACCCCTATTTCAAATTCTAATTGTCTTATTCTTTCGTGAGATAAATCAAATATTTTACTTATTTCTTCTAAAGTATAACTTCTATTATAACCAATTCCGGCACGCATTAAAATTACTTGTTGTTCTCTTTCCGTTAATGTTTTTATAGTTTCATAAACTATTCTATCTCTATCAGTTATAATAATTTCATTTTCTAAATCATAATCGCTTGGTATAATTTTTTCTAATTCATCATAATCTTCATTAATTACTGGTTGATTTAAAGACTCTACTCCATATGATATATTCATATAATTAAGTATTGTATTACTATCTGTATTTAATTCTTTAGCTATTTCTTCAATAGTAGCTTCTCTACCTAACTCTGTTTCTAAAATTCTTTTAGTCTCACTTATTTCTTTACCCATGTTACTAGATTTTTCTGAAATTCTTATCATTTTATCATAATTTATTATAGATCTACGAATGTATTCTGCAATCCAAAATGTTGCATAAGTAGTAAATCTATATCCTTTATTACTATCAAATTTTTCAGCAGCTTTTATTAAACCTCTAATACCTTCTTGAAATAAATCATCATATGTAAAAGAATGTAATTTATAATAGAATTTATTTGCAATATCTCCAACTAATCTATAATTTTTAGACAAAATTTCTTGTCTTGCATCTAAATCCCCATCTTGATATCTTTTGAATAACTCTTCAATTTCTTCTTTAGTAGAAAGATCATGTTTCAAAATATTTTTAGTTTTTAATGAACTTTCTTCATAATCATAATCAGAATTCAAATTTAATAAATCAAAAATAATTTCATAAAAATTTAATACATTATCATCACTACTTATTTTGTTTATATAATCTAAAGTAATATTATTTTTTTGAAATATATCTTTAATAGAGTTAAATATATTTTTATTTTCTATAAATAAACTTTCTAAGAAGGCACTATTAACAACTATATTATTACACATCAAAAATGTTATAAAATCATTTATTTCTTTTATAATTATTTTAACTTCTTTTGTATCATATATAAACACATTTAAAAGATAATTATTAGCAACTTTTAATTCTTCTTGCCTGTTAGCCTCTAATAATACTATATCTATTTCTTTAAAAATGTATTTAATAAAATCTTCTTTAAAGTCATAATTATCCAAGCATTTCTTTAATATATATTCTAATAATTCTTTGTATAAATCATAATCAATTAAAGGAAATCTTTTTTTTATTTTAGTTTTTAATTCTAAAAATTCCAATACTTTTCTAGTATTTAGTTCATTTTTATAATATTTTTCTAGTATTTCTTCAATACACATAGTTAACCACCGGTTAGTTATAATAACCGATTTTTTCTTTATTGTCAAATTTTCCTATTTCGAGATAAAGATATTTTATTGCTATTTGTAATGTTTTTTACATTATTATATATATTTTCTACATCGTTAATATTCATTTCAAACATAAAAGCTATTTCTTGAGTATTATAATTTACATCATATATTTCATCAATTAAACCATAAATTATATAATCTCTTATAAGTATATCATCAAATATTGAATCTATTTCATTCGCTAAAGTATAATAATCCGAATCATTAACTTTAATAGTTTTTATAGTATGTTTTTTCTTTAAGCTTTTAATTGTTATTTGTCCTTTAATCATTTTTTTCAATTTAGTTACTGTATTATAATAAAAGCTTAAATTATTATACTCTTTATTAAATTCATTTAAATTTATGCCACTTACTTTATATATAATATATGATTGGTCATAATATAAGTGTTTTATAAATAAATGCAATATATATGGGTCAATTTTATTAAATTTCTCTTTCAATGTCATACTTCTAACTTCTTGTTTTTTTATAGCAGTTTTGACTTTATTTTCTTTGCTCATTAAATTTAACTTTTTACTTATATTTAATACTACCCTATTAAACTTTTTAATATATTTTTTTGGGCATTCTTTTAAAAAATTAAATTCGTGATCATAAACTAAATATAAAATACTTTGTTCTTCAACACTAGTGATATCTAAAAGCTTTTCTTTAGTTATACCTAATATTTCTAATAAAGATCTTCTTTTTAAAACTAATTCATTATTGTTTAATTTTAGCATTTTATCTTCTAAATCATTTAATGCTTTAACTATCCTTTTCATATTCGTCATATTAATTTCATTAAACTCACTTAAATTGTAACCATATCTATAAAATAACAAATCTTTTTCATCTAACATTTCAATCAATTCGATTAATGTTATATAATCATAATTATTATATTTTTCTAAAAATGTTTTTCTTTTAGAAATAATAGTTACTTCTGAATTGCTTTTTGACATATCTAATTTTTGTTTATTAATAGTATATTCTTTAATAATTGCATATAATTTGTTTGTAATTTCAATATTTAAATTACTTTTATTATACTCATTTAGTGCGTTACCATATATAGAATAAATTACAGCTTGTTCTTGTTTAGTTAATTTTTTAATACATTGTACTAATTCAGTAAATTCTAAAGAAGTATATTTCACTTTTAAGGGTATGCTATACATATTTTCGCTAATTCTATTATCTAAATAAAAATTATATAAGTTAGGTAAATCTTTATAATATAGTTTTTTTAATTCATCTATAGTTAAAACATTTATTTCATTTAAGTTACTTCCATATCTTTTCAAGATTAATGCCATTTTTTCTACTTTTTTTAACAAAGTTTTTCTATCTATATTTAAGAAGACATTCATAAAATTATTAATATTTTTATTTTTATCTATTACATAAATTGTATTAAACAAATATGGTATTATAAATTCAAACATTTCTTTTTTAAACGGTTTTGGAGAAATTAAATAAAAATTATCATTATAATATTCCCATATTATATTTTGATAATTTTCAGGTAATTCATAAACATAGTTTATTAAATCTTTAGTTTTTATTCCTAAAAAATAATCATTAAATTTAACTTTTATTAAAGCAGTAGAAAGTTTTACAGGTTCTAAATTTTCTTCATCTAACCCTAATTGAAGTAGTTTAACTATAGCTTTCTTTTTAATTGTTTCAACAGCTTGCTTTGACATATTTAAACATGCGCCAATTTCTTCTAAAGTATATCTTCTATTATCTTCTATACCAATAATCATTTTCATTATTAATTGTTCTCTTTCAGTTAGACAACTTAATTTATTTGACATAGAGATATTATTTGATATTACTTTTTCTTCTAAATTATAATCACTTTTAATAGCATTTATTAATTCTAATTCATCATCGTCATCTGTTTTAACATTTAAAGACATAGGTTGTTGTCTAATTAACATGTAGTATATTATTTCTTCTTCAGTTACACCTAAGTTCTCAGCAAGCTCTTCAATAGTTGCTTCTCTATTTAATTTGCTTTTTAATTTTTGTTTTGCTTCCTCTAAGTTTTTCATTTTCCAAACAATTTTCAAAGGTATTTTAATTGCTTTATCATTATATAAAATACTTCTTTCTATTTGAGCTCTAATGTGCCATACAACATATGTAGAAAAATTATCACCTATATTAAAATCAAATTTCTCTAATGCTTTTATTACCCCAATTACCCCTTCTTGAAATAAATCATCATATGTAAATAAACTACATTTAGATAGATAAGCTCCAGCTATAGATGAAATCAATCTATGATTTCGTATTATTATTTCATCTCTAGCTTTTATATTGCCATTTTTATATTTATAAAATAACATTTTAAATTCATCTTTAGTTAACAATTCATCATTACTATTTTTTTCTCTATTTATTTTTTTAAAAATCTGGTTTAAGTTGTTATAATAATATTTAACAAAATCTTCATTTTCATTATAATTATTCAAACATATATTTAATGTTTCTATAAATAAATAATCATATTCTTCAAAATTAATTAAAGGATATTTATCTATAATTTTATTTATAATCGGTTTTAAATAATTAATTAATTCATTTAAAGTAATTTTGTTATTATAAAATAGTTTTAATACTTCTTCTATGCTCATGATGAATCACCAATTAATAATATTAACTTATTTTAAAATCAAAGTCAAAAAGAAATAATACTTTATTTCAAAGTTTCATTTCTTTTAACTAAATAAATCTGATTTTTTTTATAAAAAGCATAAAAAACATCTTTAACTTCTAGATTTTTCATTTTTAATTCTCTTTCTAACCACGCTTTAGTTTTATGAATATATTTTAAAGCTTTATCTTGAATATTACCATCTACAATTAAAGGCATTGGGTATGCACTTTTTATTCTAAAGAAATTGTATTTAAAAATAGATAATTTCCCATTTGGTTCTAAAAATGCATATTCTATATCTTCAATATTTCTTATTTCTTTTTGTCTTAAACTTAATAATAAATCGTCTAAACTATATCTTTGTTTCACCATCTCATGATAATTAATTTTACCATCAATTATTATTAAAGAAGGTTTCCCACCAAAAACAGTTCTAAATGTACGGGATTTAACTGATAAATAACCCAGAGTAAGTTCTAAAACTACTAAAATACAAATTGGTAAGATTGTCATAAAAATTGAATCATTTATATTTTCAATACTTATAGCAACCAGCTCAGCGATTAGTATTGATACTATTAAATCTATTACTCCAAGTTGACCTATTTCTCTTTTCCCCATTATACGATACGCTAAAGTTACAAAGAAATAAAAGAATAACGTTCTAAATACAACATTAAATAATTCCATACAATCACCATTTTTATTATGTAACTATTCATATTTTTTTAATCAAATAATATATATTATTAGGTGATATTATGTATAAAATTTTAAATTATATAAAATATTTAGGGATATTTATATTATTTGTTATTGGTATTGCTGTTATAGCTTCATTAATTAATTTAACTGGAATAAACACTAAATTTGTTAATAAGTTATCTATTATTTTAACGGCTGTATCTTTCTTTTTAATAAGCACCAAAGCTAGCCAAAATAGTAAAGAAAAAGGATATTTATTAGGTATTAAATTAAGTATAATATTTATATTATTTCTTATAATTACTAATTTAATATTCTTTAAAAGCCCTATAAATCTAGACAGAATTATATATTATATAATACTTTTAGCAAGCAGTATTTTAGGTGGCTCTTTTGGTAAAAACTTTAATATTAAAAAATTAGCTAAAAAATAGCTAATTCTTTAATTTAAACTTACTATATAAGGATCTTGTATTGTTCCCGAACCATATAATATTACAGTTGATTTTAAGTTTATAACAGGACGTACTGATTCATTAGAATCATACGTGTTACCATATCCCATTCCTCCATCTACATTTACATCAACTAATCTTGCTTTAATTGGCTCCTCTTCATTTGAATCATAATAACTCGGAGAAATAGTCCAATATCTATAACCAGTATATAAATAATAGCTAGTATTAGCTTTATAAAATACTCCCCCTGCATATGCTACTTCATCTGCTGTTATTAATCCTACTTTTGTTTTATATAAGTCATCACTATGGGCACAATTAAATGTTGGGGTCTTATTAGTATAATTTCTTATATATGCTCCATAATAGGTGACATGATTACCAATGCCTGAACTTGTACTAGTTTTAGTACCTTCTTTATTATCATAAGCTGTTCTATCACCGCAAAAGCCAGCATCAGCATCTATATATTCATCATAGCCTTTATTCGCTATATTTGTTTGATACCATGAAGTTAATACATTAAACATAGTTGAATTATTTATTGTTCCTCTTAATTTATTTTTTTCATATTTAAATCCTACATAAGCATTATCATTAGTTGATTTATTAAATTCACTAGTAGTATAACTTGTATATTTATTTATTGAATCATTATATCCATTGGCAAGAACTGTCTTTTTATTTGACCCTATTCTATTTACATTACCACTATAAATCATCCTAATTGAACCATTTTCATTTATTCTTATTATTCTCCAATAATGGTCTGCAAATATAACATAATTATCTTTAGGAGCTCCTGAAAAGTAATATGTTTTTCTTTCTTGTATTTCAGATAATAATGTTGCTTTAACATTTGATGAAGTAGTATTTGTTAAAGTAGTTGTTGTATCTTCTACAACTTTTTCATAAATTACACCTTCTGTCTCTTCTGTTGAAACAACACTAAAATCTTTTGATGGATCTTCCTCAACTATACTAGTCATATTAGCAAGTATTTCTTCAGTTGGCGTTAATGGTTGTGCAGGATCTATTGTTACTTCACCTTTAAACTTACCATTTTCTACTTGTATTTGTTCTTCATCTTTATTAGGAAATTCTAATACTACATAATAATATTGTACTGTCCCAGTATTTGTAGCAAGTATACTCTCTTGTTCTTTTAAAACCACTTTTGTTGTATCCTCATTTATTCCTATTGTCCCACTCGATATTGGTTCTAATTTATCTTCATTTGTCATAATACAATCATGAAAATATCTTATTCCTTCAGTTAAAAATTGTTCTCTCGGAGTACAATTTACACTTAATTTTCCGGGAGCATCTGCTTTATAAACTTTATAATCTAAAGAACTTGATAAAGTATTTGACCCATTCCATATCAAATCATAATATTTTACTTTTGGCGAACCTTTATCAACTTTTGCTGTTAATTTAATTGCTGATATATTCTTATAGCCTGGCAATATATCTTTATCATTAAATGATAAATTCCCTTCAATTAATACACTAACATTACCTATTTCTTTAGTGGTAACAGTAATTCCAGAACTGTTCTGTTCTACTTTTATTTTCATTGTAAAATAAGCAAATGATATTCCAACTATTACCAAAAGTGCACCAATTATCAAAAATAGCTTCTTTTTGTTCTCCATTGTTCATACACCTCTACTTTAATAATATAACAATTAAGAATTAACTGCAATGTTTATAAAGAAAGTTTACATAAAAAAACTTGTATAATTTACAAGTTTAATCAATTAACTGAATTTCTTGGTTTTCAATATCGATATATGACTTTTCAGAATAATATTTTTTAGTAATAGGATTTGATAACTTTTCTAAGATATATCCTTTTTCATACAAATCGCTTAAATAAATAATTTTAGAGCATTCATCTTTATTAAAACATTTTTTAGCTTGATATAAAAATTCATTTTCTACAACTTTTACTAAATTTATATTATGATTATTATATATTTTATAAACTGTAGGTATTGTTATTATTGCCATAATTATAACTATAGTTAGCGTAATTAATGTTCTACTTTTCATAATTTTCACCATAATAATCTTTTATAAATTGTTCTCTGAGTTCTAAGATACTATCATTTTTTATAGATTCTCTAATATCTTCTGCTAATTTAGTTAAAAATCTTATATTATGAATTGATAATAATCTTGCCCCAAAAGTTTCGTTAGCAACAATTAAATGTCTAATATATGCTTTAGTAAAATTTTTACAAGCATAACAATCACATTCGGTACTTACCGGTGTAAAATCTTCTTTATATTTAGCATTCTTAATATTTATTTTACCATATTTAGTATAAGCATGACCGTGTCTAGCAAGTCTAGTTGGAGCAACACAATCAAATATATCGATTCCTCTTATACTATTTTCAATCAAATCTATTGGATCTCCTACACCCATTAAATAACGAATTTTATCTTCAGGCAAATATTTAGTAGAGTATTCAACCATTTTATACATTGTAGGTTTATCTTCCCCTACACTAGTGCCTCCCACAGAATACCCATCAAAATCCATTTTAACAAGTTCTTCAGCACAGAATTTTCTTAAATCTTCATATTCTCCACCTTGGACTATTCCAAATAACATTTGATTAGTATTTTTGTGTACAGCTTTACCTCTTTTAGCCCATCTTAATGTTCTATCTACACTATTTTTAACATAATCATATGTTGCAGGATAACCAATACATTCATCGAAAGACATGGCAATATCACTATCTAAATTATTTTGAATATATATAGACTTTTCTGGAGTGAGTAATAAATTATCACCATTTAAATGATTTTTAAATTTTACTCCCTCTTCTAATATATCTTTTGGTTTAGCTAAAGAAAAAACTTGAAAACCCCCACTATCTGTAAGTATTGGTTGATCCCAATTCATAAATTTATGTAAGCCCCCTGCTTTATTAACTATATCCTCGCCTGGTCTAAGCCATAAATGATAGGTATTTGCTAAAATTATTCCGGAATTAACTTCTTTTAATTCTTCAGGAGACAAAGTTTTAACTGTAGCTTGTGTTCCAACAGGCATAAACATCGGAGTTTCATATTTTTTACCATTATATATAAATGAACCTAATCTTGCATTAGTATTTTTTTCTTTTTTTTCTAATTTATAAGTAAATTTCATACAACTTCACCACACTAATTATATCTTTTTTATCTTTAAATAGCAAATTAAAAATCCATTTCTGGATTTCTATTTTTCTAAAACTCTTCTCATCGGTTTTTCTCTATTAATTACAGAATTACCACTGTAACAAATACTTTTTGCTTTACAATTTACTGTATCACCAGTAATAGTTGAACCATTAATAATTAATTCATTACCTGATGCTAAGTTTATATTAAGTCTTCTATTTTCAGAACCAATTGTACATCCATCTATTTTTAATATATCATTAGCGCTAATATGTAAATTTAAATTTGTTGAATACCAATATTCATTATTTAAATATAAGTCTTGCAATACTAATTCATGAGCACTTAGCATTAAATTATGTAATGCTCTAATATCTGTTGCTTCAATTGAACATTTTCCACCTACTACTCTAACATGTAGCCCTCTATAAAACTCGCAATCTTTAATATAAACATTACAATTATATCCAAATATATTAATTGGTTTTATAAACTCGTCTAAATCACTGAATACATAATAAATTGGTTTATTAAGATTATAGGATTTTGCTAATTCTTCGTTTCTTTCGTTTATTCCAAAACAAGAAAAAGTCTCAGTACCATTTATTTTTTTAGATTTATTATACTCGACATAACAAACTAATTTATCTTCATCTTCAACAACTTCACCTAAATTACCTGTTAAATATTTTTTTACATAATTTCTAACTATATAATATATATTTTCTTTAATATTCATTTTTATCTCCTCTTTTTTAGGAATTATATAATAACACATTCATTTGAAAAAAGCAAATAGCAAAAGAAAAACTCGATTGTTCGAGTTTAAATTCATAATGGCGGAGTAGAGAGGATTTGAACCTCCGCGCCAGCATTCGCCGACCTAGATCCTTAGCAGGGACCCCTCTTCAGCCTCTTGAGTACTACTCCACTTGACTACTTCTTAATTCTACAATAAAAGAGATACGAAGTCAAGATTTTTTATAACATAGTCTTTATATATAAGCATAACAGATATATTAATATTTATAAAATATAAAAAGATAACATAATATTCTAAAATTTACCAATAATAATTTTAGGTGAATATATGTGGAAAATAAAATAGTAAAAAGAATACAAAAAGAATTTACTAAAACTCCTGATTTAACTATTAAAAAAGTAAAAATATCATTAATAGAAACGATATATGTAATATACTTAGAATCAGTTAGTTCAGGTGATAAAGTAAATGATTATATATTAAAAAATTTAAGTAATTTAAGTACTACCAAAAGTAAAAAAAATAATAATTTAAATAGTATTATTCCCGGTCCAAATACAGTAGATATTAAAAATGAAGATGAAATAGAATTCTATTTAACTAGTGGTTTTACCATTATTATTAGAAATAATAAAATACTTGCTGTAGAAACTAAAGCAGACATAAATAGAAGTGTATCTACACCTGACTCTGAACCAGCCACTAATGGGCCAAAAGATGCTTTTACCGAATCTTATCAAATTAATTTAGGTTTAATTAAAAGAAGATTAAAATCTAATACTTTAAAAACAGATGAATATATTATAGGAAGAAAAACTAAGACTAAGGTTGGTTTATTATATTTTGAAGACATTGCTGAAGATAAATTAATTAATAATATCAAAGATAAATTAGAAAAAATTGATATCGATGGTATTATTGATTCTAGTAATATAGGTCAATTAATAACTGATGAAGGCAAAATACATTTTCCGACATATTTAATAACTGAAAGACCTGATAATGTATCTAAAGCCTTATTAGAAGGAAAAATAGTTTTACTAGTTGATACTTCACCTTTCGCTATTGTCCTACCAGCATTCTTTGCTGATTTTATTAACCCGGGTGTAGATAGATATCACAAAAGTAAAAATGTTAACTTTTTAAAAATAATTAGATTTGCTTGTTTCTTTTTATCTATGACTGTTCCGGCTATATATATTGCACTTACTAATTATAATATTGAAACAATACCAACTGATTTATTAGTAAGTTTTAGTATTCAAAGAGATGGAGTGCCATTCCCTGCCATGGTTGAAGCTATTATCATGCTTTTAGTTTGTGAAATGCTACGAGAAAGCGATTTAAGATTCCCTACTACATTTGGAAGTGCGGTTTCAATCCTTGGAGCTTTAATTCTAGGAGATGCTGCAGTTTCAGCTGGTATTGTTAGTCCTATAATGATTATTGTAATTGCTTTAACTTTTATTGCAAGTTTAATATTTACAGAAATAGAAGTATCTAATGCTTTAAGACATTTTAGATTTGTATTTTTATTATCAGCAGCATTTTTTGGTATTTTAGGCCTTATTTTTGCAGGATTTTATTTCTTAATAAGAATTAATGATGTATATTCATTTGGCAAACCTTATTTTTATCCTCTAATGCCGTTTGATAAAACATACTTTTATAAAGTATTAATAAAAAAACCCGCTAAAGAAGATAAATTAAGAAGTTCAATGCTAACTACTAAAAATAAAACTAGACAAGGAGAAAACTCATGAAAAAAATTATAGTATTAATAATTATTCCCTTTTTATTAAGTGGTTGCTATGACTATAATGAACTTAATGACATAGCTATCGTTAGTGGAGTTGGAATTGATTATAATAATGAAAAATATAATGTAACATTTGAAATTATAAGCACTAAAAAAACAGGAGATACATCAGGATCATCTAGTTCTTATACGGTTTCAAGCGAAGCTAGTACTATAACTGAGGCTTTTTTAAAAATTGGCAATAGTTTAGATAAAGTTGCTTATTATGACCATATTGAAATGGTTGTTATTGACGAAAAAATAGCTAAAAACAAAATGGTTGAAGTATCGGAATTTTTAATAAGAAGTCCTAAACTACGCAATGAATTTTATTTAGCATTAGCCAAAGATACTACTGCTAAAAAATTACTTAATACAACATCAAAAGAAAAGCCTTTAGCAAGTAGTTTTATGATAGATTTACTTGAACATAATAATGATGCTGATAGTGCCGGTTATTATGTCCCTTTTACAGAAACCTTAAGTAATATTTTAACTAATGGTGAAGATGCTATACTTTCTGCTTTTACTGTTAAAGAAGATAAAATTGTTTTAGATGGTATGGGCATTTTTAAAGATTACAAATTAAAAACTATACTTGAAAATAAATATGCCCCAACTATTAATTTACTTAATAATTTTAATATTCAAAACATATTATATGAATCTACTTGTAGCGATAATAAAAAAATAGTTATAAGTATTTATGAAGGAAAAGTTAAATATGAACCTAATGCTAATTATATAACTGTCAAAGCAGATTTAAATGCCCGTATTCATGAAGATAATTGTAATGGTTCACTAAGAGAAGTAGACACATATAAAGAGTTAGAAAAAGAATTTATTAAAGTTATTAAAAACGAAATGGATAAAGTAATAAATATTCTCAAAAGTAATGAATCTAATGTTTTAAAAACAGGGTTATACGAACATATAAAATTTCGTAATAATAATTATTATTCATGGATAAATAAAGAATTTAAATATGAAATTAATTTAAAAATAAATAAAAAAGGTTTAATATTTGAGGTGAAAAAATGAAAATAAATACTAGTGTAGTATATTTTTTAACACGTGCATTATTTTTAGGTTTTGGTTTATCACTTACATTTTATCCAAGCGGTAAAGACTCATATATAGGTGCTTTAATAGGTTTATTAATAGGATTATTAATTACTTTTATTTATAATTATATTCTTGAAAAAAAAGGAAATATAACTTTAAAAGAATTATTTGATAGAAATAAAAAATTTGGTTTTATCACTAAAATACTAATGATTATTGCAAGTTTTATTATTTTAATTTATGTATTAGTTATATATAAAATATTTGTGGTTAGCTTCTTACTTGTTAATACTCCTGAAATATATATATTAATACCATATATAATTTTAATTTTAGCTTTAACTTTTAAAGGAATAAAAATTATAAGTAGAGTTGCCAGTTGTTTGCTACCAATAAGCATTGTACTTGTAATATCATCTATATTTAGTTTAGTTGGATACTTTGAAGTTATTAATTTCTTGCCAATTATAGATACTACTCCCCTTAATATATTTAAATCAGCGATTACTTTTGCTGGTATAAGTACACTTCCCAATATATTGATATTACATTCTAAAGGCCCTGTTAAAAATCATATACTAACATATTGTTTGTCAGCTTTAACCTTAATTATTGCTATAATATGCATTAATGGAGTATTTGGAGAAGTATTAGTTAAAGCTTTTAGATTTCCAGAATATATGGTTTTAAAACAATTAAAACTATTGAACTTTATTGAAAAAGTAGAAAATATTTTATCTATAGCTTGGTGCTTTGATTTATTTATAACTGCTTCTATGGCAACTTATTCCATTAAAGAATTACTACCACCAAAAAATAGTAAAATTACTATATCGATAGTATTGATTATAATTATGTTTGTTATAAGTAAAGTTTTTGCTCAAAATTATATAAATGAACTTCGTATATATTATGCATTACCATATGTGGCAGTATTAATTCCAATTACATTAATAATACCTTTAATATATTTAGTTAGAAAAAAAACTAATAATTAGTACTATCAACTATGTAATAAACATCATTATATATAAATTTATCTTTTTTATTAACATTATATATAAATACTTCTATTCCTTTTTCTTTAAATTTGGTTATTAAAGATGTACTTGCTACATCATATAACAATCCTATAAAATTATAACTATATTCTTTATTAGAATTTAATACATAATTTAATAACCCTACTTTAAAAGTTTTATTTTTAAATTTCTTTATTACGCTGTTAAAGAAAGACATTACATAAATGTTTTTCTTTTTATATTTATTTAAAAGATTACTTAGTTTATCAATATCTAAATTTACGTCTTTAATATCTATTAATATTAATTTATTTGTTTTTAATTTTAGTACATCTTCTAATCTTATTATACCCTTTCTTTTTAATTCTTTATAAGAATATTTCCATATAAATTTATTATCTAATAATAAATCATGATATATAATAAATTCCTTATCTTTACTCATATATATATCTAGTTCAAAACCTACATAATCACTATTATTAATAGCACCTAAAAAAGCCGGTATTGTGTTTTCTTTAACTACATTATTTACTATTCCACGATGTGCAATAAGCATATAAAAACCACCATTAAATTATATTAATAGTGGTTTTATTTATTAATTAATTTGTTCATTATTTAATATATTTTTCTGACATGTTATTTTATTTTCAACCCAATATTTTTTAAATTTGCATATACATGATTCTTTTATACATACACAATCGTATCCTATTTTACAATCATTAGTGTTTTGTACGTAATTTCCAGTAATATATGATTTTATATTAAATAAATAGAAAACAAATATTAACAATATTATAATTATACTTACTAAACATATTTTTACTACTTTATTCATATTATATATCTATTCTTATTACTATATCACTTTCTGGATATGTTACACATGGATGAATATAATCATTAATAGTTAATGCTTTGGGTTTACTTTCACCAACGGTTTTTATTTTACCATCAATTAAAATACTTCTACAAAAACCACAAGTCCCTACTCTACATAATGATGGTGCTTTTATACCAGCTTTTTCTAAAGAAACTAATAGTGTTTCATTACTTTTACAAGTAATAACTTCTGTTTTATTTTTCATTAATATTTTAAGTTCATATGTATTTATTTCTAATGGAGTATATTCTGTATAAAAATTTTCGTAATGAACGGATTTTCTTGGTATGTTTAATTCATTTAATATTTCATTCATACTTTTATATAACTCTTTTGGCCCACACATAAATATAGTATTAAAATCTTTTAAATAAGGTTCTATCATATCTTTGGTAATATGACCATTTAAATAATCATTTTTATCTTCCCTAGTAAGGGTAATTATAAATTTAACTTTTTTACTTTTTTTATTTATTAATTCAATATCTTTTTTAAAAATAATATCATTTTCAGTTTTAACACTATAAAATACTGTTAAATAGCAATCTTCTATTCCATCTATTATAGATTTTGCTAAAGACATAAAAGGTGTAATTCCGCATCCGCCAGCGATTGCTATCACATTTTCTTCATCTCTTATTTTATTATATGTAAATATACCAGTTGGTTTTGAAATTGCAAGTCCATCCCCCACTTTCATATCATCTAATAAAGCATTACTTACTAAACCCTTTTCTACTCTTTTAATAGTTATTCTGTAAATTCCATTTATTGCATCTTTTGGAGATGATGATAAAGAATATGCTCTTGTTACATAAGTGTCTCCTATAAACATTTTTATACTAATATATTGCCCTGCTTTAAATGGTTCTAATGTATTTGTTCCTTTTGACTTGTCTGGGATTAAGATAAAAGATTTAGTATCTTTAGTTTCTTCAATTATTTCTTTAACTATAACATACTGAATCTCATTAATACTTTTAACTAAGTCATCAACAATAGTATTTGGTATTTCCTTAGAAGGATAATCTTTGATAATGTCCTTTCTTTCTTGTCTTAAAAATTCAATATTATTCATTATTATCACCCACTTTCAGCAACATTTTAGAAATATAATATCCACTGTAAATAGCATTATCAGCCCCACCACCAAATAAACTACTTCCACCAACAAAACTTATTTTAGGTTGAATTTCATCTTTATATGATATTAAACGGTGAATACTATTATCATATCCTAAACGCATATATCCCAACATACTTCCATTAACGTTATTTGTATATCTACTAAAAGTAAGTGGCGTTGCTATCTCAATTTCTTCTATATATTCTCTAATATCAATATTAAATGTTTCTTCAAATTGATTAATTAAATCTAAAGCAATATCTTCTTTAATTTTTTTATAGTCATTTATATTGGTAATATTAAATGTTTTATCATAGTAATTAGTTTTTAATACTAATATAGTTGTATTATTAGGACTTGCATTCATGTTAACTACATTTGGTACAGTTGCTTCCCAAATATTATGATATAAACTATTCATATTTTTAATATTTAATAGACTATTTATATTATTAAAATGATAATATTTATAATTATTTAGTCCAATATTACTATGATTTTTATTTAAACCTAAATATACAACAACTCCATTCATAGAAAGAGTTCTAGCATTCTCTAATTTATTTACTTCAAGATTTGGTTCTTTAAATAAATTTTTATACACATATCTTTGAGATAAATTACAAATAACATGTTTACATTTATATTCATTACCAGTTTTAGTAATAATTAATTTTAAGTCATTAATATCACTAATATTTATTACTTCTTCATTATAATAAATATTACCATTATATTCTTTAAATTTATTTACCATTTTTAAAATTAAATCTAAATTCTTATTTCTTAGTACATAAGTTTTTTTAAATATAAATTTATACATAAATTCTGCAAAATCTATAAAATTAAGTTTGTTTAAAGGACTACCTATATATAACCATAAATATCCTAAACGATGAATTGTTTCTTTAGGCATATTTATATCAGTTAAAGCATCAATAACATTCATACGAAGATATTTATTAAATCTAGGATACTCTTCTTCATTAATAGAAAAATTATTTTTTAATTTATTTAATGCTTCATGTACTTCTTTAGTTATAGCAATAAATTCTTTTAAAGATTCAGTAGAACCATTTTTTAAATTTTCTAATTCAAGTATAAAATCTTCTATATTTCCTTTTACTTCATAATCTTCATTATTTTCTGTTTTAACTTTAAAATTTAAAGGAGCTTGTATTGTTTCAATATCTATATCATATTTTTTAAATAAATTTTTTATAGTTCCACTATTTTCTTCACTACCATAATCATATAAATCATATAATGAAGTATCAAATTCAAATCTGCCTCTTTTGAATGTTGTAACTAAACCACCTGGCAAGCTATTTTTTTCTAAAATTAAAACTTTTTTATTATTAAGTGCTAGATTTATTCCAGCACTTAACCCTCCTAATCCTGAACCAATTATAATATAATCATATACCACTTTTATTCACCCTTTTCAAATTTAAATTCAACTACTTCTGGTATGTCTAACCCATGTTCTACAATATATTCTTTATGTTTTGAAAGCATAGACTTACAATACTTTTCTAATTTTTTAGCTTCTTGTGTATCTATATCTAAATGTTTTAATGCTAATAATATCAAATTATATCTATCTATTTTATTTAATACTCTCATATCAAATGATGTTGTAATTGCACCTTCTTCAATGTATCCTCTAACATGTAAATTATCATTAGTTCTTTTATATGTTAATTCATGTATTAAGTTTGGATATCCGTGGAAAGCAAATATTATTGGTTTATTTTTTGTAAATAAATCATCATATTCTTTATCTGTTAGTCCATGAGGATGCTCATCATTACTTACTAGTTTCATTAAATCAACAACATTTACTACTCTAACCTTTAAATTAGGTAAATATTCTCTCATAATTTGTGAAGCTGCGATAATTTCTAAGTTAGGAGTATCTCCAGCACTTGCTAAAACTATATCAACATCATCCTTAGTATCATTACTAGCAAAGTCTAGTCTTCCAACACCTTTAGTACAATGTGCTATAGCTTCTTCTTTATTAAGCCATTGTAACGATGGATGTTTACTAGCTACAACTACATTTACATAATTTTTAGTTTTTGTAATATGATTGAACGTAGAAATTAATGTATTAACATCTATTGGCAAATATACACGAACTGTATCAGCTTTTTTAGTTACTATATGATTTAAGAAACCTGGATCTTGATGTGTATATCCATTGTGATCTTGTTGCCATACATGACTAGAAAGGATTATATTCAAACTAGATATATCTTTACGCCAAGGTAATTCTTTACTTATTTTTAACCATTTAGCATGCTGACTAACCATAGAATCAATTATTCTACTAAATGCTTCATATGTATGAATAAACCCATGTCTTCCAGTAAGTAAATACCCTTCTAACATACCTTCACAAGCATGTTCTGATAATATTGTATCAATTATAGCTCCATCCGTATTTAAATATTCATCACCTTTTACTGTTTCACCATTCCATTTTCGATTCGTAACTTCAAATACATGATTTAAGCGATTTGATAGTGCTTCATCAGGGCCAAATATTTTATAATTATTTGGATTATTTTTAACAATATCTCTTATAAAATGTCCAAGCATCATCATATCACTATTTTTTTCTACACCTGGCGTTTTTACTTCAATCATGTAATCTATAAAATTTGGAACATTTAATTCTTTTAATAATAGCCCACCATTTGCATGTGGATTTGCACCCATTTTATTATCTGGAATTAGCTCTTGTAAGCCTCTTTTTAATGTTCCATTGCTATCAAATAATTCCCAAGAGCGATAACTTTTTAACCATTCTTCTAGTAATTTTAAATTTTCTTTATGATTCTCATCAACCGCGATAGGAACTTGATGTGCTCTAAATGTTCCTTCAACTATTTTTTCTTCGACTATTTTAGGCCCAGTCCACCCTTTTGGTGTTTTTAAAATTATCATTGGCCACATAGGTCTTGTAGTATCTTTATTTATTTTAGCGTTTGTTTTAATAACTTTTATTTTTTCTATAGCTAAGTCTAAAGCACCAGCCATATCTTCATGAATTTGTTCATTGTCTATATATTCAACATATATTGGTTCCCATCCCATACCCTTAAAATAATTAAGAAGTTCTTCTTTACTAATACGCGCCAAAATTGTTGGGTTAGCTATTTTGTAACCATTTAAATTTAATATAGGTAAAACTACTCCATCAGTAATAGGATTTATAAATTTATTTAATTGCCATGAAGCCGCTAAAGGGCCTGTCTCCGCTTCACCATCGCCAACAATTGTTGCTGCCCATAAATCAGGATTATCTAAAACTGCGCCAAAAGCATGTGCTAAACTATAGCCTAATTCTCCGCCTTCATTTATACTTCCTGGTATTTCTGGAGCTACATGGCTTGATGTACCTCCTGGAAAACTAAAGCGTTTAAATAATTTTCTTAAACCATCCTCATCATAAGTTATTTCTGGATAAGTCTTGCTATAAGTTCCTTCTAAATAAACATTAGAATATGCTGCTCCACCTCCATGCCCTGGGCCAGAAATATAAAGCATATTAAGGTCATATTTTTTTATTACTCTATTTAAATGAACATAACAAAAGTTTTGAGTTGGAGTTGTCCCCCAATGCCCGACTAATTTCGATTTAATATGTTCCATTTTAAGAGGTTCTTTAAGCAATGGATTATCTTTCAAATATAATTCACAAGCTGCAAGATAGTTGCTTGCTCTAAAATAAGCATCCATTTTTTCTAATTCTTCTGCTTTTAATACTCTTTCCATACTATCACTCTATTCTATTATTTATTATAACAAAATCACATAAAAAAAACTATAATTATCTTATAGTTTTACAAATACAGACACATATTTATAACAACAAAAAAAGCCAAATTGGCTTTAATTTTTAATTTGGTGGAGAATAAGGGATTCGAACCCTTGACCCCCACGGTGCAAGCGTGGTGCTCTAGCCAGCTGAGCTAATTCCCCAAAGAACATAACTATCTTATCATATGAGATAGTTAAAATCAAGACTTTTTTTGAAAAATTATTTAATTTTTACTAAACCCTTTTCAATTTCTTCTAATGCTCTTCCTAATTCCTTCTTATTCAAATAATCTTTTTCTTTCAATTGAAAATGACGATTCTCAAGCATTTGTTTACTTCTTCTAGAAGAAACATGCACTAAAATATACTTAGAATCTACAATATTTAATATTTTGTCTATTGAAGGATATAACATATCTTCACTCCCTTTACAATATTATAATACTAAATATTTACACAATTATGAAGTTATTACATATTTTATTGACAATGTTTTTACATTTAAAATAATTTTATTTGATCATCATCAATTTCTTTTCCATACAATTCATCCCATTTATCACGTTCTGCAGTGCCTTCTTCTGGAACTATAGAATTAGCTTTTATTGATTCTTTTTCTACTCTATTTATAACAATATTACGACCTTTATTAGCTAATTTAGATACAAACATACCTAAATCATATAATTGTCTATAATTTAATACAGTTTTTCCTGCAGAATTTTTTTTATAACAAATTTTATTTATTAGCCTTCTAATAGCTTCATAATATCTATGGTTAGCATAAATATCTCCTGCATACTCACGAATTAAACCTATTTCATCTTCTAAAAAAGAGTTTTGTTCATAGTAATTTAAAAAGGTGTCAAAAAAAACTTTGTTTTTTAATTTATCATATATAATATTACTTAATCTTCCTATATCTAAATATTCCTCATCAACTTTATAAGCTACATCTAAAGTTTTTGGATATGAATGCTCATAATACATTACTATATCATAATAAGCATTATTGGCAGCTAATACCCCTTTTGCAATCAATAAGTCTTTTAATGTTTTTTTGGTTTCAAAAGTTGTTGTAAATTTAACTAATAATTTTAAATTATCATCATTACCTAATTCTGGATTAATCTGAGATAAATCTAAAATCTTATATCTATCATCTAAATTTCTAAAATTTCCTTTATCAACTGCTAAATAATATTTCATGTTAACCACCTACTCTTATTATACTTGTAATACTCCAGATAATCAATCTCAATTAACTCTATTATTATAATATATATATTTTAAAATTTAATAACAAATTGTAAAACCTATACATATAAACTCCAAAATCAGAATATAGATATTATTTTTGAGAAAATTAATATTGGTGAGATGTTATGCAATTTCCAAGAATGAAAGAGATTAGAGAAGAAGCTGGTTTAAAACAAAAAGATGTTGCTAATGCTTTAAAAGTTAGCAAAGGTTCATATAGTATGTGGGAATGCGGCAGTGATACTATTCCACTTAAAAGACTTAATCAATTTTGCAATTTATTTGATGTTTCAATTGATTATACTGTAGGTTTTAGTAACAAAAGAAAATATGCAAACGCTAAACCTGATATTAAAATCAAAGTTACTGGTGAAAATTTAAAGAAGATACGTAACAAAAAAGGTTTAACGCAAGTCCAAATTTCAGATGCATTAAATATTAATCAACCTACATGGAATAGATATGAAAATAGTAAAAATCTAATTTTAACAGTCACATTAGTAGAATTAGCTAAAAAATATAACTATTCAATAGATAAAATTTTAGGTAAAGATAAAGATTCTGATAACTAAATCAGAGTTTTTTCATATATTAGAATAGAAAATGCTTGATTTTTGCATTTATTTATAATATAATGATTATGCATTTTAAAAACAAGTGCACTGAAAGGATGCGCCCTTAGCTCAATTGGATAGAGCGTTAGACTACGGATCTAAAGGTTAGGGGTTCGACTCCCTTAGGGCGCACCATAATATCGAGAAGTAGCACAATTTGGCAGTGCACTTGGTTTGGGACCAAGGGGTTGCAGGTTCAAATCCTGTCTTCTCGACCAGTTTTGAATTCAAAAAGCCATCTTTGTTAGATGACTTTTTTTCATACTTGCAACTCCCCTATGGCCCAAACTTTTAAAATACCTTATAAATTTTATACTATTAAATTATCAAATAGTTTATATAAATCAATTTCCTGTATTTCAAAGCCTGTACCTCTGTCGTGAATATCACCAATTCTTGTTCCTTTTCTAAAAACTCCTATTTTAAATGTTACTCTAATAGTTCCATCTTCAATTAAATATAAAAAATCTTCAAATGACTTTAATTTATAAAATTCAATATCATAATATTTATAATATTCTTTATTATTAATATTTTGAGGCCATGCTTTAATTAAAGCTAAATATTTAAATTTAATTTCTAATTTATCTTTTAGTATATTAAATTCCCAAAAACTTTCTTTTTCAATAAAATTCATATATTTATCATAAATTACTAAATATATTTTACTTTCATCATAATTAATCTCTAATTTAAATAAATATCTATCTGCTACAAGTGTAGAACAATTTCCTTGTACTGAAACATTTAATACTTTTTTGTTTTTCAATATTTTATCTGGATATCCAAAATCATTTCTTAGTCTTTTAATTTCATATTCATCATTACCATTAGGTGTTGCATTAAATAAAGTAATATATGCCCTACTATAACTTCTTTTTGTTTTAATTTCGATACCATTATAGTCTGGGCTACCTAATCTATCGTCTTTCTTTCCCAAAAGATCTTCAAATGTTTTTCCAATCCCTGTTGTACCACTTCTACTAGCTTCTACATAACCCATATTTTTTATTCTAATAAATTCTTTTTTTAATTTCTTTAAATCTTCATTCATTATATACATCCTTTCTTTTTGAAGAATGCTTGCTATAATAACATATAAATATTAAAAAAATTGTCGAAAAAAGGAATGAGATTTATTTTTTCTCATTCCTATACTAATTAAATATATTTTTTAAATAATTCAATTATTGTTTCACTATCTCTAGAACCCACAAAGCCTTCAATCATTTTACCATCTTTAATAATTATTACTAATGGAGTGTATCCATATGTTTCTAATAATTCGCCAAATGTTCCTTCTTCGCCATTAATTTTAGTTTTAATATCTAAATGGTCAAATAAGTCCCCAAAATCATCTCTAAATGTACTTTCAAGTTCCAAATAGTTTATTGTAACATCCAATTCTTCAATTGTAGCATTTAAATTTGGAACTAAATTTACACATACACCACAAGTTGGTCTACCTATATATAAGAAATGTGTACCTTTTTTATCAAATAATTCAGTTGCTTCTTTACCTGTAACAGTATTCATTTTGCTAACATCATAATTTGTATCACTTTCTGTTGTTTTTGGCTCTTCACTTACACTTGTTCCATTATTAGTAAAATATAGCCCAATAACAAGCAACCCTATAATTACAAAGCCAGATATTACTATATACATTAAAGTATTTAATTTTGTCTCAATTTTCTTTACATTATCTTCCATAATTTCCTCCTAAAATATGCTTTTATTATACTATTTATAACAATTAAAATCAAGTTCCAGACTTGATTTATAAAATAAAACTTGCAATAACTTTGTTATTCTTATATTCTAATTTAATTTTATTTTTATTATAACTTTTATCAGGATTTTCTGGACTAATAATTAATCCTTTTTCATTTGGTATTAAATATTTATTATTTATCAAATCTTCAACACTAATATATGTTGTATCACTATCATTAAATATATCTTTATTATCTAAAGCATATTCTTCCGCTTGTTTTTCAATTAAATTTATAACCTCTTGTATAGCACTACTATTATTAATTGAAAAAGCATATGATGTCTTATTTATTGCTATAAATGCTACTATTCCTAACAAAGCAATTACTATTAATAATTCAACTTTTGTATATCCTAATTTATTTAATTTTTCCATCTTCTTTACTCACCTTACTTAATAAGTATAACACATAAAAGAATAAGTTAAAAGCACAATATTTTCCAAAATTAATTATCCTTAATTTGACTATATTCTTGCACTAAATCTTCTAATTTAAATTTTGCATTAGCAGGACTTGTACTAGGTAAATATATTGCATCTATATTTATTTTATCTCTTATTAATTTATTGTATAAATTATAAGCAGTTTTCCCATTTACATATATTTTTTTGATATTAGATTTTTTTATAATATTTCCGATATTATTTGGTTTAACATTTTTTATACTAGCATCTTTTGATTTTTCTATGTCACAACTTGCACATACATCATACAAAGCAATTTTATGTTTGATTAAAAATGTCTTTTTAGTTTCTATATCTATTAATTCTTCATTATAAATAACACTTAAAATTTGCCAAAAACGATTTTTAGGATGAGCATAATAAAAGCCGTCATCTCTAGATTTAACACTTGGAAATGAGCCTAGAATTAATATTTCTGAATCTTCGTTATAAAACGGTTCTAAAGTATGTTTTTCCATAATCATTCAAATATAAAAGATAAGATTACTTCTTATCTTTCATAACTTCTGCTATAGTTGAACCAAATGTTGCAACATTTCCTAAATTAGCAGGTATAATTAATTTTGTAGATTGTCCATCCGCAACTTTAGATAAAGCTTCATAACTTTTTAATGTTAATACTGCACTATCAGCTTTAGCTGCTTTTAATAATTCAATTCCCTTAGCTTCTGCTTCTTTTACTTTAAGTAACGCTTCTGCTTCACCTTCAGCTATTTTAATTTGGCTCATCATTTGTGCTTCAGCACGTAATATTGCACTTTCTTTTTCACCTTCAGCGATTAAGATACTACTTTTCTTTTCACCTTCAGCTTGTAATATTTTTTCACGTCTTTCTCTTTCAGCACGCATTTGTTTTTCCATAGCTTCTTGAATATCATGTGGAGGTATAATATTCTTAACTTCAACACGATTTACTTTAATTCCCCATGGATCTGTTGCTTCATCAAGAATAGCACGCATTTTACTATTAATAATATCTCTACTTGTAAGTGTTTCATCAAGTTCTAAATCACCAATTATATTACGTAATGTTGTAGCTGTTAAATTTTCAATTGCACTTACTGGTGCATCTACTCCATAAGTATATAACTTAGGATCTGTTATTTGATAATAAACAACTGTATCTATTTGCATTGTAACATTATCTTTTGTAATAACTGGTTGTGGTGCAAAATCTTTAACGGTTTCTTTTAAACTTACTATTTTAGATATTCTATCTATAAATGGTATTTTAAAATGTAATCCATTACCCCAAGTTTCTTGATAACTTCCTAACCTTTCTATAACATAAGCTCTTGCTTGTGGAACTATTTTAATATTAGGAATTATTAAAATAATTGCTAATATTAATAAAACAATAAATATTTCCATTACTTCTCACCCTTTCTTACCACTAGCTTTACGCCATCTATTGACTCTACAATAACTGTAGTCCCAACCTCTATTTTTTTATCGGAAGTAGCACTCCATTTTTTGCCATCTACTTTTACTTCACCTATTTTAAAACGAGTTATCTCTTCTGTTACTACTGCTTCCATTCCAATTACTCTATCTAAATTAGTTTTAACATCTTTTTTAACTAACTTTTTAATAAGTATCGGTCTTGTGATTAACATTAATATTAACCCTAAACATACAAATACAGCAAACTGTATATAAAATGTTTCAATAAAGAATGACATTACTAAACTTATTAAAGCACCAACAATAAACCAAACGCACACTAAATTTACTGTACTTATTTCTAATATAGTTAATAATACTATTACGATTAACCATAACATCCACATATCCATATATTTACCACCTAATTTAATTATACGTTATTAATTTTTAAATTGCAATAAAATTGTAAATAAAAAGCTCTCGCTAATGAGAACTTTTTGATTTATAATTTTATACCTATTATTTATGAAATGACATAAGGATCAGTTTCTGTACCACTTCCTGAAATTATCAGGTTATCAGCCCTCAGATTTATAACTGGGCGGACACCACCATCCGGGTCGTCAACGAGGTTGTCGTCGCCCAAGAAACCATCCCAGTACACGCCAAACACATACGCAATCGTTCCATTGAAGAGGCCCGGCGAAAGCGTCCAATACCAAGTACATGTATATAAGTAATAGCTATAATTATTAACACCATCTACCCCTCCAGCATATGCAACTTCATCTGCTGTTATTAAGCCTATCTTTGTTTTGTATAAATCATTTTCATTATCTGAACACTTAAATGATGGTGCTTTATTTGTTACATTTCTTATATATGCTCCATAATAAGTTGTAGTTGTTCCTGTACCTCCACCTGCGGTTATTCCGCTATAATCTGTATATGAAGTTCTATCTCCACAGAAACCTGATTCTGTATCTAAGTATTCTTCATAATTTTGTAGTTCATTATCTTCTTTTGCATACCATGTTTCTAATGCACTTAATATAGTCGACTTATCATCTGTTCCATGTGCATTTTCCAATTCATATTTAAATCCTACATATTCTGCTCGGTTGTAATCTGTATTAAATGAACTTGTTTCAGCAAGTTGAGTTTCATCTCCGAAATTTTGTATTTCTAATTCATTACCATTTTCATCTTTGGTTCTTCCTTGATATATCATTCTAATTGAACCATTTTCGTTGATTCTTATAATTCTCCAATAAAAACCTGCAAATTTTACATAGTTATCATTTACGTCTCCACGATAATAATATGTTGTTTTTAAATTTGTTGTATCCAAACTACTTAACTCTTCTTGTTTAGCACATTCGCCATCCTCTTTTATTATACATTTATACAGACCTACTGTTTCTTCTCCACAATCTCCACCTTCGTTTGTTCCTTTTGTACAGCTTGTTTTTGAAAAATCTGGATCATCTGTTTGTAATGGAGTATTAGCTAAAATATACTCACTACCAGTAGCATCATCAATAACTTTTTCTGCCTTTATTACACCACTAAATGATTTTAAATCACTACCTACAGTCATATCTGCATTTTGATTTACGGTAGTATTTGGAAATTCTATTACTATATAATAATATACTGCGTTAGCTTCCGGATTATTAGTTGCTGTCATTACCTCTTCAGGTAACAATATTTCTTTAGTTGACACTGTACTATTTCCTGCTATTGTTCCATCTTCTACTAATGGTGAATTTAAATCTATTTTATCACTTGTTAATTCACATTCTTCACTATAATAAATATATTTACCTGCTGTTTTTGTTTTTCTTGTACATGTTTTATTTATTACTGCATCAGCATCTGTTGTTTTATATATAGTAAATTTTAAATCTGTTGCTAAAGGGTTTATTCCATTCCATACTAGTTTAAAACCAACATCAAAATCACTTGCATATCCATTGTTATCCGCTGTAACTTTTATTTTCGATATACTTTTATGTCCCGGTAAAACTCCAGTTTCTGTTTCTGATTCATTTAAATCTATTGAGCCAGTTACTTCTATAGTGGCATTACCTATTAATGCAGTCTGTGTATCTATTTTTGATCCTTCACCTTCAAAAATAGCTTGTATTGCAAAGAAAGCAAAAGATATACCAACTCCTAATAGTAATACTCCTACTAAAATTAATAACTTCTTTTTATTTCCCATAAGTCACCTCTATTATATTTTTCTATTATATATATAAATTATAAACTTAAATATATTTTTAGTCAAATATTTTAGAGATATTTTTACATCTTATTTAAAAATAATTCTTTTATTATTTACTAATGGTTCTATATACCTATTTTTAATATTTGGAATCTCTATATTAGGTATTTCATTTTGTTTTATATATAAAAACTTATTTAATAATTTTTTAAAATTATTATCTTTTAAACTATAATTTTTACATATATTAATTAATTCATCTTCGTTATAAGTATATAAATTATTATATATAATAATATTATTATCTAATAAATATTTAGTTATATCTGCTAATAACATCATCATGTATGTATCATAATTAGAATGACAATATTCATTTATAATATTATTTAATCTTATTACTTTTAAAGCTATCTCAGTAGTTTTAAAACCTAATTCCAATTCATTATCTTCATTAGTATATACTTTTATATCGTTTATTATTTCTTTTATATTTTCTATTCTTAATTCTTTAGTCCACGCTATACTTGTTAAAATTATTCCATCAATTCTATCTGCACATAATTTAGGTCTATTATTATCAACTACAGAATATTTTTTAAATTCTATTATGTCTTTTACATCTATATCATCTTCTTTTAATAATTCTTTTAATTTTAAATCATTAAATAATATTTCTTCCGTTTTTTCTTCAGTAGATTCTTGCTCTTCAAAATCTTTATTCATATAATCTATTACATGAGAAAAACAAGGAGTAGATATATCATGAAATAAAGCAGCTATAGTAGCTTTTTTATCTTTTGTATATTTATATGTTAATAAAGCTGTTGTAAGTGAATGATCATATCTACTTATATATATTGGAAAATCATAAATATCTTTCGAGGCATAATCCATACCACAAAAATATCCTACTTTTTGTAATCTCTTTAATATATCTAATTCTAAATATTTGTTTAAAAAATCAGGAAATTCAAATAAATTTATATATTCAAACATCAAAATCACCAGATAATATAATATCATAAATTTATAATCAAATAAACATTTATAAAGGAATGATTGTTTTAATCATCCCTTTATTATTTTAATTCTTTTATTTCTTCTATTGATAAACCAGTAGCTTTCGATATATCATTAATATCCATGTTTAAATTAAGTAAATTTTTAGCAACTTCTTTTTTACCTTCTAAAAATGAATACTCATTTATTATTTCTTCTTTGTTATAATATAAATCATCTAAAAAATCTTCTGTTAATGCACTTATCTTTTCTCTTACTTTTTCCATTATTTCATTCTCTAAATATAGTTTATCTAATATATTCTTATTATCACATACAAATATATATAACATTCGCTCTAAACTATATTCTTCTTCCTCCATGATTTTATTATAATCAATATTATTTAAAAAATCTACATTTATATCTATTATCGAAATAAAATCATTTCTCTTCTTATGTATTGTTTCTTCCATTATATAACTTCGATATATAAACTTATTTTCATCAAATACATCAAAGTTATTTATATTTATTTGATATATTGGTTTTAGCTTTGGATATTTATCATTTATCTTTGTTTGCTTTAACATTAAATGACAAACATACTTCATATTCTTTACATCTAATCCAATATAATTACGATAATTTATTTCAATATTTATTATTGATGTATTATTTTCATATATGGCATCTACTTCACTATATTGGACATTTATATTAGAATTTA
>SVAM01000015.1 GCA_015059425.1 Bacillota bacterium | reverse complement strand
ACATACTTCATATTCTTTACATCTAATCCAATATAATTACGATAATTTATTTCAATATTTATTATTGATGTATTATTTTCATATATGGCATCTACTTCACTATATTGGACATTTATATTAGAATTTACTCTTGGAGTTAAAAGGGTTAGATTATCTTTTACTATTTCTAAAGGTATATTAAGCGCAGAACTCACTATACATTCTACATATTCTCTTGTATCTTCATCTGTAAATATTATACTTGCTACTTTATCTTTTAAATATTTTGTCTTTTCTTTTGTTACCATAAATTCCTTTCTTAATATACATCCGAAAGTGATTATTTTTATTATAACAATATGTTTTAAATATTCAAGTGGTTCGACAAAATATTACAAAAGTTTTCATTTTATGCATAAAAAAAGAGCCTAAGCTCTTTTTGTTACAATATTTGCTTCATGCCCATTTAAGTCTAATGGGTTAGTTATAGTTTCATCAAAAAATATTTCTGTTGCTAAAACTTCACCACTAATAAAATCTTTAAACATCTCTACAGTTTCTTTAATATCTTCATCACCATTATATAAAACTGTTATTCTATCGCTTACATTGTAATCTTCATTTTTACGTATGTTTTGTACTTTAGATATAAATTCACGAGCAATACCTTCTAAAATTAATTCTTTAGTTCTATTAGTATTTAAAATAACAAATAAATTATTTTCCATGCCCGCATTATAACCTTCTTTTGCACTTATTCTTATATCAATATAATTATTATCAATATCATAAGTAACATCATCTATTACAACTTCAACACTTTCATTATTATTTAATTTAGTTATTTCTTCAGTTGTTAAATTGGCAAGTTTGTCTGCAAAAGTTTTAATATTAGCTCCAAACATTGGCCCTGCTACTTTATAATTTGGTTTAATATTGAAGTCCATATATTTGCTTAAATCATTTGTGAATTCTACTTCTTTTACATTTAATTCTTCTAAAATTAAGTCTTTTAAATTACCTATTAAACTTTCTAACTTACCATCTAATAAACATTCACTTAGTGGTTCTCTAACCTTTATCTTAACATCTTCTCTTACATTTCTACCTATACTAATTAATGTACGTACTGTATCCATTTTTTCTTCTAAATTTAAATCTATATATTCTTCAGTATATTTAGGGAAATATGCAAGATGTACAGATTCTTCTCCAGTCAATTTTTGATATAATTCTTCTGATAAATAAGGAACTATAGGTGCTATCATTTTTGATAATCCTACTAATACTTCATAAGTTGTTATATAAACAGATTTTTTAGATATATCAAGTTCACTTCCCCAGAATCTATTACGGTTACGTCTAATATACCAATTAGATAATTCTTCAGATACAAAGTTAGTTAAAGCTCTAACTACTTTATTTAAATCATATTCATCATAAGACTCTGTTACATATTTAAGTAAATTATTATATTTAGAAATCAACCATTTATCGATTTCTTCTCTATCTTCGTATTTTACATCACATTCATTAATATCGATATTATCTGTATTAGCATATAGTGCAAAGAAATTATATGTATTTTTAAGTGGATTAAAAAATTTAGAATATACTTCTTTTAGGCCATCTTCATCAAACTTAATTGGTGTCCATACAGGACTAATATATGGTAAATAGAATCTAATTGAATCTGCTCCATATTTTTCCATTAAACTAAATGGTTCTATCGCATTACCTTTACTTTTATGCATTTTCTTACCATGTTTATCTAATAACAATTCATTAACTAAAACATTTTTGTAAGGACTTACTCCCATTACAAATGTGCTAATTACGAGTAGCGAATAGAACCATCCTCTTGTTTGATCTATACCTTCACTTATGAAATCTGCTGGAAATTGTTCATTAAATGTTTCCATATTTTCAAATGGGTAATGATACTGAGCAAAAGGCATTGCACCACTATCAAACCAACAATCAATTACTTCTGGTGTACGACTCATTTCTTTTCCACATTTAGAGCATTTAATATGAACGTCATCTACAAATGGTCTATGTAAATCAATTGTCTCATCAATATTTTCAATTGCTTTATCTACTAGTTCTTTTCTTGAACCAATCATATCAGTGTGTCCGCATTCACATACCCATAAAGGAAGTGGTGTACCCCAATATCTATTTCTACTAATTGCCCAGTCATTTAAGTTTTCTAACCAATTACCAAATCTTTTTTCTCCTACAAAATCTGGATACCAATTTACTTTTTTATTATTTTCAACTATTTTATCTTTTAATTTAGTTACTTCTAAATAATAGCTTGGTTTACTATAGTATAAAAGTGGTGTATTACATCTCCAGCAGTGAGGATAATTATGTTTCATATGAATTTTTTTAAATAACTTATCATTTTCTTTTAAGTATTTAATAACTTCTTTATCAGCATCAAATACATTCATACCTTCCCATAAGCCTTCAGTATAACATCCATCTTCACCAACAGGATTTAAGAATGGTAAATTGTATTTCTTACCAACTTCAGCATCATCAGCACCAAAAGCTGGAGCTATATGAACAATACCTGTTCCATCTCCCATAGTTACATATGTATCACATGTTACATAGAAGGCTTTTTTATCAACAGATAAACTAGGTATTAATTGTTCATAGCCTATATTTTCTAATTCTGTTCCTTTAAATGTATCTAAAACTGTATATTCATCTCCTAATACTGTATTTGCTAAAGCTTCTGCTAAAATAAATTTATAACCTTGAGATTCTACTCTAACATAATTTTCGTTTGGATTAACACATAAAGCAACATTACTAATTAGTGTCCATGGTGTAGTAGTCCATACTAAGAAATATTCATCTTTATCTACTCTTTTAAATGGTACTATAACAGTATCAACATCTATTTCTTTATATCCTTGTTGGACTTCGTGAGAAGCTAGTCCTGTACCACATCTAGTACAATAGGGAAGTATTTTATGTCCTTCATAGAATAAACCCTCATCAAAGAATTTCTTTAAAATCCACCATTCAGTTTCAATATAATCATTATCATAGGTAATATATCTATTTTCTAAGTCAATAAATTGGCCCATTTCTTTTGTTAATCTTGAAAAAGCAGCTTCATTTTCCCAAACTGTTTCACGACATTTTTGGTTAAATTCTTTTATACCATACTTTTCAATATCTCCTTTGCCAGTAAAACCTAATTTCTTTTCTACTTGAACCTCTACTGGTAAGCCATGGGTATCCCATCCAATTTTACGAACCACTCTTTTCCCTTGCATAGTTTGATATTTACAAATAGTATCTTTTAAGAATTTTGCTACCATATGATGTAATCCAGGCATACCATTAGCAGTCGCAGGTCCATCAAAGAATACATAATTTTCGTTCTTATCACGAGTATTTATAGATTTTTCTAATACATTAATTTTATCCCAATATTCTCTATAACTACTCTCTACTTCATTGACATTTCTTTTGTCTAAACTTTCAAATTTTTTCATAAATAATTCCTTTCTAAAATATAAAAAAGGTGTATACCAAAGGGCGAATATTTCGCGGTACCACCTTAATTTTAACTTTTACTTTTAACGTAAGTTACACGTAATGTCTTACTATTTTCAGACATTAAACTCCCAAGTGATCTTTTAAAACTAATTTTATTAACTTTCACCATCCGTTAACTCTCTTTAAAAATTATTATTTTAAACGTCTTGTTCTTTGTTTTTAATTTAAATATTTATTTTTAAACATATTTATTATATCATTTAATTTGTTTTTATCAAGTATTTCTTCAACAAAATATTCATTATTTTTCTCTATACCTTGAAAATATATAAATTCATTAGTAGGTTTTTCTTCTTTATCTATACCTACACAATATAAATATTTTTCATTATTTGTTTCTAACATATCTAATATCACATATTCTTTATTATCTTCAAATGTAATAACATCCCTTATATTCATCATAACCCTCTACTATTTTCTTTTAAAATTTCTTCTCTTTTATTATTTAAATTTTCTAAGGTTTTTTCTAATGTTGCTTTTTCTGAAGAACCTATTTTACCTTTATCAATTTTTTCCTGAACATTACATATTTGTTCCTCTAATATTTCTAACATTCTTTTTGTTAATTCATCCATAACAATTTCTCTTCCTGGTTGTGTTTCCTCTATTTTAGGTTTAGTATCTGATTGTTGTTTTTCAATACTATTTAATATTTCACTATTACTAGGAATTACTATTGGACTAGAAATACCTAAATCTCCATCACTCATTTTATTTAAATCATCTTCAGTCATCCCATCAAGATTATCACTATTAATTATATTATTTACAAGATTAGTTGTTGTTATTGGTTCTTTAGGCTCTAATTGCGAAACTTTATTACTCAACTCGGTTTTAACATCACTAACTTTTTTTACTAACTCATTTTTAGGTAAAATTTTAATAGCTTCCAATCTTGCTTTTTCTTCTTCAGGTGTTAACCCAACATTTCCTTGAGCCCTACTTGGTACAAAAGTTGGCTTTTCTACTATTTTATCAGTTTTATCTAACTTAATATGAAAACCATAATCTTCCTGAATAATAGTTGGACTTACACCTCTATTATTAACAACATTAGCAAGCCCTACCAATTCAGGAGAATTGTCTAAAGAATTAGCATAAATCATATCATTTACTGATAAATTATAAGCACCTTCTCTAGCATATTCTATAAATTCATTTCTTAATTTTTCAAACCATTTAGATGAAGTTGGTTTTAATTTTCTTATTTTAACTTTTTTAAATAAATCTTTTAATTTATTGCTTTTTTTAGGCTTATCATCTGGCGTCGGTTCGGTTGACGTTTGACCAGTTGGAGGTGTTGGACCAGGAAGAGTCGGCTCAGCAATTGGAGTTGGCTCAACAATTGGAGTTGGCTCAGCAATTGGAGTTGGCTCAACAATTGGAGTTGGCTCAGCAATTGGAGATGGTTCAGCAATTGGAGTCGGCTCAGCAATTGGAGATGGCTCAGCAATTGGAGATGTTTTTTTAATAATAATTTTATCATCAAAATATTTCGTATTATTAATTAAATCTTCTAATTTAGGAATATTTTCTTGAGGAACATTTCCAACACCAAAAACATTATGTAGTCTACCATTATTTTCTTTTAACAATTTTATAATTGCTAAAATATTATTATATTCTTTTTCATCTTCTGCTAAAATAATTGTCCCATCATTTGCTTGTACCGAAGGTATATTATACACACCATTATACTCATTATATTTTTTTTCTATAATCTTTAAATAATCTTTCAGCTCATTAATAAGATTTTCATTTTCAAGTTGTTTTCTTTTATCAGAATTAAATTCCGGATTATTTATATACTCACTTAAAAATTTAGTATTTTTTATTAAATCATTAAAATCATCAACATATTTTTTTGGAATAAATACATTATCAATTATTTCTTTAGCAGTCGGCATTACGCTATATGGTAATATGTTGCCATCTATATCCATTCCTGTTCTTGGTACATGTAAAATCCTTAAAGCTTTTATTAAATTACTTCTTTTTTTAGATTTACCAGTTTTTTCTAATTCTTTACTTATAGCAGCAATTATTTCAGAATTAATTCCCTCTATTTTTACTTCTTTTGTTTCTTCTTTCTTTTTAAGTTTATTAAAAAGTGTTATTTTACTAAATAAATCTTTCACTTCTTCAACTTGATTTTCATTAATACATATTACACCATCATGAGTAATTAGATTTTTACTTTCATCAACTTTATTTATAATTTTTAATAGCTCTATTAAAGCATCATATTCTTCTTTATCACTCGCTAATATTGATTTGCCATCAATTCCATAAGAAATTTCAGTGCCACGTAATGAAGTAGTAAAATCATATATTATATTATCTCTTTCTTCATTGATAATTTCTATAAATTTAGTATTAATACTATTTTTTACTTCTTTAATACTTGTCATTACCTCTTCTTGAGCACCTAAAATCATTTGTATTTCTTCATCAATTTGAACTAATTTCTCTTTTTTATCCCTGGATGTACTATTAATTATATTTTTTCTAATACTTTCTTTTTTATCAAGATTATTTTTTATGGTGATTAAACTAGATTTTAATTGTTCTAACCTTTCTACTTCATCTTTAGAATCCATAGATATATCGTAAGCTTTTGATTCATAATATTCAGTGTTTTTTACTTTCATTTCTTCTTTTAACATATTAAAAATATCAGAAACAAAATTTACACTACCATTATATTCAATATTTGTATTATAAAAATATTTGAAATAATCGTAACTCCTTATTTTAAATAAATCCGCTTTACCTTTTTTTACTTTTATTTCAGTACCATTTATTAACTCTAAATCGCTTTCAGGTAAATTTTCTGCTTCTATAATCATTTCTATTAATTCATTTTTCATAGATTCATAACTCATATTTATTACCTTCTTTCACACTACTTGAGCCAACCTCAAAAATCCTTATAATTATACCATATATTAAAAAATATATCTACTAAATTACTATTTTTTATGTTATTATTAAATAAATAGAAAGAGGTTATAAAATGAATCCTAATATTTTTAGAGAATATGATATAAGAGGTACTTACCCTGAAACTATTAATGAGACTACTGCTTATACAATTGGTAGAAGCTATGGAAGTTATTTAAAAGAAAAATTAAACCAAACTACTTGTATCGTTTCGCACGATAATAGATTATCTAGTCCTGCTTTAGCTGCTTATCTTACTAAAGGTATTACAGATAGCGGATTAAATGTATTTAACTATGGCTTAACTACTACACCAATGCATTATTATGCAAGATATGTACATAATTTATTTGGGATAATGATTACAGCTTCTCATAATCCTAAAGATGATAATGGTTTTAAATTTTCTTTTGATAATTTAGCTAATGCTAGAGGTAGTATGATAGAAGATTTTAAAAACTATACTTTAGCTGGTAATTTTACAAGTGGAAATGGCACTATTAGCAACGGAAATATTACAGAAAAATATGTTGAATACTTACGTTACGGAGTAGAACTTGGAAGAAATAAACGTAAAGTAATTGTAGATTTAGGTAATGGTGCTACTACAGTTGTAGCTAGAAGGATATTTGAAAAATTAAATGTTGATTTTGAAATTATTTTTGAAGAAAATGATGGAAGATTTCCCAATCACCATCCAGATCCTATTGTTGAAGAGAATCTTACTGTTTTAAAAAATGAAGTAATAAAAAACAAAGCAGATTGTGGTATTGCATTTGATGGTGATGGCGACCGTGTTGGAATTGTAGATAATTTAGGTAGATTAATTCCAACAGATCATTATATGATATTAATTATTAGAGATATAATAGAAAAAGCAAAAAATAAAACATTTTTATATGACGTCAAATGTAGTAAAGCATTAGAAGATGAAATAATTAGATTAGGTGGAACACCAGTATGTTATAGAACTGGAGCTAGTTATACACAAGCTAAAGTTAAAGAAGATAATATGTTATTTGGTGGAGAATATTCAGGCCATGTTTATTTTAGAGATAAAATCGCAGATGTTGGAAGTGGTATATATGCAGGTTTAAGAATAATAGAAATATTAAGTAAAACAGATAAATCTTTAAGTGATTTGCTATCTGATATTCCTAAATATTATAGTACTCCAGAAATAAAATTCCCTACTACAGATGAAATAAAATTTGATGTAGTAAGGAATATTAAATACTTCTGTGAATCACAAAAATGGTCTTTAAATACAATTGATGGTGTTAGAGTTAATTTTAGTAATGGTTGGGCATTAGTAAGAGCAAGTAATACAGGTCCAAATCTTACTATGAGATGTGAGGCCACTACTGAAGAAGGACTAAATAATTTAAAAACAATTTTTACAAATTTAATTAATAATTATAATAAATAGACAAAAATAACGATTAATATCGTTATTTTTTTAAGCTATCATCACTAGTATGATGTTCTACAAAACCTTTTAACATTATAATATCTTCAGCCATTTCTAAATATTCTCTCAAAACCTTTTTTTGATTATTTATTTCTTCTTCTAAATTTGCTAATTGTTCTTGCTGTTGTAATATAGTTTCTTCATTTTTTGAAATTATTAAATTTAATTCATCTAATCTAGCCAAGCTTTTTGTTTCTTCATCCTTTAATATAGCTAATTCTTCTCTTCTCTTTTTTATTTGTTCAATTACTCTTAATAATTCGTCTCCCATACTCGTACCTCTTTTCTATTAATTTATAACAAAATTTACTTTTAAAGTCAAATTAGGTTTAATTTTAATTGATTAAACCATAATAAAAACAAGGAGGATATTTATGACACAAAAAGAATTACTTTATATGGAAGATGCTATAGGTCATGAAACAAATCTTATCAACATTATATCTTCAACTATTAATCTACTTGAAGATAAAAATTT
The DNA here is from genome assembly GCA_015059425.1 of Bacillota bacterium. Taxonomy (GTDB): domain Bacteria; phylum Bacillota_I; class Bacilli_A; order RF39; family UBA660; genus Caccenecus. Next base: position 3,246 of record SVAM01000015.1, on the reverse strand, counting down.
GATAAGTTTTATGAAAAAACAGTTAAAGAAACATCAAAACTTAAAGCAAAACTTAATGCAAGTTATGGAGGATATAACAAATGAATGATCAACTTTTAATGGAAAATATGCTACTACTTTTAAAAAGTACAACAGAAGTTTATGTTCATGGTACACTAGAAGCAAGTAACAAAAATATTCATACAGTTATTAAAAATGGATTAGATGATATCTTAAATATGCAATATGATTTATATAATAAAATGACTGAATATGGATGGTATCAAATCCAAAATATTGATACTAAAGCAATTAAACAAACATTAAAAAAACTTCAAAATAAAAACTAGAATTTTTCTAGTTTTTTTCATAATAATTTAAAAATTCTTTAGGTATTTTAGTTTCAAAATTATATATTTTGTTATTAATATTAATATTTAATTTTAACGCATGTAAGCCCAATCTTTTTATAGAATTACTTATACTACCATATTTTTTATCTCCAATTATTGGGTATCCTAAATTTGAAAAAGCTACTCTAATTTGATTTTTTTTACCAGTTTTAATATTTATCTTAACAAGAGTATTATTTTTAGTATAATTAATTACTTCATAATGTGTTTCAGCGTATTCCCCTTTTTTATTATTTGAAATGTATACTTTATGAGTTTTATCTTCTAATAAATAATTTTTTATTATCCCTTTACTATTATTAAGCTTTCCTTCTAGTATTGCAATATACTCTCTATTAGAAATATTATTCCAGTTATCTTGTAAATAGTTTTTTAATTTTTCATTTTTTGCAAATAATACAATTCCAGATGTATCTTTATCTAGACGGTGTACTATAAATATTTTATTACTTTTATGTTGTTTTTTTACATATTCTCTAGCCATACTATATAAAGTATTGTCAGTTTTGCCATCACTTATTGTTAACATCTTAGATGGTTTATTTACAACTAATAATTCTTTATCTTCATATATTATATCTAATTTTTTCATTCTTACTCCTTCTTAAATTTTAAAATGTACTCTTTCATTTCTTTACTTACTCTATAACTATCTCTTATTTTACTAATAGTTTTATTTATTGTAAATTTATCTAAACTATTATTTTCTAAATATTTTAAAGTAATATTTTCATATTTAATAAACATTTCACACAGTAACCATGCCCTAGCCATATTTACATAATACTCTTCACTTTTTATATTTTCAATTATTTTAAATAAGTATTCTAAATAATCTTCTTCAATATAATAATTTAAAAGTAATACTAACCCTACCCTAATTTTAAATATATTATTACTTTTAAGTAGATTATTTATTATATTCATAAAGCATTCTTTATTTTTACTAACTAATTTTAAACTATTACAAAATGTATCACATATAGCCCAGTTATCTATTAGTAGAACATAAGAATTAAAATATAACATAAGTTCATCTATATCATTAATACTAGCTATAACTAAACCTTTTATCATTACCTCTTCATAATAATTAGACCCACATAATTTTAAAAAACTTTTATAATTACCCTTAGTGATTTCTTTAGCAATATTTCTTAATATCGGTAATCTTATACCTAATATTTCATATTTAGTACTAGTTAATTTAGCATGAAATTTTTTGTATTCAATTTCGCTTATACTTTTTAAATACAGTATAAAATCTGCATATTTTTCTTCATCCCATAATACATTTAAATCCATAGAAAAAACCTCATAACTAATATATCATATAAATATATAAATTATAAGGTTTAAATTAACTTACTATATAAGGACTTTCTATAGTACCTAAACCAGATAAAATACTAGTAGCACTTAAATTAATAACAGGCCTTACCCCATTATTATGTGCACCATTTGGATAATTAACACAATCCGAAAATAAACAACCTTTATCATAATCAACCACAAAAACTCTGGCACATTCAGGAGATCTATAAGATCGATAAGAAGGAGATAAAGTCCAATAATCTTGTCCATTATATAAGTAAAAACTTTTATTACCTACTGAAGATGAACTTGCTCCAGCAAATACTACTTCATCTGCGGTTATTAATCCTATTGGATATTCTAATGATTTATTTCCTATACTTGATTCACTTGTTGTATATAAATCTTCAACATTAGGGCAATTAAATATAGGTTTATTATTAGTTTTAACTCTTATGTAAGAACCAAAATAAGTACTGATTACACCGGTTCCTTGTGTAATCCCCCTTTCATCTGTATATACAGTTCTATCACCACAAAAGCCCATTTCCTTATCTATGTATCCTTCTAATTTTTTATCAAGGATATTAGTTTGATACCAAGGTTCTAGCACATCATTTAAAATAGCAGATTTCCTTAATATGCCATTTTCATCATACATAAAGCCAACATATCTATTGTCATTATAAGCATAATTAAAAGTAATTCTAGTATTTAATATAGAATATTGTGCTTCATCATCATATCCATTAGCCAACACTTCATCTCTGTTATTCAAATTATCAATTATATTTACATCTCCTGCATATATCATCCTTATGGAACCATTTTCATTTATTCTAATAATTCTCCAATAGAAACCTGCAAATTTTACATAATTATTTTTTACATTTCCACGATAAAAATATGTTTTATTTTCGCTTGAAGATATACAAGACTCATTAGTATCTGTATCCCAACAATACAACCCAACTGTATTTTCACCACAATTACCGCCTTCATAACTTCCATTAGTACAACTTGTCTTTGAAAAATCTATTGAATCAAATTTCAAAGTAGTGTTTGTTAAAATATATTTTACTATATTATATTTATCATAATAAAAATAACATCTTGTCCCTTTATCCAAAGATGTTGAAGGACTAATAGTTATTCCATTAACCTCAGCGTCAAAATTAATTTCAACTTGTATTTTCTCAAACTGTTCTGTATTTTCGTCATATTTTTCACAAAAACTAATATTTTCATTTAAAATATAACCACTTATAGGAATGTTTGATATAACATCATATTCACCATTATCATTTTCCTGATATATAGCAAATAACTTCATATCAGGTATTATATAATTAACAGTACCCTCCGCTATTTTAATAGTTGTTGTTTTTTTATAAGCTGCTAAACTCGTAGCTAATATTAAAGTTACACTAACGCAAAATAATATTATTCCAATTAATAATATTTTCTTTTTACTTCTTATAGTTTCAAATTTCATTTTGTCACCTCTACTACTAAAGGTAACTTAAAGTTGTTTTGCCTA
>SVAM01000009.1 GCA_015059425.1 Bacillota bacterium | reverse complement strand
ACGCGGCATTGCTCGTTCAGGGTTTCCCCCATTGACGAATATTCCTAACTGCTGTCTCCCGTAGGAGTCTGGGCCGTGTCTCAGTCCCAGTGTGGCCGATTAACCTCTCAGTTCGGCTACGCATCGTTGTCTTGGTAGGCCATTACCCCACCAACTAACTAATACGCCGCAGGCCCATCTCTAAGCGAAGCTTTAAGGGCTTCTTTACTCCGTAGAGCACATTCGGTATTATCAATCGTTTCCAATTGTTATCCCCAACTTAGAGGCAGGTAACCCACGTGTTACTCACCCGTTTGCCACTAGATGGAAAATCCAAATCCGTCTTTGTGCAAGCACTCCAACTTCAATGGGCCATCTCGTTCGACTTGCATGTCTTAGGCATGCCGCCAGCGTTCATCCTGAGCCAGGATCAAACTCTCAATAAAAAAGATTTATTTAAATCTATTAATTAATAAGTTTAATCTAAGCTACTCAAAATTGACTTTTTAACTTAGTTTTCAAAGAACATTTCTGCGTTGCTTCTTTTTGCATCGCGTAGAACTAATATAACATTTTCGCGAAGCTTTGTCAACAACTTTTTTTAATTTTTTTGCACTTTTTTTGCTGGTTTTTACAGCCTTTTTGTAAGCGCATTAGTAATATAACAAATTCAAAATACAAAGTCAACACTTTTTTTGAATTTTTTCGACTTTTTTTGCAGTTTTGAAATTTTACATTACTTTACTTTATATTTTATGGTTAATTTATATAATTATTACTCCTAAATTAAAAAACATTATTAAAAATGTTTTTACAGTTTTTATTTAATATAAATATAATTTTATTCTGTACTTATATCCTTTTAATTATTTTTGCTTTCTGTTTTACTTATTTAATTTTATTTAGTTAATTATTCTCTATATTCTTATATTTATCATAATATTTTTGCACTACTCCATTTTCAAATGGTCCATCATTATTTTTTTTCATTTGAATTAAATTTGATAATTCATTTTTTATAATCATTTGAATTTCTTTTGAGTAATGCATAATTTTTTTATGATAATTGTACTCATTATAATCTAATATTTTAAAGCTGCCGTCAGGAAATACTCGCAAATCTAAATCGTAGTCTATATATTTTATAATATTTCCATCTATAATATATGGAGTTGCTATATTGCAATAATAAAAAAGTCCATATTGTTTTAATTGACCTATAATATTAAACCAATGTTTTTTATAAAAGAACAAGATTGCCGGTTCTTTTGCGTGATAGCTTCTACCATCTGACTCAGTCAATTTAGCTCTATTGTTAGCTACAATTATTTTTTCATCATCATTATACAAAACTATTGCTTCATCACATAATTGATGTAATTTCCCATTGTGCTTATAACAATGTATTTGTAATTTGTCTCCTATTTTAATGTTTTTATTCATTTTAATACGCCCAGTCTTTCATAACTTATATTTATTATATCACTGAAATAAAAAAATAACAAATTGTTTATTTTTGTTATCATTACAACTTATTATTCTTCTATTTTCCTATATCAGACTTCGCTTATTCAATATTATTCATATCATTGTTTTTTGTAATTACAGAAATCGCTTTTTCTAATTGCGTATCTATAATTTCTATTGTATTTCCATCTTCATCTTTTATTTCTTCGTTGTCAACACTATAATCCGGTATTATTCCTTTTTTATCTATGCATGTTCCTCTAGGCGTTAACCAATAAGCAGATGTATATTTCACCATAGATCCATCTTCTAACTTCATAGTTTGTTGAACTTTACCCTTACCAAAGGATGTTTCACCTATAATCCTAGCACCATAGCTATCTTTTAAAGCCGAGGCCATAACTTCAGCGGCCGATGCTGTATTTTTATTTATTAACAATACTATTTCATAATTTCTTTTTTCATCTGTTTCATCATTAAAATGGGTTACTTCATTTTTATATTCTAGACTGTATATTCTTTTACCTTTTTCTGTGAATATACTTGTAACTTTATTCGCTGCTTCTAAATATCCCCCAGTGTTATTTCTTAAGTCTATTATCAACGATTCCATACCCGCTGTTTCCATTTTATTTAATGCTTTTTTTACTTGTTCTTCAAGCGTATTCGAAAATGTTTCTATGTGCAAATATCCTGCTTTAGTATTATCAATTATATTATAATTAATACTTGGCGAAATAATACTTTTATTTTTTAAATTAGCTTGGATTATTTCATCTCCACGTTTTAATTCTAAAACAAAATCGTTCTTTTTTTCTTTTATAATTTTTACCGTTTCGCTTGCTGTTAAATTTTCGACATTTTCACCATCTACGGTAATAATTATATCTCCTGACATAATTCCAGCTTCTGCAGCCGGTGTGTCTTCAAATACTTCTGTTATTATTTTTGTGCTATTATTTATAGCTATACCAATTCCTTTATATTCCCCTGCAAGTTGCGTTATCAAATCATTAGTATCTGTATTATCTAAATAAGTTGTATAGTCATCTCCTAAATAATTCATCATGGCTGCAATTGCTTTTTCTAATAATTCTTTTTTATCTATATCTTCGTAATATTCCGATATTATATTTGCATATACTTTTAAAAATTGATTAAGTTCTTCATCTTTTGCTAAATCTGTATAAGTAACTTTTGCTGATAACTTATTATTATTATGTACTATTATCCCAGTTGTTAACGCTGATACAATGCTTGTTAGCGTAACTATAACTAATACTAATGACAAACTAAAACCTTTGTATTTATTCTTCATTTTGGCACCTTCTAGTTTATATATTATTTATGTTATTATAATAACATATTTATTTTTAAAATAAAAGAAAAAAATGTAGCTTTAATTATACACTTATTATAATTTACTTACTACATTTATACATATTGCTTATAATGGTAAATCCAAACTTAATAAATTTCTATTTATTTGCTAATTCAGTCGCAATTTCATTTTCTGTATTAAAAGATTTTTCGATTTTATTATCTTTTATTTTTATTAAAGCTAAATTGGATACCTTAAAATCTTCCAGATTAACTGGATTTAAATTTTCTTTATCCGCATCAACATACATTTGATTCAACTCAGTGTCTAAATTAGCATAATAGATTTTTAAAGCATTTTTATTTTGACTATATTTTGATGCTAAAGTGCTATAGTATACTGCATCTAAATTTTCACTACTATACATAATAACATAATATTCTTTTTCTTTTTTATTTAACATGGAGCCAATATTTGTTATTTCATAATTAATTTGTCCAGCAGTAGTTTGTTTTGGTGTATTAGTATCATTTAATAAGTCTTTTGTTACAAATATTCTTGTGAGAATATAAACTCCTAAAACTATTATTATAACTGCAACTAATATTTTTACAAATCTAATTATTTCTGTTTGCTCCTCAGTTTGATATTTTTCCTTTTTTATTCTTTTTGCTTTCTTCTTATCTGTCATAATTCTTCACCCTGCATAAATTATAGCAAGAAAAAATGAAGAAATCAATTGTAGTTGATCATCTTCATTATATATTTTAAATTAATAATTTTTATAAACTTCTTTTTATATTGCAGTTTTTATTAAAAGTTTTGATATATTCTGTTTGAGAATTACGTATTCTTTTAACACTTTCACAATATTCTTTAAATATGTTATTTAGTAATGTAAAATCCGGTTCAACTGATAATACAGAAAGCACTTGCTCTATTAAAACTATTTCTTCAGGAACATATTTTAACATTTCTAATAATTCACTCTCATCACTCTTATTTTCATTTAATTCCATTTTATCATTTCTAGTTTTTAATAATTCAATTGTTTCTTTTGATATTTCTGAAAAAAATCTATCTTTTATCATGATAACTCTGTTACCAACTTCAAAAGAAGTAAACTCAATTAATATACATTCTTCCATTCCAGGTATTAATGTATAAGCATTAATTCTTTGGCCATTGTTAGAAAAATTATATTCATTCATTTTGAATGATGATATAGTTGTACTTTTTATAGTTTCAGTTTTTACTAATTTTATTAAATCTTTAATTTCATTTCCTAAAATGTCACATAAATTTACGTTCATAAATTTCCCCTCCGTTTTTAGATTTTATATATTAACACATATTTTTTTAAAATGCAAATAAAAAAAGGAAAGCATTATTTGCTTCCCAAAACTAGCTTTGTATTTCCTAAACTTTCAGCAATTGTAACCATTTCTTCTGTTGATAAGTCGCTGCTTGTCAAGTAATATGATAATCCCTCACTTGTCCAATACATTGAGTTAGCGCTCTTAGCTGCGATTGTATCTCCTAGCATTACTGGTTCCCCATATACAGGTATTATTTCAAATTCATCTGAAATATTTGCTACTTCTTCGATCAAAACAAAATTTTTATCACCAGCAAATGTAAGAATAACTCTATTTCCTTCTTCAGTATCTATTTTTTCGCTATTAGATAAATATGTTTCGCTAGGTATGTATAAAGGATAAATAATATTATTTAAAATATTGCTTGTTTTAGTATCGCATTCTTCATTTTCACAAGTTTCTTCATTATCATTTGTATCGCATACATCAGTATCGCATGTTTCTTTATCTTTTGTTTCTTTATTGTTTTCTTGTTCATTTTTATTTTCACTTTCATTATTATTTTCTTGTTCATTATTTATATCAATTAAATCTTCTAAAGCAAAATCCTTTTCTTCTAACCCTGCTTTTAAATTTATCGCTGAAAACATTACTTTAATATTTACTATATCTTCTTTATTATATACTTCAACTTTTTCTAAGTTCATGTCTTTATCAAAATATATTTTTTGGTAACTTAAGTTATTGTTATTGGGGTAATTTACTTTAGTTTTTAAAATATATCCTTTATTTTTTTCTTCAATACTCATTTTTTTATCATTTTTTATGTCATTTACTAAGGAAGATAATATATAAGACTGGCTGCTATTATCTGGCCATTCACTTTGAAATTTAAAACTTTTGTTTAGTGCTGGTGTTACTACATATACACCATCTTTATTCTTAAGTATTATTTGTTCATGGTTGTTTGTTTGGTTAACTAATGTTACCTTATAATAATTATCTTTTAAATAATTTGCTTCTAAACTATAAGTATATGTTTCTTCGTTACTTAATATTTCCATATTACCCTTTACAACATATGATTTAGCTCCCTTAACATTCTTTTCAAATTTGCTTACTAAATCTTCTGGTGTTTTTTTACCACATCCTGTTAATACTAATAATAAACTTATAGCTAATATAGCTATTCTTTTCATAACACACTTCCTTTTCTAATTTAAATATATTGTTTATTATCTAAATTATTCTTTATTATTTAAATTATTTTTTAAGCGTATAATTTTTAATATTTAGTGTATTATAATAGCAAAGGGTGTGATTAAATGGAAACATTACAAAAAGTAGCATTAATTTTTACAATTATTGGAGCTTTGAACTGGGGATTAATTGGATTCTTTGATTTCAATTTAGTTGCTAGCTTATTTCAAAATTCAAATGTAATTGAAAGAATTATTTACTCTATTGTTGGTGTTTGCGGAATAATAAATATTTTCTTATTATTCTCTCATATAGAAAATGACCATCATTAAGAGGTCATTTTCTTTATATTTAAGTGCATGATAACATGCATTTTTTATTTTGATAAATAAATTAATTTTAATACATCTTCTTTAGTTTCAGCAGTGACTAAAAATAGTTTATTGTGACAAAATTTAGCAGTTTTTATTCCACTTACTTTTTGTAATTCTTCATCTCTTAATCCAGCCCAATTTTTATTAAAAGGTACTCTAGGTGTAAAACCTTTATAGTAAGTTGAAACAGTATGTGCAGCATAGCCTCCTCTAGTAGATGGGTACACCACAAAATCAACTTCTAAGTTAAGTTTAAATATGGCATATTCATAAGGTACAAATTCATCAAGTATCAAAATCTTATCTTTTACGTTTTTAGCCTTATCTTTAATTATATTTATTTGTTTAACTTTGCTTATTGCTTCTTTAATAACTAAATCAAAAATTATGCTTCCAAATTTAACTGCTTCTAAAAAACATTCATTCTCATCTTTATCTTCATCAAATTTTGCTCTAAATAATTCTATTAAACCTGAAACTGTATAAATATTAAAATCGCTATTAATACTATACTCCCCATTATCAAAAGCATCTATCATATTTACTAATAAGTAATCAAATACTTTAAATGTTTTTTCGATATCATCTACATTTATTTTCTTTAGATAATCTCTACCATATTCTTGCCATAATAAACCAAATCCACAATAATGTATTCCATTTTCTCTTTTTTTGTTATATCCAGCTTGATGATGATCAAATTTTCCTAATCCTATATCATAAGCTATTTTTCTACCATCATCTTTATATTCTTTTAATCTTATTAATTTAACATTATCATATAACTTTTCTAAAAAAACTGTCCCTAATACATCATCAGCATGAAAGTTTCCAGCATGTGTTACATAATCTGCTTCTTCAATATTTTTTACTATAGTTACCATTATCTTGTTCTTTCTTCTTTTAATTTTCTCGCTTCTTCTAAGCAAAAGTTAAAAGTTGCTAGGTAGTTTATATTTTCTTTAGTAACTAAGCGATCAATTTTTCCAGGTTCAAAATTGCATTTAAATATTGGTTCGTCTTGTTTATCATCAATTTCCCAAACTATTTCCCAACCTTGAATTAAAGAAATGTATGATAATATGCAATGAATGAAATTACCCATAATTATAGGTTTATCTCTTTTTTCTATATAATTCTCATATTTTTGAAATAATATATCTAAATCTATATTATCCTGTTCATAAATTTTTTCATCTTTATTTCTTAGTTTAAACATTATATATTTTCTGATTGTTTCTTTTAAAGTATCGATTGGTACTTCTCTTATGTCATTAAAGCCTTGAAGTTTTAAACTTTTTTTTATAAAAAAATATATATCATTACTATAATTTATAAATAACATTCTAATCCTTCTTTCTCGGATTTATTATATATTATTAATTATTTTATATCAAGAAAAAAAGTCTATAAAGATTATCTGCCATCTTTATAGACTAGTATTTGTTCTGGTAATAAATATATTGTATTATTAAGTCTTGCTAAATTCTCAGTATTGGTTCTAAATGCTCCAGCAACACCACTTAATGTATCTCCTTCACCAGTTATATAATAACTATAGCCACTCTTTGGTATCATTATTTCTTGGCCAGGATAAATATATTCATTATCTTTTATACCATTTATGGCCGCAAGTAGCTTTGGGTTAATATTATACTTTTTAGATATTGCATATAAATTATCCCCTTTTTCAATAGTATAATATGTAAAATAAGTATTTGTTTCGTTCAACTTTATCACTCCTAGTATAAGATATGATAAATGTCTAATTTGGTTAATTAATATATATTATATTTTCATAATTGAAATTCCATTCATAGTAACTTAATAATTTTTCTTCACCTAAATTATTATTAAAATGATATAAAATATCATCCTTTATATAGAATATGTCTTTATCTTTAATTCTTACTACATCTTTTACATTTCTTGATATTAATACTTTATTATTTTTATTACTATAATTCATATATAAATTATTATCTTTTAACTCGTATTTGTAATTGCTATTATAATCAAATTCTTGTTTTTTGTTTATTAATGTTTTAATGCTTGCTCTTTCCCATTTACCTTTTTTGTAAACTTTACTTTCTATTTTATCAATATCGCCATTTTTAGCATTAAATTCATACATTAAACTTTCTTTGTTATCTATAATATATAATTTGTTTTTAACATAACCAATATAATAACTATCAAAATATATATTCCTATCTAATCCATATTTTTTTAAGTTCCCGTTTTTAATATTTAAAGTATATAAGTTATTAAATGTATAATTGGAATCATAATCAGCGATTACTAAGTAATCTTTTGTGTATCCCACTAAATTAATACTATATAATTCTTTTTCAAACAAATCTATTTTTTTCTTTTCATTATTTTTTATATAATAAAAACCATCATAATGCCATATTAAATATGTATAGTCTATATTATATATTTCTATATCTTGAAAATTACCTATTAACTTACTATCTTTAAATAAATCTTTTGATAACTCTTTTTTTAATGTCTCGTTTATTAAACTATAATGTATTATTTCTTTATCTTGATAGCATAATGGAATAAATTTTAATTCTTCTCCTTTAGGAATTAAACAAAAATTACCTTCTTCATCTTTTTTTATTTCAATATTATTAATAAATGTTCTTTTATGTATATATTTTGACTCTATTAAATAATCCAAAGTTATGTCTTTGTAGATAAACGTAAAATAATAGATTCCATCTTTTTTATTATAACTCTCTTTTATTTTTACCTCATTTATTTTATATTCTTGAGTATAATTCTTTGGAAAAAATATAAAAATTAAAAAAAGAATAAAAGAAAGTATTAAGATTAACCATAATATATGTACTCTTTTCATCTTTACTCCAGTTATTCGTCTCTTTTTCCGTATTTTTTCTTCTCTTCCATCATAAATTCACTAATCACAGTTTCTATTTCCCTTAATGAATCTTTAGCTAAGTTACTAAACGTAACTTCCTCTTTAACAGTATCAAGTGTAACTTGTCCCCAAATTAACCCTTGATATATTGTCATATCATTATATAAATCTGGTGTTATACTATTTAAAAAATATCCCCATACCACTCTTTTTTGACCTATTAAAATCCTTTTGTTTGTTATTGCTACAACCGCAGTAGCAGAAACATCATAAAATTTATCATTTTTTTGGCCCGCAAAGGCATATTTTACTTCTTCGCCAGGATTTAAATGTTCTTCAATTACCGCACTATGTTTTCTTAGACGCCACCAAGTGATTCCTCCCGGAAATTTTTTCTTATATAACATAACATGATCATATACTTGTCCCATAATTATCACCACACCTTTATTTTAATATATAATAATTAACTTTACAAGTTTTATTAATTTGTTTCAATTTCTTCAAAACGATATTTTTGTTTAATATCAGGATACTTTTCATGGTCTACTTCACTATTAAACATATTATATAGCCTAGCCCAATAATTATTCTTTCCAATTTCTTTATATATTACTACATCCTCTAATGTTTCAGAATCTTTGGCTATAATTAATACTTCATAAATGTTGCCTTTAAAATGTTTATATTTTTTTCCTACTTTTATTTTTCGCATAACTTACTACCTCTTTTTTAGTATAACATATTATTTTAGTTTTGTTATTAAATTTGTATTATTTATGATATAATTACTTATATAATAAAGGATGGTTAAAATGAAATATTATAATTTAAATATTGATAAAGTTTTTGAAGCTTTAGGATCTAATGAAAACGGTCTTGAATCAAAAGAATCTCAATTAAGGTTAAACAAGTACGGAAAAAATAAACTAGCCGAAACAAAGAAAAAATCACAAATACTTAAATTTTTAGAACAATTTAAAGATTTAATGATTATTATATTATTATTATCAGCATTAATTTCTTTTATTTTATCAATAGTTAACAATGAATCTTTTATTGATACTATAGTTATTCTTGCAATTGTAGTTTTAAATGCAATACTTGGATTTATTCAAGAGTTAAAAGCTGATAAAGCTATTGAAGCATTAAAGAAGATGCAAGTAACAAAGGTAAAAGTTAAAAGAGATAATAAAATATCTGTAATAAATAGCGAAGATGTTGTTAAAGGTGATATATTAGTTTTAGAAGCTGGTGATACTGTTCCTGCTGATGCTAGAATAATTTGGCAGGCTTCTTTAAAAGTAGATGAGGCATCTTTAACTGGCGAGTCTGTTCCTGTTACTAAAAATACAGATGTTGTTTCTGATAATACTTCTTTATCTAACCGAACAAATATGATTTATTCAGGTACTAATATAGTTTATGGTAAATGCCAAGCTGTAGTATGTGAAATAGGAATGGATACTGAATTTGGACTTATTGCTGGTTCACTTAATAATAATGAAGATGAAGTTACTCCTCTTCAAAAAAAGATTGATGGAATAAGTAAATATCTTTCAGTTGTTATATTAATAATTATCGTTATCATGTTCTTTATAGGTGTAATTAAAGATATTGATTTTTTAAGATTATTTATGCTTACTATTTCTTTAGCTGTTGCTGCAATACCTGAAGGCTTACCTGCTATAATTACCATTACGCTTTCTTTAGGTATGGCTAATCTAGCTAAGAAAAATGCTATAGTAAGGAAAATGGCTAGTGTTGAAACCTTAGGATGTACTGAAGTAATATGTTCTGATAAAACTGGTACTATTACGCAAAATAAAATGAAAATTAGAGAAATATATTATAATGGAAATAAATATAATATCGATGATTTAAAAGAAACAAATCTTTTGTTTGATATTATGGCTTTAGATAATGATGTTGAAAAAAGTAATAATACTTATATAGGTGATCCAACCGAAATAGCTATTTATGAATGTTGTGAAAAATATATGGATGTAGAAGGTTTCCGAAAAAATCATAAAAGAATTGATGAACTGCCATTTGATTCCGAACGAAAAATGATGTCTACAATAAATAAATATGAAGATAAAATATTTATGTACACTAAAGGTAGTTTTGATTCTATAATAGAGCATTGTTCTCATATTTATAAAAATAATAAAGTAGTTAAACTTACAAATAAAACTAAAAATGATTTAATTAATGTAGAAAATACTGAATCAAATAAAGCTTATCGTATTCTAGCGTACGCTTGTAAAGAATTAGATAATAATTATATATTAGATGAAAATTTAGAAAACGATTTAATATTTGTAGGTATGACCGCGATGATCGATCCTCCTAGAGAAGATGTAAAGGAAGCAATATTTGCTTGTAAAAGCGCTAATATTAAACCAATTATGATTACGGGTGATAGTTTATCTACAGCTACTTCTATTGCTAGAGAAATCGGTATTCTTGAAAATGATAAAGAAGCAATAACTGGCGCCGAAATAGATAAAATGAGCGAAAAAGAATTAAAAAAATCTGTTCATAAATATTCTGTATATGCACGTGTTAGTCCATTAAATAAACTTAATATTGTTAAAGCTTGGAAAGAAAATAATAAAATAGTTGCTATGACTGGTGATGGTGTAAATGATGCCCCTGCCTTAAAAGCTGCTAATATTGGTGTTGGTATGGGTATTACTGGAACTGAAGTTTCTAAAAGTGTTGCTGATATTGTTTTAGCAGATGATAGTTTTTCTACAATTGTTACTGCTGTTAAAGAAGGTAGAAGAATTTTTGATAATATTAGAAATGTTCTAGTTTATTTATTAGCTGGTAATATAGCAGAAATATTAGTTGTATTTATTAGTATGTTATTTGGTATTGAAATATTTATTCCTATACAACTTTTATATTTAAACTTAATAACAGATTCTTTACCTGCAATTGCCTTAGCTTTTGAAAAAGAAGAAGATAATATTATGAATCGTGGTGTACGAAGAAATGATAGTTCATTCTTTACTCCATTCTTAATAGCCAAAATTTGTGGTGGAGCAATTTTAAAAACTTTTGCTATCTTATTAATATATTTTGTTAATTTAAAAATATATGATTTTAATACAGCTACTACTATGGCATTTTTAACTTTAGTAATGTTGGAAATGATTTATGCACTAACTTGTAGAAATTTAAAAATAAATGTACTTAATAAAAAGTTTTTTGATAATAGTTATATGAATAAAAGCATGTTACTATTAATAATTGTTCAACTTATAGTTTTCTTAACCCCAATAAAAAATATATTTAATATTACTGATTTAAGTTTCATTCAATTTTTATATTGTTTTACCATAGTTATTATAGTATTTTTGGTTGATGAATTTATTAAACCTTTAGTTAATAATTATTTTAAAGATTAAATTTCTTTTTCAACTTAATAGTAAAGAGGTTTATTTGACATAAACCTCTTTTTATTATATATATATTAAAATTGTATAGGTATTTTTTTAGGCTTAAAACTTGTTTTTTAAATATTCATATTTTATAATTATTATAAGGAGATAAAAAATATGGATATTAATGCATTTTTAAATAACAATCAAAATATGTATTTTGGACATGGTACAGGTAGCAAAAGTGAAGTAATACAATCTATTTTGAATAACGGTTTACGCTGTAGTCACGGTTCTTTATATTTTACTAGTATTTCTTTAGGGATAGGTTCACAAATAGCAGATTCCGAACAAGAACTGCTTAGAAACTGGCCGCATTTAGATTCAAAAATTATTGTGATAGTCTCATTACCTATAAAGTATAGAACATTAGATGTAGTAGGTTTGGGAATAGAAGGAAACGGTGATGCAGCCTTTTATTATATACCTGCTGAAAATCTCAGAAATAAATATATAGAATTAACAAATTCACCATATGTTATGCCTGAATTTATCGCTGGTTACTATAATTCACAAAACGATTCTTATACCCCAAATCCAAAATATTATGAAAATTTATCAATGCAGGAACAAGAAAGTCTTTTTATTAAAGTAAAAGAAAATTACTTTAATGTTGTTACTGATGCCGTTGATATTGAACAATACAAGGAAATTTTAAAAATAGTTGGTTGTGAATTTCCATTGTCTGATGATGAAATAAATACTTTTCAACAAAAAAAGAAAATAGTAGAATTGTTTTCACAAATTCCCCCTGCAATTTTAAATAAAAAATTAATTTTGCCAGACGGTAATACCATTACCGCAGAAAAGTATATTAAAGAAATAGTACTTCCATATTTTCCAATTCGTGATTTTGTATATTTAAAAACCGGTGCACAAATACCATTTTTACACTTTTTAATGGAATGTGTAATATTTGATTGTCAAGAAAGATATAAAGGTGATTTTACTAGTTATATAAATGATAATGTAAAAGTTGCAAATAATTTATTAAATAAGAAATAATTCCTTCCAAGCTAAATGTAATGTTCGACAAAAAATAAAAAGTACACTAAATGTGTACTTTTATTTTTAAATGGAGCGGATGATGGGAATCGAACCCACGTTATCAGCTTGGAAGGCTGAAGCTCTACCATTAAACTACATCCGCATTTGTTTGGATAATATAAATTATATCATATTATCCAAAAAATTCAACTATATTTTATAAATTTTTGTATTTTTCTTAGAAAAATTAATTATTCCTATAATAGATAATATTCCTATAGGTAATAAAATATATCCAAAATTAATACCTGTTTGTGGATTAACTACTTCTGTTGTTTTACAATCTTCTAACATTGCTTCGTATGTAACAGATTCTCCTTTAGAATTAAAATAATATTTATTATCAACTACTGTACATACATAATCACAACATTCTTCAAAGTATGTAGCTTCATCTACTACATTACCATTCTTTCCATAATAAATATCGTCTACTATAGCGCAAACTTTATTTTCTGTAGTTGCTAAAACTTTTGTTGGCGTTACTAAAGCTACTAAAACTGCTACTAAAACTATTAATTTTTTCATATTTAAAACCTCCCCTGATTTGTAGTTATTTATCTTAAGCTTTTTTAGAGGTTTTGTCAAGAAAAAATTAGCCTTTATACTCTCCACCATTAATATGCATTACTTGTCCTGTAACATATGAACTATCGTCACTTGCTAAATAAACAAATAATGGCGCTATCTCATATGTTTCTCCTCCTCTTTTCATTGGGGCATCTGCACCTAATGTTGGTATCTTAGCTGCTTCCCAACAAGCTGGTTGTAATGCTGTCCAGAAAAATCCTGGCGCTACTGCGTTAACTCTAATTTTTTTATCTGCTAAATTAGTTGCTAAACTTCTAGTAAATCCTACAATTGCACCTTTGGTTGTAACATAATCTATTAATTCTGGTTCACCATAAAAAGTTGTTATTGAAGTAACATTTATGATTGATGCTCCTTCTTTCATGTGTTTTAAAGCACATCTAGTTAAATAAAACATTCCATATACATTTACTTTCATA
This sequence comes from Bacillota bacterium, assembly GCA_015059425.1. Taxonomy (GTDB): domain Bacteria; phylum Bacillota_I; class Bacilli_A; order RF39; family UBA660; genus Caccenecus. Next base: position 57,239 of record SVAM01000009.1, on the reverse strand, counting down.
GTTTTATCAAATTGTTCATCACTTATATCTAATAAGCTCTTTTGTTGAAATTGTACGCCAGCATTGTTTATTAATATATCTATTTTTCCATATTTTTTTATTGTCTCTTTGACTATTGTTTCACTAAATTCTTTATCTCGAATATCGCCACATAATAATAAACATTCACCACCAAGCTTTTCTATATAATATTGTGTTTCTCTAGCATCTTCATGTTCATTATAATATGGTAATACTACTTTTGCTCCTTCCATTACAAAATGTAAGGCTACTGCTCTACCTATACCAGAATCTCCTCCTGTAATTATTGCTACTTTATCTTTTAATTTTCCACTAGCTTTATATTCTGGGTTATAAAATATTGGTCTTGGTTCCATTTTATATTCTAATCCTGGTTGCTCATTTTGTTCTTGTGGTGGATATTTTACTTTATATTTTTTACATTTATATCCATACCCTGTTTCATCAATATATTTTAAACCATAATCGTCTTTTCCATTAATATTTGAATAATAAAAATCATAATTCATTTTAAACACTCCATTCTCTATATACTATGTAATGTTAATGAATAGTGTTTTATTTAATATTTTTTTAATTAAAATACAAATATTTGTATTTTATATATTTATGTGTTAAACTTGTACGTAAAAGGACTAAATATGTTATGAAAGAAGAATTTTTAAAATATAAGCTAGGCAATATGTCACTATCTGAAAAAATAGGCCAAATGATTATAATCGATTATCGTAATACAATAGAAATGAATGTAGATTTGGAGAACTTATTAGCAAAGTTTAATCCAGGTGGTTTTATTATTTTTAAAAGTAACATTGCTAATTTTGAGCAAACAAAAAAATTATTATTAGATATAAAAGAAATAGGTAAAATTCCTGCTATAATTTGCGTTGATCAAGAAGGCGGAAGAGTTCAAAGGTTTGATGAAAGAGCTGGTTTTCAAAAATACTCTTGCATGTTTAAAATTGGTAAAACGCAAGATGAAAATATAGCTTTTGAACTTGGAAAAAAAATGGGAAAAGAATTAAAAACAATTGGGATTAATATGAATATGGCGCCAGTATTGGATATTTTTTCAAATTATCAAAATTATGTTATCTCGGATAGAGCTTTTGGTAGTGATAGCGAAACAGTAAAAAAAATGGCTTTTGCATATGCTGAAGGGCTATTAAGTGAGGATATAATTCCTGTCGGAAAACATTTTCCGGGTCATGGCGATACTTCAAAGGATTCACATGTTGATTTACCTATAATTTATAAAGAGTTCGATGAACTTAAAAGATTAGAATTAATTCCATTTATCGAAGCTGTAAGGAAAAAATTTCCAGCGTTAATGGTAGCTCATATAGCGGTACCTAAAGTCATTTTAGATAATACCCCTTCAAGCTTATCAAAAATAATGGTAACTGATTTACTTAGAAAAAAGATGGGTTATGATGGCTTAATAATTCCAGATTCTCTAAAAATGAAAGCTTTATCAAATTATTATACAAATAATCAAATATATTTAAGGACAATAGCTGCAGGAAATGATTTTTTATTAATGCCACAAAGTATTTATGAAGCATTTAGTACTATATATCAGTATGTTAATAATGGCACCATTTCTATTGATAGAATTAATGATTCTGTATATAGAATATTAAACTTAAAATTTGATTGTGGTTTTTTTAATAAAGAATATATAGAATTTATACAACAAAACAACTTTCAAGCAAAATGCAGAAGAAAATAAGATTTTTTTCAAATCAATATTTTATTGATTTTTTTACGTGCAATAAAAAAGACGCTTTAATCTTTTGCGTCTCCAATAATTTGTAATAAATGGATAAATATATTTATAAAATCTAAATATAATTCAAATGCTCCTAATATAGCAACATTTTCACTGTCAATTCCTGCTTCATAATATCTTTTTATTTTTTGGATATCAAATGCTACATATCCAAAGAATACTAATAATGCTATAATTGATATTATTAAATCAAATGTTGAATTGCTTAAAAACATGTTTACAATCATGCATATTATAATAGCAATAAGTCCCATAAATAATATAGTTCCTAGTTTACTTAAATCAATTTTAGTAAAATAACCTAATGCTCCAAATATTGCAAATACTAATGCTGCAATTAAAAATACAAACATTATAGAACTTAATTCAAATGCTATAAATATACTTGAAAAAGTTAAACCACTAACAAATGAATATAATAAGAAACATATCTTAGCAGTAGTTGGTTGCATCTTGTGTACTCTTGCAGAAAAAAATATTACTAATACTAATTCTAAAATTATTAATATATAAAATAACGGCCCTCCAAATACAGTCTCAAGCATATTTTCGTTAATTGCAACAATATAACCTGTCATAAATGTTACTATTAAACCTAGAAACATCCATAAAAATGTTTTTGACATTAATTTATTCATTTTTTCCTCCTTTACTATTATAGTATATCATATTTTTAGTATGCGGTAAACTTGCAAAGTTACACTAAAAAAGTATGTTATAAACATACTTATACATTAAATCTAAAATATACTATATCGCCATCTTGCATTAAATAATCTTTACCTTCTAATCTTAATTTACCAGCTTCTTTTACTTTTAATTCTGTTCCATATTCTTTTAAATCATCAAAACTTGTAACTTCTGCTTTAATAAAACCACGTTCAATATCACTATGAATTATACCAGCACATGATTTAGCATTCATACCACTCCTAAAAGTCCAGGCACGACATTCATCTGGCCCACTAGTAAAGAATGTTTCTAAGCCTAAAAGATTATATGTTGCAAATATAAGTCTATCTAAACCACTGTTAGCTATACCTAGTTCTTCAAGAAATACTTTTTTATCTTCATCACTTAATTCTGATAATTCTGATTCCATTTTAGCACACATTACTATTACACTACTATTTTCCTTATCTGCATACTCTTTAACTTTTAAAGTATAATCATTATCACCTATAATACAATCTTCTTCAGTAACATTTGCAGCATATATTAAGGGTTTTAAAGTTATAAAGTTAAAGGGTTTCATAACAAGTAATTCTTCTTCACTAAATTCTACTCTTCTAAGTGGAATATTATTTTCTAAACTTTCTTTGCATTTAGTTAAAGTACTAACTTCCAATACTGCATCCTTATCTTTTGTTGTTTCTGCCTTTTTAATTATCTTATTAAGTCTATTTTCAATTATTTCTAAATCTGCAAAAATTAATTCTAAATTAATGATTTCTATATCTCTTATTGGATCAGTCTTACCTTCTACATGAGTAATATTTTCATCATCAAAACATCTTACTACTTCCACTATAGCATCTGTTTCTCTTATATGACTTAAGAATTTGTTACCCAAACCTTCTCCTTTACTTGCTCCTTTTACTAGACCTGCAATATCAGTAAATTCAAATGTTGTTGGTACTGTACTTTTAGGCATATATAACTCTTCTAAGTATGTTAATCTTTCATCTGGCACTGTTACCATTCCAACATTTGGATCTATTGTTGCAAATGGATAATTTGCCGCTAAAATATTTTTCTTTGTTATTGCATTAAATAAAGTTGATTTTCCAACATTTGGTAGTCCTACTATTCCTGCTTTTAAACTCATTTTATAATACCTCCAGTGATATGTAAAAATATTATAACAAATTATTTAATTTTTTTAAATAACTTTGAAATTCTGTATTATTTGGATTAATATTTAAACAATAATTAATTTTGCCTTTTAGACTGTTGATATATTTTTCTTTATTAGTATTATTTATATATTTTAAGTGACTGTCAATTCCATACTTATTAATATAGTACATTTCTTGCCTTATTTTTTTGCGATAAGATATTGGTATATTAACTTTCTCATTAACTACTAAACCTGTTACTATTTGTCTTTTATTATTTTTTATAACTTTTGTCTTCTTATCATTTAAATTATAACCTATTTCTTCTAAGAAAGCTTGAACTTTGTTTTTTAATTTCTTCACGTCAAAATCTCCCGAAAAGGTTAAATCATCACAATATCTTGTGTAATTAATATTTCTTTCTTTACAATATGTTCCTATATAATTATCAAAGTTTTTTAATACTAAATTTGATAAATAAGGACTGGTTGGTGCTCCTTGAGGTAAATAATCGTAATATGTACATAGCTTTAACATTAATACTTTTATAGATGTCGGGAATAACTCATTAGGTATTACTTTGTATATTTCTTCAAATGTAATACTTGTAAAAAAATCTTTTATATCTAATTTTAATACCACTTTTTGATTTATATGTGGACTCGCATTATCTTTTAAAGATTTGTTTTTAATATAAGCACATGCATATTTAGATACTTCTAAATCATTTAAAGCATTATTTAAGATATTTTTTTGAATATTTTTTAATGTTTTATTTGGTACTAATAATTCTCTCTTAGTTCCATCTTTCTTATTTATATATTTAGTTGTGTAGTATTTTTCACTATTGTTACTTATAGCATATAAAATATTTAATTTTTCTGTATCAGAAAATTTACCACCTATTAAATTTAGGGATAATATAAATTCTTTTTTATGCTCCTTAGTTAAATATTTCCACATTTTAATCACCTTTAAAAAAAGCAGTACTTTAAAATTATCTTGTATTGTTAAGATGTAGATAAGTATATTGGAAATATACTATAGCCTTTAGGCGCTCTACTTCGTACAATATAAGCAAATATGTATAATAAATTCTTTTCGAACAGACGACTCGTCTTTCTATCTAAATAAATTAGATAAATCTACTGCTTTCCTGTATTATAACAATTTAATTATTTTATTGCAATTAAAAAATATCAGCTTTAAACTGATATTATATTCTTGTTACTCCACCTATTCCAATTGGTAATCCTATTATAAACCATACTATTAATAAAGATAATAAAATGCCTGCAATAACTATAGTGTATGGATATTGATATTTTAATGTTTGAAATAAATTTATTGGTTTTTTATCTTGATTATATTTTTCTAAATATGCAAGATAAATTACATAATATGCCATTAATGGAGTTAATCCCATTGTAACCGATTCACCAAATCTAAATATAACTTGTATAAACTCTGGTGATATTCCTACATTCATTAATGTTGGAACTGCAATACTTGCCATTATTCCCCATTTCATAGTCGAATTAGGTAATACAATTGTTGATAAAGCACTTATTATAAACAATATTATTATTAAAGGAAAAGCTCCTAAAGATTCTATTGTTAATAAATTAGCTAAGCCGGCAGTTATAACTATGCCTATTCCTGTTCTTTTAAATACACTTATAAATATTGAGGCAAAAAATATTAATACTAATGTCTTTCCTACCCCATCTAAACTATGACCTAAATCATCACATAAATCCTTATTATTTTTTATTGTTTTGGCTCCAATTCCATAAAACAAACCTAATATAACAAAGAACATTGTTACTATAAATACAAATCCATGACTAAAGAATGATGTTGGGCTAAACAACATGTCTATATATAATTCTTTTGAATAATCAAGTAGTGCTCCAGATAATGGTAAGCCTGGAATTATACAATAAATAAAGAATAATAAATATAATATACCTGCAAAACCTGCAATTATTAATCCTCTTAACTCTTTTTTAGTAATAATTAATTCTTCTTCTATATCCGTTTCTTGAAATTCATACTTAGGTAATCTAGGTGCAATATAGTTTTCTGTAATTATTGTTATAACAATTGATAATATGATAATTGCTACTAACATTATTAAGAAAAATGATCCTGTTCCTAAACTATATGAAGGGTTTAACATATGTGATCCTAGTAAAGTGCTTGTTAATAATTCTGAGTCAGTCCCAGTTAGATATATACTTAATCCTGTACCTGCACTTAATGCTGCAAAAGATGCTATAATCCCTATATAAGGATTACGTCTACCATACTCAAATATTAAGGCGCTTAATGGTATCATTATTACATATGGCAAATTACCCATTATACTTGATAATAAACATATTAATACAATTGCATATGTTACATTTTTCTTTTTAGCTTTTTTGGTTAGCAAAGTAATTATGGTTTTCAAAAAACCACTTTTTTCCATTACACCAATACCAATTAGTATAATTATTAAACTTGATAAAGGGGTGAATGATACAAAGTTTGAAACAGTATTAGTAAATATGTATTTTAAACCGCTTAAGTTAAACAATGAGTCTACACTTACTAAGCTTTGAGTATATTCAATTGTTATATCATTTGCAATTGTATTATAAGTAACTTGAACTCCTAAAAGTGACAGAAATCCACTTAAAACTAAAGTCCCTATTATTAATACAATTAATGTCATTATAGGATCTAATGTTATTCGATCCTTAATTGATCTCTTTCTCATTATTTCCTCCTATTACTTTTTTAAGTTTTTTTGTAAATTCTAAACGATCAATCATTACTTCACGTCCACAATTTAAACACTTTATTTTTATGTCCACGCCCATTCTTATGATTTGCCATTCATTGGTTCCACAAGCATGTGGTTTTTTCATTATTACTATATCATTTAATTTAAATGTTTTATCCATAATTAATCTCCTTATTTTATGGTTTAATCATTTTCGATATCTATATTTATTTGTTCTAGAATTCTTGTTAATTCTTCTTCATCTTTATAAGGTATTTCGATTTTTTTATTATTTATTTTTACTTTAACACCTAATTTTTCACGACATAAATTTTCATAAATACTATATTTAATATCATAGTTAGAATTACGATTTATACTATGTTTTTTTGGTAACGCTTGGGTGTTAATAAGTTTTTCTGTTTCTCTAACACTTAAACCTTCTCTTACTATTTTAAATGCTAATTCGTTTATTTTATTTTCATCTTCAAGTTTACTTAATGCTCTTGCATGGCCCATAGATAATTCTTTTGATTCAACTAATTTAATTGTTGTCTCTGGTAAAGTTAATAATCCTAACATGTTTGTTATATAGCTTCTACTTTTTGAGAATTTACGAGCTAGTTCTTCTTGAGTTATATTATTGATTTTAATAATATTATCATATGCTTTAGCTTCTTCAATTGGATTTAAATTTTCTCTTTCAATGTTTTCAATTAAAGCTATTTCCATCATTTCAACATCATTAAATTCTTTAATTATTGCTGGTATAGTTTTTAAACCTGCTAGTTTTGCAGCACGTGTTCTTCTTTCACCGGCAACAAGTTCATATCCTTTAATGCTTTTTTTAACAATTATTGGTTGTATTATTCCATGTTCTTTAATTGAACCAGATAATTCTTCTAATGCTTTTGCATCAAATATTACTCTTGGTTGATATGGGTTACTTCTAATCTCATCAATAGGTATATCGATAACTCCATCATTTTTCTTACCTTCATTTACGATTTCATTTTCAAATTTTTCAAAATTAATTACTTCATTTGAAAATAATTGTTCTAAGCCCTTTCCTAAAGCTTTTTTTCTGTTAGTTTCCGTCACGTAAAATCACTTCCTTTGCTAAATTTGCATAAGCTATAGTTGCTTTACTTTTTGGATCATATTCATTAATTGGTTTACCATGAGATGGCGCTTCAACTAATCTTACTAAACGTGGAATAATTGTATTAAATACTTTGTCTTTAAAGTATTTTCTTACTTCTTCAATAACTTCTAACCCTATTATTGTTCTTCCATCTAACATTGTTAGTAATACACCTTCAATACGTAAATTTGGATTCATACTAGATTGAACCATTATAATTGAATTTAATAATTGAGTAATTCCCTCTAATGCAAAGAATTCACATTGTACTGGAATAATTACTGAATCACTTGCTACTAAGGCATTCATAGTTGCTAAACCTAAAGCTGGCTGACAATCTATAATTACATAGTCATATACGTCTTTTATTTCTTCTATCGCTAATCTTAATTGTTCATTTTGGTGAAATTCAGGATCTTCTAACATTTTTTTTACAAATTCTACATCAATTCCCGCTAAATTAATTGTCGATGGTAAAATTGATAAATTTTTAAATTTAGTTTTTTTTATAGCTTCTTTAATACTGCAAACTCCCGCTAAAACTTCATATACATCATGCTTGTAATCACCATTTGAAAATCCTAGTCCAGTAGTAGCATTTCTTTGTGGATCAAGGTCTATTAAAAGTGTTTTTTTCCCTTCTACTCCCAAAGCTGCAGCTAAATTTATGCTTGTAGTGGTTTTACCAACTCCACCCTTTTGATTTACTAATGATATTACTTTTGCCATTTATGCTACACCTCTTTATAAAATTATTACATAACTAAAAATATTTTATCATATTATTTTTGTTTTGTCTTTAAATTTTAACATGAATTTAATTTAATTTCTATTGATAATTACTTGACTGTCGAAAAGTGTCGAACGGTTTTTCTTGATATTTATGACTTTTATTTTTAGAATATTAACTTGAGCGTTAGAACTGATGTCTACCAAAAGGCAAATTTCTATTGGGTTACCTCCTTTGCTAGTACAGGGGTGTGGTTGCTCACAGAAAGGAGTTTTCTGGTTAATGAAAGAAGCAATTCTTACATTTATAAAAAGTCTATTTTGTAGACAAAATAAAACGACATCAACTAATATTTATATCCATATGGATAAAATAGAAGTTAATGTCTTCTCAAAGTAATTTAAGTAGGCATTAGAGTTTCTAACGCTCTACTAAAATAAGTTTATCATAGTTTTTTGTTAAATACAATTATTATTCTTTATCAATTTTTATCGGATTTACATGAACTATCACTTTTGATATTTTTTTAAATTCTTTAGGAATACTTTTTTCTAAATTATCTGCGATAACATGAGAATCAAATGTATTTAAATTACCATCAACATCTATTGTTAATATTGCTATATATTTATATCCTATAGCTACTGTGTTAAAATCATTAACACTTTTTATTTGTTTGTTTTTCAAAATATAACTTATTATATTTTCTTTTTCTGCTTTAACTAGGGATACATCCATAAGGATTTTATAACTTTCTAAAAATATTCCTATTCCACTATACATTATGTATAAAGAAATTATAGAACCGAATATACCATCAAAAAAATATAAACCATAGTTGCCTAATAAGACTGAAATTAAAGTACCAAACGTTAACAACATATCATTACGATGATCTTTCATACTAGCTTTTACTAATATATTTTGATGTGATTTATATACTTTTTTACAGTATATATATAATATAAATTTAGTAATAATTGTTAACATACATACTATTACTAAAAAATATGAGAATATAAACACTTTTTTAGTAATTATTGATATTATTGAATCTATTAATATTTTTGAGGCTATAAATAACATAAATATACTTATTATTAAAGAAAATATATATTCAGCTTTACCATGGCCAAAATTATGATCTTCATCATGCGGAGTACTGGCTATTTTGTTTCCTATAGCAGTCATAATAGACGAAAATATATCTCCTGCAGAATTTATAGCATCCGCAAGCAAAGCTTGGCTATGGCTTACTAATGACACTGAGAATTTTATTATAACTAAAAATACATTGCCTATTATTCCAAATATGCCTACTTTTCTTGTGCTTTCATATCTATTCATTTTATCAAATCCTTTATAGTGCTAATACATTATATCAAAATAATTATTTTTTGAATATTATTTTTGTTTAAAAAACTATTAGTTTTTATCACTAATAGTTTAATACCACTCTAATACTTCTTCTAAAGTTTTTCTAGGCCTTTCTTTAGGATTTGTATCTGTATATCCTAAAGCTACCCCTGCAATTAATTTTTTATCTTTATTAAATAACTTTTGTAATTCTTTTTCTACTTTTACAATATAGCCAACCCATAATGAACCAATTCCTAAATCAGTAGCTCTAAGTATCATATTTTCTATACATGCTCCAACTGATTGGATGTCCATTACATCATCTTCTATATCTGCAAAAACCAATATAAATGCACTTGAATCTTTAATGGCATCACATGTTAGCTTTGTATAGTCCCCTGTGTTAGTTTCTAAAATATTTGCTACTTCTTCTTTTTTAGATTGATCAGTTAATACTACAAAATTCCATGGTTGTCTATTATGAGCTGATGGAGATTTTATAGCGTGTTCTAATATATCTTTAATTAAGTCATTATCTAATTTTTTGTCATTAAAATGTCTTATACTACGTCTATCGTATATTACTTTACTTAATTCCATGTTATACTCCCATTGAACTTGTTTCTGGTAAAGTTGAGCCTCCATCAATTACTATTCCTTGTCCAATTATATAACTTGATTCATCACTAGCTAAGAATGCTGCTAGTTCTCCAACTTCTTCAGGATTTGCCATACGTTTCATAGGGATTGCAGCTGCTATACTATCAATAACAGAATTCGGATTTTCTTTATCTGAATCAACTGCCATAGTATCTATAAGAGGTGTTCTTACATATCCTGGTTGAATAGCATTTACTCTTATTCCATAATCAACTAGTTCTCTTGCTAAACTTTTTGTGAATCCAAGTACTGCTCCTTTAGATGCAGCATAAGCTACTTCTCCTGGGTCTGCTACCATTGGACCTGTTACACTTGATAAATTAACAATTGCTCCTTTACCCGTTTTTTTCATTAATGGTAAAAATAATTTAGTTACATTCCAAGTTCCTAATATATTAATGTTAAAATGGAAATCTCTTAATTCGTCTGACATATTTTCAAATGTTTCTAATTTACATACCCCAGCATTGTTAACAATAATATCTATTTTGTCATATCTTTTTTCAATTTCGTTTTTACAGGCTTCAATTACTTCTTTTTTACTAACATCTACGATAAATCCATTTATTTTACCTGGATATATAGCATTAAATTCATTTAATGTGTCTTTTAATTTTTCATTATAATCAAGTATGATTACATTTGCTCCATATTTTAAGAATACACTTACTATTCCTTTTCCTATACCCATTGCCCCACCGGTAATTATTGCAGTTTTATTTTCTAATTTCATATTGTCCTCCAATTATAAGTATAGCATACATTAAAATCATTTTAAAGTATAGAAAAAGATAACTTGCGTTACCTTGTTAATTGTTATTTACATCTATTTTTTCTTTAGTACCATTTTCAAATATATAATATGGTGATTTACCAATCATTTTAAAATTGTCTCCATCTATAAAAATAGAGTTTTCTTCAGGAAATGCTATAACTCGTTCATTATTAGTTGTGTACTTTATTAAAAAATCAGTATATTTTTTAGCTAGTTGTTTATTTTCTTCTTCAGTAAATTTAGATCTATAATTGATATAGTGAACAAATATAGATTTACCATCTAATATATCAAACCCTTTAGTATCTTCTAATGAAACATCATTGTTATCCATTATTTCTATGCTGTTAATATCTTTACCAAAAATAACCGAACCTGCAGAACTACCATATATTATTCCATCATTTATAATGTAATCTTTGAATTTATTAAAAGAATTACTTTCTTTAATTCCTTTTAATAATTTATAGGTATTTCCTCCACCTATATATATCATTGAATAATTATTAAAATCTTTTTCATATAGTTCATTAAACGTTCTAACCATCTCAATATTTGGAATGTCAATAACAGAAATTTCTTCATTAATCCATTTATAACAATCGTCATATGGGTGACCAGTTTCGTCCATAGCTAATGGGATATATAACACCGGTTTAGTATGGTCTATTATTTTATTTATTACTTTATATGTTTCAATTGTTTGTTTTCCACAGCCCCCACCATTTAAAAATACTTTCATATAATCCTCCTTTTCAATTTTATTCTTACATAACATCTTTATATGAATATTTTATTACGTTGCCATACGTTTCTATTTGATTAGAAATTCTATTATAAATTATAGCACCATCATCAAATATTGCATAAACATCTTTCTTTTTATTTTTTGTTATATTTTTTAATTGTTCTAAATATTCTTCATCATTAATAGAGTGTACATCCGTAAAAAATGTATTATTAATTATTCCAAAACCTTTATACCAATCAAACTTTTTATAATAATTATTTTTAGCAGTTATAAAATAATCTTCTAATTGTAATTCTGTTCCTGCTGATGAACCTATAATAATTTTTTTATAATTCTTTAGTGTATCTAATAAACCACAAGATTCTACTTTATTATAAAACATTTCTGGATTACCTCCAGTTAGTACTAAAATATCTGATGAATTAATTTCTTTTTTCATATATTCTAATGAATCTTTATAACAGTTTAAGTATTTTATATTTTTTTCTTTAATTCCCATTTCTAATAATTGCTTTGTATACTTTGGTTCTATTTTATTTTTGTAGTATTCTTCTACACCGAATTCATCTGTTTCTATAGGAAAACTCCATGGTATTATCACAACTTTTGAGTTTATATCAACAATTTCTTTTAATCTTTCTTTAATAATCGAAAATCCTATTTCTGCTTTTGATAAAAATACACTATGCATTTTTTCTACTCCTTTTTAAACAATTTAATTGTTTTTTGTTAGTACTTTTTTATGATTATCTTCCAACTCATATATATTTTTTAAATCCACAGATATTTTTTTATTATCAAAATCTATTGTAGCCATGGCATCGTAAGGGATAATACATTTAGGATATGAATGGCCAAAATTTATATTATAAAGCACTGGAGTGTCTAAGCCTTTAAATACTTTTTTGTATACTTCTTTATATTCTTCATAATATACTTCGTCACAAGGTTTGCCAACTAATATTCCTTGAACACTACTAAATATATTTCTTTTTTTAAATTCTTCTAGCATTTTTTCAAGTTTTTCAGGAGTGGCTTTTTCTTCTGAAGTCTCTATAAATAATATTTTGTCCTTAAAATCTTCTGTTGAAGGTATTAATTCATATTTTTCTGCAATTATATTTTCTTCACCATAACGCTCTCCAGTTAATAAATCATATAATGATTCTATACACCCTCCAAATAATTTTCCTGTTTTAATACCATTTCCATTTATTAATTCAAAGTCATGTTTTTCTTGCATTTTTGTTCTTGGCACTCCGATTGCCTTTTCACTATAATCGGTTCTATCTAAATACCAATAATCACTTATTGCAATTTCATATTCGTTTATGTCTTCGAAAAACATAGAAAAATACTTTTCGGTATATGGCAACATATTATTATCTAACTCACATATATCTACTAAAAAGGCTGGTCCATAAAAAGTAGGTATTCCTATTTTGTTAAGCATAAGATGATTAACTGTGGTATCAGAAAATCCAATAAATATTTTTGGGTTGTTTTTTACAGTTTCTATAAATTCTTTATCTTCCATTAAATATGGTATAGTTTTATATGTATCATTTCCTCCAATTGCTGTAATAACCATTTTAATATCTGGGTCTATAAAAGATTTTTTTAAATCTTCTGCTCTAGCTTCTGGATGCTCTTTGATATACTCAACACCCTTTAATGAATTAGGCATTATAACTGGAATAAGTCCATAATCTTTTAATCTTTTAAGTCCTATTTCTAATTCGTGTTTAATAAATTCTTCTCCTAAAATACCACTTGATAAACTCACTATTGCTACTTTATCACCTTTTTTTATTTTTTCAATTTTCATTATTTACCTCTTTTCTTTTATTTTCTATTAAATTCTCTTATTCTTCTTTTAGCTTTTGTCGTTACTGCAATACTCTCCCATTCGGGTTTTGGTCCGAATGCTAAATCATTTGTTACTGCTTTAACTCTATCTTGATTATGTAATACATGATCTACTCCTACATATTCATCATTTACATATCCACCTATTAAAGTATTTCCTATGTCTGTATGAATTTCATAAGCAAAATCTATTAGTGTTGCTCCAACAGGAAATTCTTTTATATCTCCATCTGTTGTATATACATAGATTTGCCCTCCAAATAATTCTTTTTTTATTTGATTTATAAATTCTTTATTATCACCAAATACTCTATTTATTTCTACAAGTGATTTGAAAAATTGATACTTTTCTCTTAAAGTTTGTTGCATAACATTTCTTGCTTCTTCATTATGTATATCCCAGTAGGCTGTTAGACCAAAATTATCTATTTTATCCATGTCAAATGTTCTTATTTGAGTTTGGACTAATGTATCATTAGGCGCAAATACTGTTGTATGTAAGCTTTGATACATATTTGTTTTAGGGTTACATATGTAATCTTTAAATTTTCTATTTATTGGATTGTATAATCTATGAACATTAGATAACGTTAAATAACAATCATCTATTTCTTTAACCATTATTTTTATAGCAAATAAATCATGGATATCATTTAATCTTAATCCGTGTTCTAATTTTTTATATACTCCATAAACATTTTTTACTCTAAATTTTATTTCATTAGGAATGTTTTTTTCTTCTAATAATACTTTTATTTTATATAGCATTTCTTTTAACCATTCATCATTTTCTTTGGTAATAATCTCTATTTTTTCACTTATATTTTGATATGCTTCTGGTTTTAAATATTTAAGTGATAAATCTTCTAATTCACTTTTCAATCTATATGCACCGATGTAGTATGCTAGAGGAACAAATACTTCCATTGTTTCTAATGCATTTTCTTTTTGTTTAAACTTTTTTTTGTGTTCTAAGGTTTTCATATTATGTAGTCTGTCTGCTAGTTTAATAATAATTATTCTTACATCATCGGTAATACTTGTTATTATCTTTCTAGTATTCGCAGCATTCTTATCTTCTTTAGACGAAAAATTCATTTTAGCTAATTTTGTAACTCCATCTACTAAAGTCGCTACATCTTTATTAAACATTTCTCTTAAATCTTCTTTTGTAATATCACTATCTTCAATGGTATCATGTAATAGGCCAGCACTAATAGTATCAGCATCAGCGTGCATTTCTGCTAAAATATAGGCAACACTAAGTGGATGAATTATATATGGTTCTCCACTTTCACGCATTTGGCCATGATGTAATTCACAGGCTAGTTTGTAAGCCTTTAATATTTGTTTTTTTTCTTCAGTACTATAATTACTGACTAACTGCATTAAATCATCAATTGTTAAATTACTCATATTCCTCACTCCTAACAAAAAAGCGACCAAACAGAATCAATCTATTTAGTCGCAGTTATTTTTACAGTTGAAAGAACACAGCAGCAGAAGCATGTTAAAACTTTTTTTGTATCATATATAGAATGAATAGTTTTTAAATGTTTCATAAACATCGCCCTTTCAAACTTATATTGCTATTCATTATAACACTTTATATTATAAATGCAAGTACTTTTTAATAAAAGTTTGTTATTTTGTTTGACTTTAAAATATTCATTAATTTATAATATTTATATACAGGGAGGTATTTATGGAAAATAAAAAAATAAAATTTGTTGATAATTATACTGGTAAAGAAGTTGAAACTGAATTACCTAACTCTTCTAAATATGATTTTTTATATGAAAGAAATAAAGATTATATGAATGAAATTGCGCTTACTTTTGATAAAAGAAGAATAACTTATGAAGAATTGCATCAAAGAATAGATGAATATACTAGAGCTTTATATAGCAACGGAATTAGACAAGGTGACGTTATTGGGGTATGTGTAGTTAATACACCAGAATCAGTTTATCTTCTTTATGCTTTAGATAGAATTGGGGCTACTGTAGTTGGTTTAAGTCCTTTGAATAACGAATATAAAATGCAAAGAGATATAGAAATGGTTAGACCACAAAAAATTATTTCTGTTGATATGTTTTATGATAAATTTAAAAATAGTTGTGAAGCATTAAACATTACACCTATTCTTTATTCTCCTTTAGAGTCAGTTAGTAATCCAATTGTTAAGCTTGGTTATAGTGCTATGCAGTTAAAAAAAGGTAATAAACTTTTTGGCTTAGATCATAATTTAAAAAGTATTGTTAAAAATGGAAAATATGTTGATGCAAAATTAGGAGAATTTGATCCTACTCAAGTAACTGATATTATGTTTACAGGTGGTTCCAGTGGTGTTCATAAAGGTGTTGACTTAAATGGAAACGGTTTAAACTCTGTAGTTAAAGCTTTAGATAATGTTTTAATATTAGAGCCGGGTATGACTCATTTAGGTAATATCCCTTTTGGACATATGGTTTTTGGAAGATTAGTTTTACACTATGCTTTATGTAAAAATTTACAATTTGCTTTAACTCTAAATGCTTTACCTAATAAATTTTATGATGAATTAGCTAGAACAAAAGCGCATGGCGCAATGGGTGGCCCTATTCACTGGGAATCATTAATAGGTAATCCTAATATTAAGCCAGGAAGTTTAAGCGAATTAATCCAGCCTTTATCTGGTGGCGAAATGTTTAAACCAGAAAAAAGAAAACAAGCAGAGGAAGCATTAAGAATTGGCGGCTCAAGTGCTTATATTGGGGATGGTTTAGGTTTAACTGAAATGTGGGCTCCAACTCATGTTAATATGGGTGGTAAAAATACTCCAGGTACTGTAGGATTTGCAATACCATTTGTTGAATCAAAAGTTGTTGATCCAAAAATATTTGAGAGCTTTAATCCAAATGCAAAATATAACCTTGAAGAATTACCTGTTGGTGAAGTTGGTTTGCTTATTGTTAGTGGGCCGGGTATGATGCTTGGTTATCATGATAATATTAATGAAACTAATAAAGTATTTATTAATGATGAAAACGGCAAAAGATGGTACTCTACTGGAGATTTAGTTATCCGTTGTGGTATAAATAATAATGAATTTAAATTTGCTGGTAGAAAAAAGAGAAACTTTGTATCGGGTGTTGATAATATTTATCCGGAACAAATTGAAGCATTATTATTACGGTTTCCAGAAATTAGAGAAGTTGCTGTAACTAAAATACCTGATGATAAATATCAATATCTACCAAAATATCATATTAGTTTAATAGATGAAAATTGTAATGTTGAAATATTAAAAAATAAAATAGATGTTTTAATTGAAGGTACTTTAGGTTCTAGCGCACTAGCTGGATATATTGAATATACTTATACTCCACTACCTAGAACTGATAACGGAAAAATTAATGCAACTATTTTGGAACAACAAGATTTAGAATTATATAAGAAAAACGAAGGTTTAACTTTAGTTAGAAAGGGATATTAATGTCTCTTTTTTAATTGAAAATGATTGTTATATGTGTTAAAATTTAGATAATAGTAAGGATGTGTAAATATGGGGTTATATTTTTCAATTAGTGGGCTTTGTTTTATTATTATTTTGATGATTGTATTTTTTTCTAAAGAAAGAGTTAAAAATATTGAAACTTCCATATATAAGCTTTTACTTATTTTAACTACTGTAGGTTTATCTTTAGATATATTAACATCTGTCTTATATAATTGTGGATTTGATTATAAAGATTTTATTTATATGATTACTTCAAAACTAGTATTTGTTTATTTTGTATCATGGGTTTTATTATTTTCCTTCTATATAAAATCTATTAGTGTATCTAAAAAGAATAAAACTAAAATGTTAACTAATACTTTTTATGTGTTTTTATTTCTTTTTGTTATATTTGTTCCCTTTATATTAATACTTCCAGTTAACTTTTTAGAAATGGATGGAGTAATTGTTCCTCAAGGATTATCTGTTAATTTAACTTATCTTTTAACATTCTTATTAATAGGTTATTCATTATATGTTGCGATTAGATATAGAAAAAATATTGCTAAAAATAAAACTAAACCATTATATGCTTTTGTTGGTTTAATGATTGTAAACTTCTTTGTTCAAAACTTTTTTCCTGATTTATTTTTAATAAATTTTCTATTATGTTTAGTAGTTATTATAATGTATTTTACTATTGAAAATCCAGATTTAAAAATTATTAAAGAGCTTAATCTAGCTAAAGATCAAGCTGAAAAAGCTAATCAAGCCAAATCAGAATTCTTATCTAATATGTCTCATGAAATTAGAACTCCATTAAATGCGATTGTAGGTTTTAGTGAATGTCTACTTGAAGCTCCTAAGTTAGATGATGATTCTAAAGGATTTGCTAAAGATATAGTTGATGCTTCACATAACTTATTAGATATAGTTAATGGTATTTTAGACATTTCAAAAATAGAAGCTAATAGAATGGATATAGTTTCTGTAGAATATAATCCTAGAGAAGTATTTAATTCACTACAAAAACTTGTAGTACCTAGAATTGGTACAAAAGATATTCAATTTAAAATGGATGTTCCAAAAGATTTGCCTGGAGTGTTAAAAGGTGATGTTGGTAAATTAAAACAAATTATTTTAAATATTTTAACTAATGCTGTTAAATATACGGAAAAAGGTGAAATAGTATTTAACATATCTTGTATAAATAGAATTGAATCTAATAAATGCTTACTAAATATTTCAGTTAAAGATACTGGACGTGGTATTAAAAAAGAAGATATGGATAAACTGTTTAATAAATTCCAAAGATTTGATGAAGATAAAAACACTACTTCAGAAGGTACTGGTTTAGGTCTTGCAATAACAAAAAGTTTAACCGAAATGATGGGTGGTAGAATTAATGTAGCTAGTAACTATGGTGAAGGTTCTACTTTTAGAGTATATTTAGAACAAGATATTATAAGCATGGAAATCCCAGAAAGTAAAACTGAAGAAATAGAAATTGATTACTCTTTACATAAAGGTATGAAAATATTAATTGTTGATGATTCTAAAATTAATCTTAAAGTTGCTCAAAATATATTAAAACCTTACAACTTTAATATTGTTTTAGCAGAAAGTGGTTATGAAGCTTTAGAAAAATGTGAAACTAGTACTTTTGATTTGATTTTTATGGATATTATGATGCCTAAGATGAATGGTATCGAAACACTTAGAAGATTAAAAGAACATGAAGGTTTTGATATACCGGTTATTGCTTTAACTGCCGATGCAATTGAAGGTCAAGATGAAAAATATTTAAATGCTGGATTTGATGATTATTTATCAAAACCTATTGATAGATATCAATTAAATAAAGTACTAAATAAACATTTAGGAGGAAAATAAAAAATGGGAAAAGTAGATTTATTAATTAAAAATAATGTTTTAGTGAATGAGAGTTTAGAGTTTTGGGGAGATATGGAATCATATGAAGAAAGTTTAAAAGAATTTAAAGATTCATTTAAAGAAAAACTTGAAAACTTGGAATATTATAAAAATAATAAAGATTGTAGTAATTATGCTATTATTGCTCATAGTATTAAAAGTGAAGCTAAATACTTAGGTTTTATGAAAGATGCTGAAGTATTTTATGAACATGAATTAAAAGGAAAAGCAAACGATATAGATTTTATAAATAATAACTTTGATGATTTAAAAAATACTATTTCTAAAATAGAAAAGCTTTTAAATGAATATTTCAATAGTACAGAAACAGATGTTATTAAAAAAAATATAATTATTGCGGATGATTCAAATATTATGATTAACTTTATGCAAGATAATATAAATGACGATTATAATATACTTAGAGCCAATGATGGTAGAGACGCTATTAAACATATTAAATTAAATGATATATATGCATTATTTTTAGATATTAATATGCCTACTAAAAATGGTTTTGAAGTATTATCTTATTTAAAAGAAAATGAATTAATAGAAAAAATACCAGTAATTATTATCACTGGTGATGATTCAGAAGAAACTATAAAAAAAGCTTTTACTTATCCAATACTAGATGTTTTAAATAAACCTTTTACTACAGATAGAATTAAAAGAGCTTTAATTTCGATTGAAAACTTTTATGAACAAAAATAGATGAACGATTATTATGTTCATCTTTTTATTTCTTCTTGATTATAAGGAGCATTTAAGACTTGTATCAAATCCATATATTCACAGTTTACTTCTCCACTCTTTTCATTATTGTTGTCATAATCATTTAATTTAATAATAGTATTAGTTCCTCTATTTTTTTTCATTCTTATTCTTCCTATGTGTGAAAAACTATTTCTAATTATTTCTAAAACATCTTTCATATTACTACATTGACTAAATGTATATTTTGATTCTTCTTCTATTTGTTTTGTTAATAGATTATTAATTATTTTATATATTTTTTTCTTTACTTCTATAGTTTGAGCATTATAAAAATGATTAAAATAAACTCTTATTATATTTTCTAATTCTTGTTTTTTTTCGTAATTTACATCTCCTACTAATACTGGCTCATAGCCAGTTATTGTTTGTAAATTAGCTAATTCATTTTGATAAGTTAGTTTAACATTATTTAAAGCATTAATAGTTGATTGTATCTTTTGTTTACCTGTTTCATTTTGACATTTACTATATTGTTCGTTTTTTTCAAAAAGTCTTAAATCTATTTCTAGTATTTTTAGTAATAAACTTTTTCTTTTTGTTACATATTCAATAAAAGGTCTTTTTATACAAGCTTTAATATTATATTTTGATGGATGTTCATTTAAGAAATGATTGTTATATAATGTTTCATGATTGATAACAAGAGTTGCTAAACCATATACATTTAAACATATTGATCTTAATATATTTAAATTTTGTTCTAAAAGCATATTTTTATTTTTAATATTATTGTAGTCTATGTTATCTCCATTTAATATAAAATTAAATAATTTAATTCTTTCATTATAGCCTTCATTAATACTTAATTCTTTTATATCTTTATTATCTAAAGCCTCAATTATATTAGTTAAATATTCTAGTAGCATCATACCTTTAGGTGATGCTTCTTTGTTAAATGAATTATACATTAAATCATAATCTGTATAGTTTTTAGGTAATCTTTTTAAAGTTTTATTAATAAATCGATATTTCCTGTTATCCAATATAATATCAATTGTTACTCCAGGGAATTCTTTTTCAACAACTTTTTTTATTTCTTCTCGTGCTATATAAAATGATACTAAATATTTCTCATTATATTTAATTATTTCTTTTTCTATATTGCTTCTATACTTTTCAACATCTTCATTACTTATATCACTCTTAGAATATAATTCAAATAGTTCAATTATTCTAGTTTTTATCTTTTTATTATTGAATGATGTACCAGTTATATTTACTCTATACAAAATGTTAGATACTAGTTCTTTTTTCGTTTCTAAATTTCTTTTATTACTTTTATTTTTATTATAATAAAAACCTTTTATTGTATATTTATCTGTAGTTTTTTTACTTAATATATCGTTTTTTGCATATGCGATAAACCAAGAAAAAGGTATTTCAGCACTTAGCTCTCTATCAAATTGGGTGTTATTAATTATGAAACATTTTCTTTCTTCATCTATATCAAATACACCATGCATTATAGAATCTCTAATATTATCTAAAATCCATAAATAATTATTTTCTTTAGCAAATATTATATTTGGCATTTCAATGGCAAAGCCTGGAGTAAATAGTTTATTAATTTCCGACATATCTACATGCTCGGTTAATCTTGCTAATCTATCTTTACTCTTTATATCTTTATCTATTATCTTTTCTTTTGATAGCGTCATGTATGCTAAACATAATGCTATTTCAAAATTATCGTCATGTTCTAAAAATATATTAGGGTAAATATACTCAATAGCTTTTGTTTTTCTATACATTGATTCACTTATTTTTTCACTAAATGTCTCCTTAGACATAAAACCACCTGCGATATATTATAACACAAAATTTTATTTTGTAAAAAAAACTACCATTTGGTAGTTAATTGTTTTGTGTTCTAATATAATTTGCAAGTGGTATATCAGCAGGTGCTAAATCATAATTCATTATTTCTTCTTTCTTAACCCATTTATATTCTGAATGATCATGTAACTTAAATTCTCCATTTATATAATCACATCTATATAATCTTAAATCAACTGTTTTTGTAGGATAAATACAAACATTATTTGTTATAAATTCTTTAGCTTTAACTTTTAGTTCAAACTCTTCTAATATTTCTCTTTCTATAGCAGTTAATTCACTTTCATTGGGTTCTACTTTGCCGCCAGGAAATTCCCATTTACCAAATACATATTCATCTCCAGTAGAACGTTTGGCAATAAGAATTTTATCATCTTTTTCTATTAATGCTGCGACTACTTTTATCATTTTTATCACCTAAGTTAATTATAACAGATTTTAAAGTTAAATTTAAATTATATTAAAATCTTTTAATTAATGCGATAATGTTACAGGCCCATAATTATTCTATTTCGTATTCATAAATCAATGCATTTTTAGGATTAAATGATAATAAATCAGTATTCTCATTGTATCCTATTAAATTAAAGTGTAATGCTTTAATAAAGCTTCCATGTGAGACTATTAATATATTTTTATTTTTATATTCATTATTAATTTTATTTAAAAATTTCTTTGCTCTTTTTAAACAATCTTGTACTGGTTCTATGCCTTCTTCTCTATCATTTATTTTGTAGTCCCATTGTTTAGCAATTAAATCAAATATAATA
The DNA here is from genome assembly GCA_015059425.1 of Bacillota bacterium. Classification (GTDB taxonomy): domain Bacteria; phylum Bacillota_I; class Bacilli_A; order RF39; family UBA660; genus Caccenecus. The sequence continues at coordinate 34,734 of SVAM01000009.1, read as the reverse complement.
GGGTTCCCTTCATAATTGCCAAAATCTCTTTCAAGAACTAATTCATCATAAACAATAGGTACTTTATCACCTACAATTAGTTCAGCTGTTTTTCTAGTTCTTTTTAAAGGGGAGCAAATACAAATATCTATTTTATCTAAGTCTATTACTTTAGCTAATTCTTTAGCTTGTTTAATTCCTTCTTCATTTAATTCTATGTCTGTTTTACCTTGTAATAATTTTTGTACATTCCAATCAGTTTGACCATGACGGACAATATATAATTTTTTCATAATTCACCTATTTTTTATTTCTAATATACTTTTTTATTGTTTACACTAATAAACCATTTACCAATTCCTGTATTCATAAATTTTTCTAATTCTGTTTCTGTTTTTTCTTGTTTATTTTTGTAAAGAGGGTCACAAACTATGAATTTATTATTATCATATCCTGAAATTAGAATTGCGTGATATCCACCTGACAATTTTCCTGCTAAAATAACTAAATTATCTTTTTTCAATTCTTCTTTTATTAACTCTGTGTTTATAATTATGCCATTTTTTATTTCTGTACCTAATGATTTAGCAATATTCAAATATTCTTTATATTCTTTCATCGCATACTCAAAATCTAAATCAGATAATGCTTTATTTTTGTTTGTAAAACAATCTTTTTCTGAATGATATATTGTTGTATTTAAACCTTTTTTAGATAAATTTACATACCAATTAGCTTTTTCAATCTTTTTATAATATTCTAAAGCCATCATTAAACACGCTATGGCACAAGTCTCGCCTCTTTGTTTATATGGTTTAATATCTTTATCCATAGTAATTTCCTTTCTTTTTGTTGTTTGATAGAGTGTTTTATGTTTTTATTATTCATTTACAATTCTAATAAAACAATTAATTTTTCTTGATCCTTTTTTTTACCTTTAAATTAGTTATTTTTAATAAAAACACCAATACAAAAACTTATTAAATTAATAAGCCTGTACTGGCACCTCTTTTAATTTTCTTTATTAAATAATTCTTCTATAATTAAATCTCTTGAATGTAAATTATTATTTTTACCTAATAATAAATTTTCATAAAATTTAATTAAGAAACTATTATCTTGTTTTATATTTAAATAATTATTAAAATAATTACTTCTTACTAATGCATTTCTATAATATACAGATTTTTCTTTGAACATAGTGTTATCTACATCATATCCAAGTGATATTAAATACTTTTCTATAAATAATGCAGTAGTTCTAGTATTGCCTTCTCTAAACGGATGTATTTGCCATATATTTGAAGTAAAATTAGTTATATTATTAATTACATCAACTATGTTCATTTCACTATAATTTTTAGTTTTTTCTAATGATATATCATAATCTAATGATTGTTCTAATAATTTACAATCTCCGTATGCAACTGAATCATTATTTAATATTCTTTCATGTTTAGAAAAATCTATTTTTCTAAATTCACCTGCAAATTCATAAATATCTTTAAATAAATATTCATGAATATATTTTATATAGTCTACTGATAGTTCAAAATTATCAATACTCAATAATTGAACTATTCTAGTAGAAACTAAATCACATTCAAATTCATCTTGAATTGTTTTATCTGTTTTATCTTTTTCTACATAATATTGCTTTAATTCATGTTCAACTTCATAAATTGTTTTTTCACCTGTTACGTTTTCTTGTAACAATTTTTCTAAATACTTAGAAGGTTTTAAGTTATCAACTTCTTGAAGTCCAATAGCCATATCCCATGCTAATTGTTTTACATAGTTTTTAGGTGTTTCTGTTTCAATATAATTGTTTATACTTGAATCTAATTCTCTCTCAGACATCTTAGCACCTCCATTAATAACATTATAACAAAAAAGTTACTATTTGTCAGTTTAATACATAAAAAAAGAAATTTCAAAGTGCAATTTTTGCACTTTAGAAATCATTATTTGCACTTTTGTACCTTTAATAATTTACTGATAAAAATGTAATTATTAGTAAGTTTGTCATAGAAAATATTAACTTATTTTAAATTTATATCTTAAGTGTTTTTAAAAACTTTAATATAAACAAAAATGAGAGACTCTCTGCTCTCTTCAGGGGGCTCAGCCAAACGATTGTTCTGTGTGTTAAGCAATGTTATTTTCGTTTTAAACATCACTAATTTATCCTACTTTTGTTGACTAATACCCCTATAAATTAGTATATCGGTTCCTATGTGGTTCCTGACATAAAAATCTACATTCAAAACGGTTCCTATAATATTTTTTTGTTTAATATGCTTTCTGGATTCTTATTTGCATATATCTTTAAAGTGTATATTACTAATAGCAATATAGCACTAATCGTAATAATAATCCAGTTGTTAATAATAAATGTAATTAAGGTAATTGCCACACAACATATAAACCATATAAATACAAAAACAAAAAATCTTATTATCCAATGGGCTATTGAACCGGCCTCTCCTCTTAATCCTAAATCTCCAACCGTACTAAAAGCTATTTTAAATGCTATAAATCCTATAATTGCCATGGCAACATAATTGTAAAGTTGATTTTCAAACAATGATAATGGTGATGCTATTAAATCAAACATAAATTTCTTCATTTACATTTCCTCCGATTCTTCAGAGTGCAAATGTGATGGACTAGATTTTAATAATCCATCTACTACTACAATAGGTCTATTATTTGTGATTTTTGTATTTTTTAGAAAATTATCAATTGCGTTATCATCTTTTACTTTAATTATCACATAATACCCTTTATCACTCTTTTCTCTTTTCATATATTCAACTAATTGTTTATCATATCCATCTTTTAACTTGTTAGTACTTAGTTTAAATTCAACTACAATAACTTCACCATTACGATAAAATCTAAAATCTACTTCTCCGTTTGAAGATTTAGGTTCGTAAGTATAATCATAGTTAAAAATTTGTTTTGTATTTTCTAATGTAGCAATGAATAAGCGATGAGATACACCTTCATGTTTAGGTCTATAATAATATTTACCTGTTTTTGTAGGAACTTTATGATATAAGTCTTGATTTAATCCTTTATTTTCAATAATAAACTTATAATTGTTAATTAAATCTTCTACTAACTCAGAAAAATTTTCATTTCTCATTTTTAAAATATTACCTAAAACTTGTTGTTCCTTTTTTGCAATTAAATTTGTTATCTTTTCTATCGGTTTATGAATGCCCTCAACATCTGTTTCAAAATCATAAGGTTCTACATTAATATTAGAACTTGCATCTAAAATTATTCTATGTAAATTAAATTTATTAATAATCTCATAAACTTGGTCTTTATCTAAATCTTTTATGTTTACTTGAGAAACTTTTTTCTTTTTTAATTTCTTATTTATCTCATAAAACATCTCGTAAATTTGTTGTTTTATTTTTACATTTTCATCTATTATATCTTGGATAGAATGATAATCAACAAAAGGTGGAATATTACTTAATATTTTCTTTGGAATAAGTATTAAATTTGAACCATTTTCTCTAATTTTTATTTTATATTGTTTTTTATTATATTCTACTTCAACACAAGATGTAATATTTAATTTTTGTATAACATTTTCGGTATAAAGTAATAAATCATCATATATTATATTGCTTATCATATCACTTATACGATCAACGCCTATATTCTTTTGAATAAGCGCCAACATCCCAAAAATTTGTGGATCATCTATGTCGTTATCAATCATTTCTTTTAATTTTAATAATGCACTCTCTGCTGTTTCTCCGCTTAAACCGTTTCCATTTATTGATAATCCAGATGTACCCAGTGCAACCCCATTAGGTTCAGGAAAACAAAATAACTTTAATGCAAGATTCCACATCAAATCATCTTTTGATGCTTTTTCACTTTTTCTTAAAAGTTCAATTATTTTTTCAAAATGATTGGTAATTTTATTATAAGAATTTTTAAATTCATCTATTTCACAATCTATTAATAATTTTGGATTAATATATAATTCAGAATCTATATTAGCATATCCATTATAAACACCCAATTCTTCTAAATCTTTCTCAGAAACATTTAAATATTCGTTAACTCTAGTTAATTTATTCATAGTTACCTCCAATCAAAAAAAGCATATTCCATTATTAAAAATGAAATTATGCTCTATTCTCATATTTATATTATATCATAATTTTATCCAGTTTTACAGCTTATTAATGTATTTTATTCATTAATATACTCTTCTAATATTTCTTCTAAATAACCCCTATTAAACCAGAAACAATGTTTAGTATAATCTGTTAATCCAGTTAATTTATCAACAACTGGTAATGGATATGTATCTTGTGCATCTCTTGCGTGAGGTCTAACATGACACACTTTATTTTGCGCAACTCCTGGAAAATTAGTTTCCCTAATACCATTAGTGATAGATTTCACTATATTACCACTCTTTATAATATCAACGGTTTTTTGCCACATAATTTGAACTTCATTATCTATTACTAATTCCGGCATATTCCACAATTTAATTCCTTTAAATACATATTCATTATTATCCATTCTAAAAACAAAAAATAAATATTTAGTCGATTCTAAACTTTCCCTTAATTCTGATGTTTCCCATTCTTGATTTATTATCTCAATATACTTAAAAGCTGGAAAAGACATTGACTCTTTGATTCTTCCATTTTCTTCTATCCTAACAGTCTTTGGGATAATGTTAGCTTTTAAAAATTCTTCTGTTTCATTTAAGCTACCTTTAACCCCAAACATTCGACTAACAATAATAGAGTTTATATTTTTAGCGGATGATTCAATATTAAATAATTCCATTAATTCACTTTGAGTTTTACCCTTATATTTATTAACTACATTATTTACAAACTCATCAAATGTTTGCTCAGTATTTGTTAATATTTTCTCAACATTAGAATAATCTCCAATATATTTTCTAACCAACTGCGTCATATAGCTTTGTTTAAAGCAAAATGCTCTTTGCATTGCCATCATATTACTAAATGGTTGTCTGCGATATGATAGGGAATTTTCGCCTTTAGTACAAGCCCCAAGATACATTGTATCTCCCTCTGATATTTCATGAGCCTTACCTTCTTTTATTTTGGTTATAACCGTATACCAGTCTTGTTCTATTTGCTTAATGTCTTCGCTTTCAGATAAATCCATTAAAATTTCATTAGTAATTTTTAAATCAAGTTTGTCTTTACCATCTTCATGAAGATACCATATTATTTCTAATAGATTATTTTTATACCAGAAATGACTCGAAAAAAATTCATTCTTATATTCAGTCATGTAATCGATTATATTTAATACTAATCTTTCTTTTGCAGAAAGAGTGTTATTTTTATTTTTTTTATAAGGAGTTACTTTTAATTCTACACCAGCATCAATAAAATCTGGTGCTGAATCACCGTTAGCTTCAATTCCGAATAATGCCTCCTCCACTATTCCACCCAAAGATCCTTTAGTAACTTTATCATCTTCAAGCGTTACTATATCTGCATCCCTAATTTCTCTAAAGGATTTTCCAATTGCAGTTTGAGCTATAAAAGCAATTTCATCTACCAAATAATGTCTACCTTTTTTCACAAAATTCTCCTTTCGATCTTGTTTTAATTTCAAATTTATAGTAAAATATTATTAAGAAAAGTTGATCTTTTAACAAAATTAAGTTATAATACTAATTGCATGGTTGATCTTTACAACTAACTATATTATAATATATATAACGATTTTTCACAATAAATAGGAGGTATATAAATGAAAAAAACATGTGTAGAACTATTTGCTGGTGTTGGTGGTTTTAGATGCGGATTAAATAAGGTTACATTAATAGATAATAAAGTTGAAGAAAACGGAAATTGGAAATTTGTTTGGGCAAATCAATGGGAACCTGCTACTAAAACTCAAGATGCATATATTTGTTACGGAACAAGATTTGGTTTTAAAGATGTTAGCAATGTCGATATATTTGAAGTTGATAAAAAAGAAATTCCAGACCACACTTTATTAGTTGGTGGATTTCCATGCCAAGATTATTCAGTAGCGCAAACATTATCAAATAGCAAAGGTATTGAAGGAAAAAAAGGGGTCCTTTGGTGGGCTATCGAAGAAATCCTAGCTATTAAGCAACCTCCATTTGTTTTGTTAGAAAACGTAGATAGATTATTACTTTCTCCCGCAAAACAAAGGGGAAGAGATTTCGGAATGATATTAAGGAGTTTCTATGAAAACGGCTATGATGTTCAATGGAGAGTTATAAATGCTGGTGAATATGGTCTGCCACAAAAAAGAAGAAGAACCTATATTTTTGCATATCACAAATCTACCAATTACTATAAAGAAATGAGAAACTTAAATGATAGAGATGTCATTTTTAAAAAAGGGTTATTTGTAAAACAATTCCCTATCAAAGATGCTTATGAAGCAATAACTAAATCAAGTATAAAAGAATATAAGGATCTAATAGAAGTTAGTAACATGTTTAAATGCGAATTCTATAATGCAGGTATTATGGCTGATGGCGGTATATATACAGTAAAAACAAGAGCTGATTATAATTTAGTATATCCATTAAGAAAAATTAGAGAAGAAAATGAAGTTGAAGAAAAATATTTCTTATCTGATGTTCAAATCGAAAAATTTATATTTTTAAAAGGAAGCAAAAAAATACCAAGAGTTAAACCTAATGGCGAGCCTTATTACTATAGTGAAGGGGCAATGCCTTTCCCTGACAACCTAGATGCTCCAGCTAGAACAATGCTTACTAGCGAAGGTGGCGTTAGCCGAACAACTCATGTTATTGAAGATTTAAGAACAAAAAAGCCAAGACTATTAACACCTATTGAATGTGAAAGAATAAACGGATTTCCTGATAATTGGACAAACACAGGAATGACTCAAAAAAAGAGAAATTTTATGATGGGTAATGCATTAGTTGTAGGTATTATTGAAAAAATTGGAGAAGAGATTGAAAATATAATAAAAAAAGAAGATTAATAGAAATCTTCTTTTTTATATATAATAAGTTCTCAAGTCAGAATTATAATTAATAACCCCATCAAACTTAACTTTGATAAATTTTAATAATTGTTTTTCGCTATGTAAATAATTATCGTGAATTATATACTCCTTATTATTTAATATGTAAGTATATAAATCTTTATCTGTAACTGTTCCATTGTTATAAATATAAATAGTAATAAAACTCATATCTTCAGGACTAAGTTTTAACATACTATTGCAATAATATGAATTATCTCCCCAAAATATTAAATCAGTAAAGTTTGCTTCAAGATTTATCCATATCATATTATTTAATGCCGGATATAATTCATTAACCGAGTTAAACGTTACTGGGGCCTTTTTTTCTTTAATCATATCAATTACAATCTCCCCCCAAGTTGTACTTTTGCCAATTACATTTATAAGGAAACTTCTTCCTGCATAATTATATTTATTAGGATAAAAATATTTTAAATATCCATATACACCCACATGACTATATATATCAATATTATTCCATAATTTTATGAAAGTTGAATAAATAATTTGAGCATTTGTAACTTCACTTTTTTCTATGTATTCAAAAACTTCAGTCATATCTGCTTTCTTTTGATATTTTTCGGAAATATAAGTCCTTGAATCAATTAATATACTTGTATCTGTTAATACTCTCTCAATATTTCTTGAATCCTTATATTCTGTGGTTACACTATATTCTCGCTCTAAAATGTCATAAATCAGATTAACATCATTTTCACTATTTAAATTTACTGCTCTTCCTATTTCATCTAGAACCATTGGAACATAATTAATTAACGTATTATTCTTTAGGATTTTACCATCCTTAATTAAATATTTTTTTTCAAAGAGTTTTAAAACATTTCTATCCATTTCATCACTATATACATTATTTTCTTCAAGAGCTATTTCTATTTTATTAACTATATTTATTAATTCTTCGTTTCTAACATAAACCTTTTCATCGAAAATTCTTTCTAGTTTTAAAAAACCTCTTTCATATAAATATTCACAATATATTCTTAACATTGGATTTGATAAAGGGATGTAATAAGCTTTATCAAATGTATTTTTTATTTTTCTATATATAGTATCTAGTGCGTTATATATTTTTTCTGTAGTACGTTTATTAATTTGTCTTATTCTTTCTCTTGTTACACCAAAATCTTTACCTATTTCTTCTAATGTTTCTCTTTCAACGAAAATACCATTATATCTTTTAAAAATATTTGCTTTATCGGCTTTATTATTATTAATAATATCATTTAAATAAGCGTAAGCTTCTTTATAATTTTTAAATTTTGATGTTTCTTGACTAATATAATCTAACGGTGCACTACCCTCATAAACCTCAAGAAATTGAATTATCATATTTGAATTAACAAAATCTTTGGGGGATAATTTTTCTAACTCATATATTTCTAGGAATCTTTTAAATAATACTTCTGTTTTTAATTCTCCGTTATCTGAATTTCTTGAAACAATAATCATATCATTTAATAAATAATCATATTTTTCATATATCTTTGTAGTATCAAATTTATTTCTTGCTAATGCTTGTAAATAATAAAAAGTTTCTTCTATAATACTCTTACTTTTATTTCCGCATGCATTTGAGTTTAATACTTCATTAATATCACACACAAACAAATCATATAAATTTTTAATCCCATTATTATGTAAAATATTAATAATTCTTACATTATCAAAATAACTTTCAACAAGAGTATCTAGATTATAATAATAGAAAACCATTTTACTATTCCTCAAAAGATTTTAAAAGCATCTTATACATTTTATCTTTTTCTTCACTTATTACTCTGAAAAACTCATCTGGATCTGATGATATTGCAATTTTATCTTTTCTACTTTTTTCTCTTATCATTATTCTAGCAAGCTCTTCTGATAAAATACTATAGAATGCAAATTTTTCTGCAATAGTAGCATATTCTTTCTTTTCTAACCAAGTTGAGATTTGTTGTTTATTAGCAACGTTATTTGATACTATGATTATATTTCTATCATTATCGTAGTAACTTTGTACATAGTTAACCGGGGATTCTTTTGGAAGTATATCATTAATAATACCTGTTTTATTATTTGTTGTATCATCTTTCTCCTGTACTATAATTGGAAATTCAATTTTTCTAGCATTTAACATAGCACTAATATAATAGGTTTTACCTAATATACCACCAGAAATATTAAGACTTATTTTAGCTATATTATCATTTACTAATTGTTCCGTGCTTATAACGATGTTCTCATATTCTAATTCAATTTCACTATTATTGTTTTCAATTTCAATAATAGATCCTATTTCAAATTTGTTAGTATCAACATACATTGTAGCTGTTCTAGTAACCTCTGGTTTTTTTCTTAATTCATTTGGAAAAAAATCAAAACCATATGCTGGCAAGTGAACTTCTTCATCTCTAACATCATAATATAAATTAGCTTCGTAAATTCCACAATGTGCAGTAATAAATTGTTGTTCCGGTGTATTTTCTAAGCCGAGAATATCAACTAATACCGAAGGGACTTCTTCTCCTCCATTATTAGTAAATATAATTTTATCTTGAGCTAGAGTTATATATTCACCTTCATGTTGGATTTGAATTAAACTTCCTAGAGTAATTAAATTAGGATTAATCAATAATTTAATTAAGTAATGTTTACCAATTTTAACAGGAATACTGTTTCTAGCAAATTTAATACCTTCTTCTGGAGGTTCTTTTATTGTATCGCCCTCACCACCATCAATAATTGTATCTAATTCATCTTTAAAATATTTATTAATATCTTTAAAGAAATTGCGCCATTCTTTTCTATCTCTTAAACCTGATTGAGATTTTTCTGTTGATTGTGATACCATAGCACAGGCATTAATAATATATTTGTCTACTTTATTTTTCAAGTCTTTATAGAAATCATTTTTCGTTTCAAATCCATCACGAGTTGGAGTTATTATTGTTTCTCCAAATTCATTCATCATTTGTTTAGCAAATGTTGTTAAATTAATTATCTCAAGTCTACCTTCAATCTTATCTATTCCTGCTTCTGTGGCTCTGTTAAAATTAGAATCATCATAAACAGCTTTTTTTTCATCATATATCAAAATATAATGATTTGATATTTTGTTCGGATTATTTACTATTTTTAAATTAGCTTTTAACTTATAATTTTTATATTTAATATCAAATGATTCCTCACACAATACATCACAATAATCAAAATAAGACATATCATTTTGTAATTGTTTTTCTGTTTCTTCATTTAAATCATGAAATATTATTTTTCTGTTTTCATTATCAAAAATAAATCTTAGCATATAATAATCTTCAATTGCACCAATAACATCTTTTGGATATTTTCTTCCTGTACCAAATCTTACAATCGTTCCATTTTCGGTAATGTTATATTCATTTCTAAAAAATCTTATTTCTTCTTCAGTCAATGTGTCTCTGGTAAATGTTTTATTATTGTTTTCGTCAAACTTAAACACAAGTCTTGTGGATTCATCATCCCTAAACGATATCAAAAAATTTTCTTTACCAACTAATGATGATTCTATCATAACGTCTGTGGCACCTCTACCAAACATGCCACGCACCTTATTTGTTGCATTCGTATTAGAAGTATCATCTGCATATTTTCTGAAAATTTTTATTAATTCATTTTCACCTATACCTTCAGCAAAATCAACTACAGTAAATTCGTCTTTTCTTCTGTCAAAATAGATATCAATTTTTTTAGGAGAATAATCTCCAGTATTATCTTCTATTCTAGAATAGCTATCATCTGCATTTGTAATAATTTCAGCAAGCATTTCTACAAAATTTTGACCAAAAATATTTTTTTGATCCATGAGTTTTTTTCTGGCTGAATCTTCAATAATAAAAGATTGTACATCTGTCATATAAATCACTTCCCTACTTTTGAATTGAATTTATCATTTTACTAATAAATTCTTCACATTTAACATCTCCACATTCCTGTGAAAATCTTAAAGCACTAACTAATTTTTTTAATATTTTATCTTGTTGTGTAAATGGTATTACTTTGTATAAAGTCCATATCATATCTACAGAGTATTCATTATTACCACAATATTGTTTAAATTCTGATGAATTCTTAACATCAGTGTAAGTTGTCATTGGTGTAGTTTTAATTGAAGAAATAACTTCTTGTTTTCTGTTTTTTATTGTAGCCTCTCTATTAATAATAATTTCAACTTCATTAGCAACTTCCCTTCCAAGTGGTGTTAAAGCATAATCAATTTTGCTACTACCTATCGCATAGTTTCTCCCTTTTGGTGGAACCAGATGCATTAAAGTTCTACTAATTCTTTCAGCATTTGGAAAATCTAAAAAATCTTCACTAATTGCAAATCTTCTTGGAAACAAACTATATGTAGCTATAACTACATTCGTCCAAGTTGTGTTCACTTGATTGTCTTCTAAATATTTGATAGCATAAGCAGCCATTTTTTCTAAACTACTTATATCAACATATCTGTCATAATCTATTTCTTTTATTTTTCTTAATTTATCAATTTCACTCATATCATTACCTCAAACTAAATTTATTTTTATCTTTATTCATTATATATTTCTTTTTAGCCAAATCTAACTCTTTCTCAATAGCTTTAAAAATTTTATCAACTTGTTGATCATCATAAGAATAATTATTTTTATTTGAACAATTACTTAACAATCTTATCTGTTCCAATATTTTATTTGTCCTTTTTTCAGCAATCCTTATAAACCTTTCTTCTTTTTCATTCATAATAACGCCCTCTTTCTACGACTATATTACATCTTTTCAACATATTTGTCAAATATTTGTACTATATTTTTAAAATGTAGTACTTCATTTTGTATAAATTGCTGTTTAAAAAATAAATTTTTATTATATATTTCATAGTTTTATATCACTTTTATTATAAATTTTTTTAATTTCCAAATTAAATCTTGCAATAATAGAATAATTAAGTGATTAATACAATCAACTGGAGGTGTATATGATTAGAGAAAATATTAATGGCGATATTAGTAACGAGGAATTTGAAAAACTACTTAAACCTTTTGCAGATAATTATAACGAATATTTAGAAAATTATATAATACCTGAAGTTATTGCCTATTATATAGCTAATTCCTATTATACGCATTCTATGTATAAAGGTTCTTTTCTACAACATTATAATTCTGCTAAAGATGTAATTAATTATTTCGGAGAAGATTCTGAAAAGGTAAAAGCAGAATTCTATAAGTTATTACGTGTTAAATATGCATTACTTATTACTAATGAAAATCCTTTAGAAATTAAAAGAATTGAGTATGAGTGTTAAACTTATTCTTTTTTTCATCAACATGAAATATATATATTCTATACTATACTTTACTAATCTATACTATTCTTATCTAAGTATCCAATTGGTATACCATTTTCCAAAAAACTCACGGAAAATTTATAATTGTGTGAATGTAGGTAGGCTGTGGGTTGAGAAAAAGATTTTATTTTCACACTTCTACCCTCCGGGGGGGTTATTCTTTTGGTACTAATTTTAATAGTACTTCTAAACTAATTTCTTTTTGTTCAGCCATCTTATGATGACACGGACACAAAGTTATTAAATTGGTACTATTAAGTCTTTTATCATAATCTTCTTCTATAGAAATTATATGATGTACTTGTAAGTTTTTATAGTTTTACATATGATTTGTATTGTTAATATTATTTAAACAAGCTAAACACAAGTATCTATCTCTTTTCTTAATCTCTTCTCTTTTTTGTTTCCCTTCATACGTGCTTCTAAATCTATCAGAGCTACATCTTTTTTTATACCTATATGGTCTTTTACAATTAATATTTATATCATGAATCCTATTACAAATAGAACAAGTTTTTATACATACTCATATTCTTCTGTTCCCCATTCATTTCTATTTTGTAAAATACCTATAGCATAAGCTAAAAATAATTTATTGTTATAAACTGCTTGATCTATTGCTAATTTAATTTCGTTTTGTTCATAAAAATCAATTGAAATTAATTTTAAAATATTATCTAATTGTTCATCCGGATTTCTAAAAAAAGAATAAAATTCTTCTTTTGTAAAAAAGCAATTCAAAGACTTTTCCCAAACGTTTTCATAATTACTACAAAATTCTTCATCTACATTGCTTTTATACGCATTATAATACATTAGCCTGCGTACGATAACAATAATTTAACTATATAATATTTCGTAATCAAAACCAAATATATCTTTCCACATTTTTTCTCCAGTAATTTTGAAAAGCACTTCTGTTCTATTTAATGTCTCTTGTATTGGATAAGTAAAATGCATGGTCTCTTTTTCACAAATAAAACTATCTTGAATAGTTGTATTAGAAAAACCAAGTAATTTTTCAATTCTTTCTTTATTATAATGTTCAATAATTTTTTTTAAGTCTATTTTTTGTCTTTATATTTAGATAACAAATATATTATTTTTATAATATCTCGTTCTAATAATTTTTCTATATGTTTATCTTTTTTTATGTCAAATAAATCATTATATATTTTTTCTAATATTACTTCCATAATTTTTATTCTTCCTTACTCTTTTGTAATTATTTTATAAAAGCTTGTAATATATCATCTTTTTTTTCATCAAATGTTTTAAGTTCTAAAACTTTTAAAAAGCTTATATAAGTTAATTTAGTTTTATAATCTTGTTTTTGAAACTCAGCAATTATGCTTTTATGTTCGTTTGTTTTTATATTGATGAATATATACCAGTACATTAACAAAACTTTTCTAACATACTCTTGTAACTCTTGGTCTTCTTTTGACGTGATTTCCACTTTCTCACCATGTAGATATTTACTTCTTTTTTTATATTTTTCTTTAATAACTTTCTTAATCGTTTCTGACTCATCCATCAATATTAAACTAACATTATTTGAAACTGAAGATGCAATTTCGTAAATTAATTGTGAACAACTTTTACATTTTTCTACTTTTGAATACGTAGCTCGATTAAACAACGTTTCCAAAGCGGTAATAAGTAATATGAATCCGATATTATAATCATTAGCTATGAAAGAAGAATAATATAATGATAAAGCTCTAGCAAACAAATTATTTTTTTCTTTTAATTCTGTTAATAAGTCATAATTAAATCCAAATGTTATTCGATTATTCTGACGTTCTATTTTTTCCATACTATAAGTTTGTTCAAAATTAATTAAAGATGGAACATTTAGTTTAGAAAAATTGATATTCATTGTTAAATAATTATTATCCAAATCATAAACTTTTAACATTTTTATTGGAAAAATAATACTATTATTTATTTCTAAGACTAACATTTGCTCTAAATTTTTACTCTCTTTTAACAAGTCAATTTTATTTATGAATTCACTGATTTTTTCTGTTTCATTATAATCAGAGATATCAATTTCTGTAACCACTTCTTTTTCAAATGTCAAATATACATTTTGTCCATTAAATGGATAACTACAATATCCAATAATTGGGTTTATATATAAAATATCACCTTTAATATGTGTTTCAAATTTCTTTTCATCAATAGTATTCTTTTTTAAAACATATTCACCTTTTTGATAATCCCCATCAAATGGATATATACCAGTAACTAAAAACTCATATTTTAACTTTACTTTTTTCACATTTATCACTTCCTTTGCACAAAAAAACACCAATACAAAAACTATAAAATAAGCCTGTACTAGCGCTTCCTTTTTACTAATTAAATTATATCAAATTTTTAGTTTTTTGTCTTTATATTAAGATTTTATTAACTCAAAATTTTTATGGTTTTATTGTTCTCTTCAATGTGTTCTTTTAAACATATTAAGCTATTATAGTTAAAGGAATTAAAAGCATTGAAAAAAACCACTTTTTGGCTATTTTATATACGAATGGTTCCTAAATGGTTCCTGATACTTTTAAATTTAAACAATAATTCTTTCACAACCCCTTATAAATACTGGCTTTACACAAAAAAATGAGAGCCACTAGGGCTCTCTTCAGGGGGTTTTGGTTGACTCACTTTCACATAAAGTCGTAAAAGTGATTCGGACATGATGTTTATCATGTCATAATAATCATATTATGTTTTTAGATGTTTGTCAATTGGTTTATTGCAATTTTACAAAAATTAATTTAAACTATCTAATTCATTTATTATTTTTGTGTAATATTTGTTATTTTTATAATTTTCTTGATTTATATATTCTTCTGTATCTTTTTTAGCTTGCATCATGATTTTTAGATCTGTTTTTAAGTTTGCTATTTTAAATGTTTTAACCCCACTTTGTCTTATACCAAATAGATCTCCTTCGCCTCTTAATTCTAAATCTTTTTCAGAAATATAAAAACCATCGTTACTTTCTTCTAATACTTTTAAACGTTCTTTTTCTTCATCACATATTAAATAACAATAACTTTCAAGTGAATTTCTTCCTACTCTACCACGCAACTGATGAAGTGTTGCTAAACCAAATCTATCTGCATCAAATATAACCATTATAGTAGCATTCTTAACATCTACTCCCACTTCTATTACCGTTGTTGATATAAGTATTTTAGTCTCATTGTTTTTAAATCTAGTCATTACTTCATCTTTTTCTTTTTGTTTTAATTTACCGTGTAATATTTCAATAGGTATTTTATTATTAAATGCTATATTAAACTTTTCTTTTAATGTTTCAACACTTTTTAAATCTAATTCTTCGTTATCATCTATTAGACTTGCTACTACATATACTTGATGATTATTTTTTATTTCTTCTAATACATGAGTTAAAACATCTTTTAACGCTGTATATTTTTTTATCTTGGTTGCTATTTCTTTTCTACCACCTGGTTTATGCGTAATAAAAGATACATCTAAATCACCATATAAAGTTAAAGCATAACTTCTAGGTATAGGTGTAGCACTCATATATAATGCATCTGGAATCTCACCTTTACTTTTTAATATTTCTCTTTGTTTAACACCAAATCTATGTTGTTCATCTGTTATAACTAATCCTAATTTATTAAATACTACACTTTCTTCAATAATCGCATGTGTTCCTATAAGTATATCTATTTCTTTATTTTTAAGTTTTTCTTTTACTATGTCTTTTTCTTTTTTAGTCATACTACCTACAAGTAGTCCAATATTCATTTTAAAGCCTTTAAAGTAATTTAAAGCACTTTCATAGTGTTGACGCGCTAAAACCTCTGTAGGGGCCATTAAAACACTTTGGTAGCCTGATAAGAATGATGCATACATAGAAATAAAACTTACTATTGTTTTACCACTACCAACATCTCCTAAAACTAATCTATTCATTTTTTTATTACTTTTTAAATCTTCTAATATTAAATTTAAGGCATCACTTTGACTATCTGTTAAAGTAAATGGTAGTGTACTAATAAATTCGTTTATATCATTATCATTAAACTCTTTTGGTGTTTTATATATATTATCATTCCCTTTTTTCATATATGCTATTTTAAATAAAAATAAGAATAACTCTTCATACTTTAAATAAAGACTAGCACTTTTTATATCATTATAATTAGTTGGCATATGTATCTTTTTTAAAGCTTCTAATTTATCTAAAAACTTATACTTTTCTAAATATTCATCTGGTATATATTTACTTACTTCAAGTTTGTTAGAAAATAAACTTTCATATATTTTTCTTAGTTCATTATTCTTTATATTTTTATTAATGTGATATATAGGAATTATTTCTTTTTTAGTTATAGGAGTTAACTTTATATCATCACATGTAAATGTATTTTTTTTACTATCATATTTACCTACTAAAGTTATAGTTTTATTAATAGTTAGATGTTGCTTCATAAATGCTCTATTAAATATTACTACTTGCATTATCTTATTGTTATGAATAGCTCTAAATTGTAATCTATTAAAGTTCTTTTTGATGAATGCTACTGTTGGTAAAGATTCAATTGTTGCGTTAATAGCAATTCGCTCACCATTATAATCGTCTGTTAAATTTAATGGTTCAAATATTTCATATCTATATGGATAATATGATAATAAATCATCTATTGTATTTATATTTAAGTTATTTAAACTTTTTAATAGTTTGGGTCCTACTCCTTTTATATCACTTAATTCCATAATACCTTACTCCTTAAAAATATTATAACAAATAAAAAGAAAGAAAACTATTTTTTCTTCCTCTTTTTCTTTTTATCATCACCAAACAAGTCATATACTTCTTCCGTATCTTCTTCTTTATTTTCTTCAATTTTTATTTTTGTTACTTCTAGTTTTTCTTGTTTTTTCTTTTCTTTTTTAACGAGTTTAACTTCTTCTTTTGTTTCTTTTTCTTTTAATTCTGTAGTATCTTGTTTAATTTTTGGTTTTTCACTTTCAGTTATTTTTTTAACTTCTTCTACTACATCATTTAATTTTCTTGTAGCTTCCATCTTAGCTTCTTGTTTTTCAATAAATTTCTTTATTTTTTTCTTTTTCTTTCTTAAACTATGCATTAAACAAAGAATTATAATAAACATTACTAATATGATACCTGCAACACCAATAAGTGCAAAAGTAAATGTTTTTGTTAATTCTATTTTTTCATTAACTAGTGTATCATCATATCTAGATGCTGTTTTATTAACAGTATCATATAAATAAAGGTTAGTTTTACCATCTTCTAGGCTTTTGGCATTTATAATTACAAACTCTGTATTTTCACTGTATTTATAAGCATCAATACTCTCATTATTAATAGTAACGGTTGTTTTTATTAAATCTAATTCAGTATCAAATTTAACTGGAATTAATAATAAATTTTTTAAACTTAATTCATTATATGCTTTGTATTCATTATTTTCATATACAAATAATTTAATATTACCTAGTTTATCTTTTAACCCTACTAAAGTAAGATTTGCACTTTTATTAACAAATGTTGGAATATCAAATTCACTAATTTTTACTGTACTTTCAGTAAATGTTGCTGGCGCGGTTAATAAAGCTTTGTTTTTTATAATTGTATAAGTTTCATTACCTACTTTTACTTCAATTGGGTTTAAATCTTCAACATTAACTGTTAAAGTATATGTTTTTTCAGAACCATTTTGAGCTGTTACTGTTATAGGGATAGTATTTAATCCTTCTGTAACTTCAATAATTCCATCGCCTGATACACTTGCTTTAGAGTCCTGCTCTGTAGCAATAACTTTAACACTAGTAGTTCCTGTTGGAACATTTACTGTATATTCTAATGTATCTTTACTAAACTCTTTATCTAATTCATAACCTTCTACTACTAATTTTTTTAAGTTATTATCTTTACTATATGTAGCTTCTAATTCAGCTTGAGTCATTAATGTAATTTTACTATTACTTTTTGATATACTCATACTACTTTTATCAAAGGCATATACATCATAACTTCCTACAGTAATATTTGTTACACCACTTTTTAAAGCTCTAAATTTTAAAGTATAGGTTTTAGTTTTAGATGAACCATCACCAGCATTAACAAAGTATGTTCCGTTATTTTCAGCATTAGATGAGGTTAACTTTAAATAGCTTGAATCATAATTAACATCAAATTCCCATGCTCCTAAAGCACTATTACTAGATAATGTAACTGTAACTGTAACTGTATTACCAACAATTACCCTTGATGATGATGAACTTATTTTAATACTTCCACTACTAGCATTTACAATACTTGGAGATATTATTAAACTTAGTATAATTGTTATTATTAAAAATATCTTTTTCATTTTTCCTCCTTTTATCCCTGTTCAATACTTTCTGCTTTTAATATATGCCTTTGAACTAATAATAAGTCCAATGCGGTTATATTATTATCTTTATTTGGATCCGCAGCTAACTCATATGAACCACTTAAATTTTCAGTTTTTAATAATTCTCTTCGAACTAATAATAAATCTAAAGGGCCAATGTTACCATCACCAGAAACATCACCATATATTACTACTTCAAATGTTTCTTCAGTACTTCCTTTTATTGTTATTTTATAACCCGTACCTATTTTTGTATCATTTGATACTTCTTCATCTTTAGAATTTTTAATTATTACCGAACTATTACCACTTACACTTTCTAAACTACTTTTTATTGCTTCCGCATTAGTTTCTGGTTTAATTCCTAAAATTTTATTATTAGAGTGTTTGTAACCAGCGGTAGTTATAACAGTTTTAGGCGCTATATCCACAACGTTTGGTTCCTTATTTTGTTCATTATCTACTGCTCCACTACTATTGTTATCTTCATTGTCATTTGGTAATTCAGTAAATGCTGGCATATTTTCAAATACTGGAATTGAGAATGTAAAATTATTATTTAACGATTCACTTTTGCTATAGGAATTATATGCAGTAGATGCTTCGCCATAAGGCGCCCTTATATTAGTCATATATTGATGGGTATAAAGTTTATTTATATCGAATGGTGCTATATTAAACTTTTGTAAGTATCTGGTATTTTGACCAACATTTATATAACCTTCACTTATACTTTTTACTCCGGCATTTATTGCTGCTTCTAAGCCATACCAGTTTTTTGATTTAGCGTATTCTAATCCACATACTGCTACACTTACTTGTGCACAAGAATCACTTACACCGTAATTATAGAAATTATAATATCCTTCATATCCTGGATATACTCCACTATATAAATCATAAGAATTGGTACTAGCTCCTATTTCTTGATAAATTCTTGATGCTGTAAATATTGGGCTTACATTTAAACTTTTTCCAACACTATTAATTATATCACCTAAATTATTTCCTATATTGGCATGATAAGAATAGAAAGCTGCCTTTTTTAATACTGCTTCTATGGCTGTACTATAGACACTCTCTAATTCATTTACATATGATAATGTTTCAAACATAAATATTGATTTTTCATCTAAGAAATTTCTTGGATCTATATAGTATTTAACTGCACCAGTAGAGGCTGGTTTCCAAATACTCGTTGGAGAATACACACTTTTGCAACTAGAGTCTATATAATTTGGATCATTTGTTTCAACATAACTTTTTCCACATTTACTTTCTTGTGTTACTACGACATTAAAATCTAATCCTGTCATTATAGGAACAAAATTCCATTCAGGATATTTCTCTTTTAATTTGCATAAAGGCACAAAATAGGAACTTGTAAATCCTTTGCTTTTTAATTCTATTTCACAAGCATTTTGAGGTTCTACGTTATCTATAACATTATAATCATTTACTTTAACGTATTCACTACATACATAAGCACTAGAACCATTAAAGTTTATTTCATACCAGCCAAGCGTACAGTCAGTATCTCCAATATTATTTAAATTTTCATTCTTTAAGTAATATTTACTGCCGATTTTAGCAACAGTATGTACTTGATAAGATGTCCCAGGGCCACTTCTTATATTTACCGCATCTTGTAATACAACGTATTTTGAACTGGCAGAAACATGCATAGTTAGACAAAAAAAGACAAATATAAAGAATAATGATTTTATAATACTTCTCTTCATATTAGCCTCCTTATATCATAGTTACTCATAATAATTATATACTAAATACAAAGATATCTCAACTTAGTTATTTCATTTTTTATTTACTTTGTAAAATTATCGTAAATATTATAAATTAATTGAAAGTATTTGGGATATATTATATAATATATATTGTTATAATAAGGTGATGTTATGAAAGTACTTCTTAATAAATTAAAAAAAACTAATAAAGCTTTTTTAATCATTTTTCTAATTACATTTGTTTTATATTTAGTTAATTATTTTCTTATAGCTTATAATATATTAAATTTAGCTGGTATAGAAACTATTATAAGAATTGTAGTTATAGTGTTATTTGGAATATGGTTATTTGTTTATTTATTATGGAGTTTAATTAATTTATTGCTTAAAAAGTATGTAGCTTTAACTATTACTACTGTTATTACAATTTTATTTATTGGCATATTTTCTATAGGAAACTATTATATAAATATATTAAATAACGGAATGGATAACTTAGCAGAAAGTGAGTTTGTTACATATACTTCTAATTTAGTTACTTTAAAGGATACAGAAATAAATTCTAAGAGTATTTTAGGCATGATTAATAGTAGTGATGATTTAGAAGGAAATGAACTTGCTAAAGATTTAATTAAAGATAAAAAACTTAATAATAACAAATTAGAATATTATTCTAGTTATTATGAAATGATATACGATCTTTTAAATAAAAAGATTGATGGCATATTTTTAAATTCAAACTATATGACTATATTCGGAAATGAAACTGGATTTGAAGAACTTAAAAATACAAAAGTTTATTACTCATTTAGTAAAAAATTAAAAAATCAAGATACCACTATAGTTAGTAGCAATAAAAAGCTAACAGAACCTTTTTCTATCTTACTAATGGGTGTTGATAGTGAAAAAGATGGTTTAAATGCTAATGCGTCATTTAATGGAGATACATTAATGCTTATTACTTTTAATCCTAAAACTTTAAATGCAACAATGTTTTCTATTCCTCGTGATACTTTCGTACCTATCGCTTGTAATAATAATCAGTATGCTAAAATTAATTCTTCTGCAGTTTATGGAACAAGTTGTGTAATAGATACAGTAGAACAGTTAACTGATATTACAATTGATTACTATGTTAAGATTAATTTTAAAGGTGTTGTTGATCTAGTCAATGCTTTAGGAGGAATAGATGTAGAAGTAGAAGCTCCAGATTATAGTGTTTATTTAAATAAATATAATGGTCAAATTTGTGAACAAGATTCATTAAGAAACTATGATAATCTAATTTGTATGAATTCTGGTTATCAACATTTAGATGGTGAACAAGCCTTAGCTTATGCGAGATGTAGACATGCTTATATTCAAAGTGATATAGCACGTAATAAACATCAACAACAAGTTATTGAAGCTTTAACTAAAAAAGTTGCTAGCCCTTCAAATATTAATAAAATTGAAGAATTATTAAATGCTGTTACTAATAATCTTGCTACAAATATGTCTCGTAATCAAATGTTATCTTTTTATGAAGTATTAAAGGATATGGTAGTTAAATCTTTAAGTAATGACGATTTTATTACTATAGAAAAAACTTATTTAGAATACTATGATTTAAACGTTAAATTAAGTGCTAATGGTATTTATACTTCAGCGATTGGTCATTACCCAGATTCTTTAAAAGCTATATCTGACTTAATGAAGGTTAACCTTGAATTACAAGATAAAGAACTTATAAAAACCTTTAGTTTTGATACCAACGAAGAATATACTAGTAAAATAGCTGGTCAAGGCATTAAAACTGGAGAAACACTTAAAGTTATGCCTAATTTTGTTGGGTTAAGTGTTAATGAAGCTGAGGCTTGGGCAAATAAAAATAATGTCACTTTAGAAAAAGAATTTGTTGATAATACTAGTAATTATTATAACCAAAATATTACTCCTGGTTTAATAGCAAATCAAAGCTATGCTGGAGGATTATTACTAAAAAAAATAGAAACTTTGACTATTTATATTAATAATTCAGCTCCTATACAAGAAGATACTTCTGATAATAATATGGAAAATAATGAAGAAGAGATTGCAGAATTGCCAGATATTTTATTACCAAACGAAAACTAACCAGCAATGGTTAGTTTATTATTTTTAATTCACGCTTTAGCGTATCATCACTTAGTTTTTCTTGCGCTAATTTTATTAATTCATTGTAATCAGTTATATCTACACCTAAATCTTGTTGCAATATGTATATCACTTCATCTTTAAGACAATCTGGTAATTTATAGATTTGATTATTTTCTATATTTGATAAATAAAGACTTATTATCGCATTTTTATCTTCTATAACTTCTTGTTTTGGAATCTTTTTATTTAATTTTTGAGTTAATAATTGATCAGTATTATTAAATTTATCTACACTTTCATTATATGTTTTAGCAAAATTGTCCCATTCATATTGTAAATCGCTTAAAGCACTTATTACTTTAGCATCTATAGGTAGTTTTACTAAGCCTAAAAATATTATCAAGCCCATACTTTTAAATAAAAATCCTAATAAAGCTATAGCTAATACTGAAGAAGCAATATAAGCATATAATTTCTTTTCTTGATTTTGCGATTTATTAATTTGTCTAGTTATTTCTTGATATACATAAGCTATTAAAAGCAATTTTTTCATAAGAAGCAAGCCTTTATAATAAGATATGTCCCCTGCAGTAATTTTATCTCTGATATCGTTTATTTCTTTATCATAATATTCATATATTTTTTAATTTCTTCTAACTTCATTATTATCTCCCCTGTAAATATTATTATAACTTGTATTTATTCTCTATCAAGTTATTTAGTAATATTTATTATTGCTTCTGCACCTTCACTTGCAGCATTCACTATCTGATATATTTCTTTTTGGGTAACATCACCAGATGCATATACCTCTTTAATGTTAGTAAGATGTTTGTTATTCACAACTATATATTGATGATCAAGTTTTATATTTGTAGATTTTAAAAACTCTGTATTTGGAATGTATCCTATGTATTCAAATAAGCAACTTACAATTAACTCCTTATTATCTTTTAAAATAATACCTTTAAATTCATTATCTTTAATAATTAAATCAGTTATCTCATTATTTAAAACTAATTCTATATTAGAAATTTCTTTAACTTCATTAATTAAAGTATCTTCCCCTCTAAATTCTTCTCTTCTGTGAATCAAATAGACTTTATTGACTATTTTAGATAAGTATATAGCTTCTGTTAAAGCGCTAGACCCACCGCCTACTACTGCAACATCTTTTCCTTTATATAAAGAGCCATCACACAATGCACATGTACTTATTCCTTTTCCTAAATACTCTAATTCATTTTCTAAACCTAATAACCTAGGTCTTCTTCCGCTTGCTATAAGTAAATACTTAGACTGATATAAATCATTAGTTGTTTTTACAGTTTTTATATCTTCTAAAATAACATCTGTTACTTTTTCTAATTTATATTCTATATTTAAATTATTAACTTGTTCAAAAAGATTATAAGCTAAATCAGGTCCACTTATTTCTTTTATTCCAGGGTAATTTTCAATTTTAGGAATACTGTTAATTATACCGCCAGGTGCACTTTCTTCTATCATTAATACTTTTAATCCTGCCCTTTTAGCATATATACCTGCGCTGATCCCAGAGACTCCCATCCCAATTATTATTAAATCATACATTTAGATCACTCTACCTTTATTTATATCATTATATAAGACTTCATATTTACCTTTTCTACTTATATATATTAAATATATTATTGCACCCATTATTAATGCGATAGAAACTATTTGCGCTACTTTAAAGCCTCCTAACATTAACGAATCTGTTCTCCAGGCTTCAATAAAAAATCTTCCAATACTATACCATATAACATATATACTTGTAATTGTTCCTATTTTAATATATTTAAATCTTCTTATAATTAAAAGCACTATAAATCCTAATAAACACCATAAAGATTCTATATAGAATGTTGGCAAATAATAAACTCCACCAATATTCATGCCTTTAATTATAAATTCTGGTATGTATAAATCCTTTAAAAATGTGTATGTAGTGGCAAAGCCATGGGCTTCACTATTAAAGAAGTTTCCCCATCTACCTATAGCTTGCGCTAAAATTAAAGCTGGTACTATTATGTCAAATATTTTTATGAAATTTAAATTTTTCTTTTTACAATATAAAATAATTGTTATGGCTCCGGTTATTATACCACCATGAATAGCTAAACCACCATTCCATATAGCAAATATTTCAGATATGTTGTATTTATAATATGATATATTAAATAATACATAATAAAGTCTTGCACCTAAAATACCCAATATAACTGCATAAAAACATAAATCAAATATTGTTTCTTTAGCTATGTTAAATTTTTTTGATTCTTTTATTACTAATAACATTCCTAATATAATACCTATTAATATTAAAAGAGAGTACCATTTAATTTCTATACCAAATAGATTTATCATTATCGGATTCATATTATAGCCTCATTTCTTTTATATTATACTAAAAATTCTTACTATTATAAACCATAAAAAATTAAAAATTATTAAAAAAGGAACTAGTTCGTTCCTTTTAGATATTACTTTTTAATATCGTTAATACTTTTAATATTAGATTGATATCAAAAAATAAAATATGTACTAAGTAATACCTGTGTACATATTTTTAGTTTGATTAATTATTATTTTTATATTAAACCTCTTTTTGCCAATTATTCAAATATATATTCATATATGTTATATTTGATAATTTGGCTTGATAAAGTAAATTTAGTTGCTACTAAACTATTCATATAATTTATGTATTCACTTTCATTTTCTAAAGTTTTTCCTTCTTTTAGTGTGAATTTACCATTTCTATATGTTCCATAATCTGATACCCAGCTTCTATTGGAAAATATCGCTACTCCAGGTTCTTCACTTAATATGTCTTTCCCTACTATTAGTCTTGAATCAAATTCGATATCAAATAAATTTAATAACGTAGGTAAAACATCTATTTGACTTCCCACTTTATCTACGGTAATAGGTTTAGTCATTTCACTGTTCCAAATAACAAAGTTACTTCTATTAACTTCTACTATACTATCTCTTGTGTAATCGCTTAATTCGTTTATTTCATCCATGGTAAGAGTGTATGGATAGTGGTCACCAACAAAAGAGATTACCGTATCTTCTAATATCCCAGCTTCATCTAAATCATTAATTAATTTTTCAAGAGCACGATCGAATTCAATTTGACTTGCTAAATAAGCTTTAACATTATTTGAATAAGGCAAGTCTTTTACGTATTTAGTATTATCAAAGCCTGTTATTCCTAATACATATGGTGAGTGCCCTGATACCGATACATAATAAGTAGCAAATTTATCATAATCTTTATACATTGGAAGTGTTACATCAAATAAATCTATATCGCTTGGCAACCAGCCACAATTCATTAGTTTTTCTAAGCCATTCCTACATCCCATATAATTGTCAAATCCTAATGTCTTCATAGTTTTATCTCTATTGTAATAGTCATATGTCCAATTATGATAAGCTTGAACTTCATAGCCAATATTTTTAAAACTATGTCCTAAGCCATATTTAATTGTTGGTTGATACTTTTTCCAATCACTTAATATTTCTTGGGTAGGTATCATTCCTGTTGTTGCTTGAAATTCTCCACCAGTTGTACTTAAAAATACTGGTGAGTAAAAATTATTAAAGACAAATCCTTCAGTTGTTAATTTATATAGTGTTGGAGTAATTTCTTTGTCGACTGCAATCATATTAAAACCTTCTGCTAAGATAAATATTAAATTTTTACCTTTAAACAGACCGGTATATTCATTTTTATTTGTTGGATTACTATCTTTAAAATATGTTAAAATACTTTTTATATTTTCATTAGATTCATTATTCATTAATGATTCAAAGCCAATTTCTACTTTATTGTATGTTATGGGTTTATCTACTTCATTATTTTCATTTTCTTCAAATGTTGTACTATTAGAATGTTCTAAATTTATTATCTTTTCTTCAAAACCAAATATAACTCTTTTGATATCTACTTTAGTATATGTTACTACACCAAATTCTTCTAATATCTTTAATTCACTATTTACGTTATAATATAAATTATAAGCAGAATATAACTCGTTTTTATTAATTTGTAAACTTAATAATGATGCTCCATAAGTTATAAATATTAATAATAAATTTAATAGTAATCTTTTTTTAGTTATTCTTTTAAATGATATTTTTTTATTAAATATTATTAGTAATATGAATGGTATTAAATAGATAGCTATAACTGGTAAACATTTTATAGTTTCTTTAACTGCTATATCAATAAAGTCTATTGCATTACCTGCCAAAGCTATTGAGTTAAATGAAAAAATATTGCTAAATAACTTGTAAAAAACATATTGGAAACCATGGAAAAATATACAAATAAAGCTAATTATAAAAGTAAGTATTTTATTTCCTTTTTCTTTAAATATATTTGTTAATAAATATATTATGAAGATAAATGGAATACTAAATATCAATGTATAAAATAGCCCATTTAAACTATTTGTAATAAATATCTTTGATATAATTTCTAAATAAATTATTAAAAATGTTATATATATAATTCTATTTGTTTTTTTCACGTTTACCACCTATTTTTATTATATCAAAATAAAAAAAATTTGAAATGAAAATGTAACTATTTTTTCATTTCAAATAATATATCTCTAAGTTCCATAGCTCTTTCAAAATCTAAGTTTTTAGCTGCCTCTTTCATTTCAGATTCTATAGTTAATAAAATACTTTCTTTTTCTTTCTTACTCATCTTAGGTTTCTTAGCTTTAGACTCAACCTCGTTTGTTACTACTTCTTTTATTTCTTTAATTATAGTTTTAGGTGTTATATTATTTTCTTTATTGTATCTTTCTTGAATTTCACGACGTCTTGCTGTTTCTTTTATTGCTTTGTCCATGGCTTCACTTATAGTATCAGCATACATTATTACATGCCCATACTCATTTCTGGCGCATCTTCCAATTGTTTGGATTAAACTCCTGTCACTTCTTAAAAATCCTTGTTTATCAGCATCTAAAATACAAATTAAACTTACTTCTGGTATATCTAACCCTTCCCTTAATAAGTTTATGCCTACTACACAGTCATATACACCTAATCTTAACTGTCTTATTATTTCTAATCTTTCTAAACTTTTTATTTCGCTATGAAGATATGCAACCTTTATACCCATTTCTTTTAAATAATTAGTTAATTCTTCACTCATTCTTATAGTTAGTGTAGTTATTAAAACTCGTTCGTTTTTTTCTTTTCTTAATTTTATTTGTTCAATTATATCATCTATTTGCCCTTCAGTACCTTTAACCTCAATTGTTGGATCAAGTAACCCAGTAGGCCTTATAATTTGCTCTGCATACTCATGATTAGTGTGTTCTAATTCATAATCACCTGGAGTTGCTGATACATATATCGCCTGATTGATTTTATTTTCAAACTCTTCAAAATTAAGTGGCCTATTATCTAAGGCACTAGGTAATCTAAACCCATAGTCTACAAGGGTTTGTTTTCGCATTCTATCCCCATTATACATCCCTCTTACTTGAGGTAATGTAACATGTGATTCATCAACTACTAATAAGAAATCTTTAGGAAAGAAGTCTATTAAACAAGTAGGAGTTTCTCCTGCTTCGCGTAATGCTAGATGCCTTGAATAGTTTTCAACACCATTGCAAAAACCAGTTTCTTTTAACATCTCTAAATCATAATTGGTTCTTTCTCTTAATCTTTGCTCTTCTAATAACTTCCCTTCATCTTTTAATTCTTCTAATCTTTCTTTTAACTCTGCTTCTATTCTTTTGACTGCTTCTTCTAAT
This sequence comes from Bacillota bacterium, assembly GCA_015059425.1. Lineage (GTDB taxonomy): Bacteria > Bacillota_I > Bacilli_A > RF39 > UBA660 > Caccenecus. The sequence continues at coordinate 6,224 of SVAM01000009.1, read as the reverse complement.
TTTTCAGGGCTAGTTACAAAGTGGGAAGCTGGTGATATAGTAATTGTTTTTTTATCAGATATGATAACACCTGTTACGGGATCGAATGTTGATATTCTATCTATCTCATTACCAAATAATTCAATTCTAATCCCATGAGCATGTTCATTCGCAGGTATAACATCTATAATATCACCTTTAACTCTAAATGTTCCGCGGTGGAAGTCTAAATCACTTCTTTCATATGTCATATCAACTAATCGATTAATGATATCATTTCTTTTGATATTATCTCCTAGGTTTAATATTAACATGGATTTTTCATATTCTTCTTTTTCACCAATTCCATATATACATGATACACTAGATACTACAATTACATCATCATAATTAATTAAAGCACTTGTAGCGCCATGCCTTAATTCATCTATTTCATCATTTATAGATGCATCTTTTTCTATATAAGTATCACTTGATGGAACATATGCTTCTGGTTGATAATAATCATAATATGATATAAAGAAACAAACATGATTATTTGGAAATAATTCACATAATTCAGCATAAAGTTGACCTGCAAGAGTTTTATTATGTGCTAAAACTAAAGTTGGTTTTTGTACCTCTTTTATTACGTTTGCTATAGTAAAGGTTTTACCTGTCCCTGTAGCCCCTAATAATACTTGTTCTTTTTTACCATCTTTTATACCTTTAACAAGTTCTTCAATTGCTTTAGGTTGATCACCTGATGGTTTATATTTTGATACTAACTCAAACATAATACACCTCTTTTCTTATTATAAATCTTTTTTTATTTTTACTATTTTTTTTTAATGTTATGTTATATTTCATCTGTAGCTTCTTGCTAATTTGTTTAATCAAAATGACACAACTAATTTTTAGTGTCAATCATTTCTAAATTTTTTATGCTTTCTAAATAATGAAGTTCAACATCACTTGGTTTTAATAAAATCCTGTCTTTATATTTATCATACTCTTTCTTTACATGATTCATTGCCGTTTCATGACTTATCTTACCAGAATCTTTTAATATATCTTTTTTATTCATTGTTAAAAAATAATTTAATTCTTTAATCCAATCTTCCATTGTCATAGTTTTTTCTTCAATTGCTTGTAATTCTGCATAATCTAGATACATAGAAACAATTCTATTTAAAATATCCAATTCTTTATCTGTTAAATAATTTTTGGTAATTGCTGCATCTGTTAACGTTGGATAATCTCCACCAAAAGTAGTCATTCCCATAAAATCTTTATCACTATTTGCTCTTTCAACTATAATCTCAGCTGCAGTATGGCCATGCACAGCCCAGTGCATTTTGTTTTGAACTGTTTTAAAAAACTCTTGTGTTATTTTTGCTTTAGGATCATAATCTACGGAAGTTGCATAAATATCTAATATTTTTCTCCAAAAAACTTTTTCTGATGATCTGATATCACGTATTCTAGATAATAATTCATCAAAGTATAATCCTCCACCAGCACGTTTAAGTAAATCATCATTCATCGTAAATCCTTTAGTCATATATTCAATTAATCTTTCATTTGCCCATTTTCTAAAATTCGTACCAACATTTGATCTAACTCTAAAACCGATTGCTACAATCATATCAAGATTATAATAATTCATATTATATGATTTACCATTTGATGCAACTGTTCGGAATTTCCGAACAGTTGACATTTCATCTAATTCACCCTCTTCAAATATATGTTTTATATGTTCAGATATATTTGATTTGCTAGAATTATATAATTTTACAAGCTGTTCTTGATTTAACCAAACAGTATTATCTCTCATTTTTACTTCTATATTATTATTACCATTCTTATCTTTATAAATAACTATATTCCCATGTTCGTTCACTTTTTTTCATCCTTTCATTTAATAATTGATACTTAAATCATATGTATTTTATCATTTTTAATTTTTTTTATAACATTTTTTTCAAGATATATATAGTATATCAAAAGTACAATTGTACGTCAATACGATTAAAAATATATAACTAGCTTAAATTAGTTATATTTTTATATTTTATTTTCTTTTTTCTTCTAATCTTTTTAAAAACCCACATGTCTTACATAGTTTACATGTTATGATGTTACTTTCAAAATTATTTTTTATTTTTATTGTTTCTTTTTTATTTAAAATTTCTTCTAATGATTCCTCTAAAATGTTGCCTAGAGGTATATCTCCATTGTTATCTAAACAACAAGGCACTACTGTGCCATCTACTAGTATTGCTATTTGTTCTTTTAAAGCAAGGCATCTTCCCTTTTCAATTATTTCCTTATTATTTAGATTTGGCCATATAAATTCTTGGTCTTGATTTATAAAAATATTTTCTTTTATTTTATAATAATTATTTTCTTTTAAACTATTACTAATATTTTCTATATTATAATAATCTTCTATACTTTTTATAATATCTTTATTTATATTATTTTCTAATCTATTGTTTATATTCCATAAACGATAAGATATTATAACATTATCTAATTTATCAACACTTTCAAATGTATTATTTAAATATTCTTTATCCAGCTCTTTATTTTGAGTCATACTATGTATTGATATGTTTAATTGTCGTAAACATTTAGCATTTTTTAAAACATCTAATTTTTCTTTTAATAAAGTCCCGTTTGTTGTTATGTTACATTTTAAATTATATTTTTCAAGTATATTAAGTATTTCATTTAAGTTATTATGCAGTAATGGTTCACCTTTAACATGAAGGCATATTAAGTTAGTATGTTTATATATTTTTTTTATAATCTTTTCAAAGTTATTAATGTTCATCATTTTTTTATCCCGTTTTGTCTCAGGACAAAAATTACATTTTAAATTGCATATATTGGTTATTTCGATATATATTTTTTTGAACATATTATGTCCTCCTCGGCTTATTATATAATTCATTTAATTAATCGTCAATTATTAATTTTTTATTCCTTTTCCATTTATTTCAATTTATCAATTATTCTAAAAGCGAAAGCTTTATGCTTTCGCTTTTTTAAAGATTGTCTATATATTCTTCTATAGTTTTTATCATACTTTTTGTATTACTTTTATATTTTTTGGGTTCAAAACTATCAATATTTTTTAAGACTTCCTCTAATTTATTAATATCTTGTAAATAAATAATATATCCGGCTTTATCAAAGTTCTCTAAAATTTGAATTTGATGATCATTTGTGTGCTCGCCATATTTTTTTAAACGTGCTACACCAATAACTTTTTTGCTATTTTTTAATCCAGTTGTAATGCTTCCTACACCACCATGAGTTATTAATATATTACATTTTTTTATTAGTTCATTTAATTCATCTGCCGCTATTAAATCGAATATCTTCATATTGTTAGATTTATATTTAGTCATACCAGCTTGAACTATTACTTCATCTTTAATAATTCCTTTTTCAATCTCGTTATCTATGGCTTTTAATAACCTTGAAAATGATTTATCTTGTGTTCCTAACGTTACTAATATCAATATATCCAACCTCCTAGCTTAGCTTTTGGATATAATTTAAGCATTTCAGCCCACTGAACTATAAATAAATTTGCTATAGGATATAGTATTTTTCCCGATAACGTTTTAGTAGTTCTATTTGCAAATGTTTCAATAAATACTATTTTGCTTCCAAATAATTTACCTATGTAACATATAGGTACAGCGGTGTGAGTTCCTGTTGTTACTATCACTTTAGGCCTTATCTTAATGTATAATATAAATGATTTTATTATATTATATGTAAATTTAAATATATATTTAAATTTATGATCTTTTGTCCCATACACTAAATAGTTAATTTTATTGCAATATTTATTTTTTAAGTTTATTGTTGATTTATCTTTTTCAGTTATTATGTGATAATCATATTTATTAAACATTGGTTCTAATTGCATTAATTCATTTAAATGTCCTCCTGTTGATGCTATGAATAAAACTTTTTTTTTACCATTTTTTGTAATATTTTTTCCATCTGTATTCAGACTAATTATAATTCCAGTAATTATCATAAAAATAGGAAATACTTGTGTATCATATATTGCATTTTCTGATATTATATTAACTACCATAAAACCTAAAGATATTGCTAACGATAATACATTAATATAATAACCATTATTTTTTTGTTTATAATTTTTTACTATATTATAAGCAAAATATAATATTATAAGAATAAATAATACAATAAAACATAGTGTAGCTAATAATCCAACTTCAGCATATAAAAGTATTAATGCAGAATGTGGATGAGTTAATGAAGATACATTACTTTTATCAAAGTCATCGCTTAATAAATATTCTAAATATGCTCCAAATCCAACTCCGGTTAGTTTATGTTCATTTCCTACTTTAATACCAGTGTTTGCAAACTCTTCGCGATGTATTAATGACCAATCACCATTATAACTCGGTTTGTTTTCTGGTTTACTCGTTTGATTGTTTTCTGGTTTACTCGTTTGATTGTTTTCTGGTTTACTCGTTTGATTGTTTTCCGGTTTACTTGTTTGATTGTTTTCTGACTTATTATCTTCATTCTTTTGATTTGTTTTTTCAAAAGAGTCAATAAATTCAATATATCCTTGATATAATTTCGGAGATATTTTTTCAATTATTTTGCCAAATAATTCAGTACCATTATTAACCGATTCTAATGCTAGATTACTGGCCCCCGGAATAGTTATAATTGTTAAAATAAATGCTAGTATAAGACCTAAAACTCTTAGTTTTTTTATTTCTTTAAATAATAAAACTAATAATACAAATAGTATCCCAAAAAATATTAAAAATGATGACCTTGTAAAAGTTAATATTAGAGTTATAAAAATTAATAAAATAATTATATAGTATAATATCATTTTTAATTTGTCATTTTCTTTAATATATTTATAAAAAAATAATGACCACATTAGGTTCAAATAAATGCCTAAATATATTGTGTTATAAAACGTTACTGATATTCTACCTTTTGCTCCCGGATATTTTTCTATACCCGGTATAAATAAATTTATTTCAAATATATATTGAAATAAACCTAAAGTAGTTATAATTAGCGTAATAATTATTAAGTTAGTTAATAAAGTCTTTTTTTCTTGTTCTGTTAGTTTAATATTTGTGCAAGCTAAAAAAACAAAATACACTAAAACAAATTTTATTAATGTATATACACTTGTAATAAATGCTTTACTAACAAATATTGATGGTATAGTAAAAAGAATAAATAAGGCATATATTAAAGTGAAAAATTTTATAAAATTATTTTTTAAAGTAAACATTTTCCACTTTTTTTCGACAAATACAACTAATAAAAATAAGCATGTTATAAATAATCTTGTAGGTATTATATTTAATATTGTAGAAAAACTTTTTGGAATTAATACTAATAAAATCAAATAAATATTAAGTGCCAAAAATGTCATATTTTTATCTTTTATTTTGTTTAGATTATTTATCATTTTTTGGCCTCCTTAAAGTTGTAATTTTAATTATTATTTGAAATATTTTATAATTACAATATTTTAAATATAAATTTTTTATACTAAGCTTTTTTATATATTTATTTTGTTTATAATTTGGAAAATTCTTATTAACATTATTGTTAGCTTTTATTAAGCCTTCTATTATTAATTCTTTATTTCTTGATTTTAAAAGAGTTTTCATCATTGTTGCATACAAATATCGCACATAACTATATTCAAGTTCTTCATGATATTTTTTGAATAATTTGTTATCTTTATAGTAATTTATAATGCCGTTCCAATTTTTTATATAATCAAAAACTTTATCGTTGTATGTTTTTGAAATTGCTCCCTCTCTTTGAATATATTGGTATAATGGTTCTTTTACTATTCCTATAGAAGATATATGTGGAAATAATCTAAATATAAACTCGACATCTTCATACCAAATACCTTTTTGAAATTCTAAATCTTTTATTATGCTTTTTTTATATATTTTATTCCATGCAGTAGGGTAAATATTAATCATATTATTTTTAATATCCTTTTTTGATAATAAGTCAGTTTCAATGTTACATGAACAATATTTTATTTTACTCTTGTTTTCATATACATAGTTAAGATCGCAAGCTACAATATCATAATCTTTTTCTTTTGCTTTATTATATAATTTTTCAAACATTGTTTCATCTACAAAATCATCGCTGTCTACAAAACCTATATATTCTCCTTTGGCTTTTTTTATACCATAATT
>SVAM01000008.1 GCA_015059425.1 Bacillota bacterium | reverse complement strand
CTTATAAATATCAATATATGTTTCACGTGAAACATAAAAAATAATTAGAGCAAGCTTGGTTTGTCGAAAAAATTTGAAGTCAAAAAAATTATTTCCCATAATCGAAATCGAATATTTTATTTCCCGGGAAATAATTATAAGCTCGATCTTAGATAATATAGAAAAAGAATACTTGAAATAAAGACGAAAATATGTTAGATTATATATGTGCAACAAATATATTGTAAACTGGTCAGGACTGGAAAGTAGCAGCCACATCAATCCCTATTTGTGTGCACTTTTTTATTGGAGTGAATAATATGGAAGATAAATGTTATAAATTGTTGATAAAATTAGCGAGAAAAGCAATAAGAAAAGGAGAAATACCTGTTTCAGCTTTAATTGTTTATAATAATAAAATACTTGCAAGCGCTTATAATAAAAGAAAAAGAAGCCATTTAGCTATAAGCCATGCAGAAGTGTTGGTAATAAATAAAGCTAGTAGAAAATTAAAAGATTGGAGACTAGCAGAATGTGATTTATATGTAACTTTAAAGCCGTGCAGTATGTGCGAAAGTATAATAAAACAAGCAAGAATCAGAAATGTGTATTATTTAGTAGATAAACCTAACGAAAAAAGAGAATATTATAAAACAAATTTTACGAAAGCGAACACAGGTACGCAAGAGGAAGAATATTCACAAGAATTAAAGGATTTTTTTCAAAAGAAAAGAGACAAAAACAGAGTATCTATGGTATAATTAAATAGGTGGTTAATAATGGATTATAAAGTACTTTATCGTAAATATAGACCGGATGATTTTTCTAATATAATCGGACAAGATTATATGGTATCCATTTTAAAAAATTCTATCAAAAAAGATAAGATTTCTCATGCATACATATTTTCAGGGCCAAGAGGGACAGGAAAAACTAGTACAGCGAAAGTTTTTGCTAAAGCTATAAACTGTTTAAATCCTACAGAATCAGGGCCATGTAACGAATGTGATAATTGTATTCACTTTAAGGAAAATGCCGATATAATAGAAATAGATGCTGCATCAAACAATGGTGTAGATGAAATAAGAGAAATTATAAATAATATTAAATTAGCACCGGCTTATTCTAAATATAAGGTATATATAATAGATGAAGTACATATGTTAAGTACTAGTGCTTTTAATGCGTTATTATTAACATTAGAAGAACCTCCAAAACATGTAGTATTCATACTAGCTACAACAAATATTGAAGCTGTTCCAATAACTATATTATCTAGATGTCAAAGATTTGATTTTCATAAGATAAGCACTAATGATATTATAAACAGATTAAAATATGTTGTAGAATCGGAAAAAATTGAGATAGATAATGAAGCTTTAGAAGAAATTGCATATATTAGTGATGGCGGAATGCGTGATGCTTTAAGTATTTTAGATCAATTATCAAGTAATAACACAAATATTTCAATCGAAGAAGTAATTTCTCATTTTGGATCAGTATCTAAAAAACAAATAAATGATTTATTTAATAATATAATAACTAATGATGTTAGTAAGTTTGTAGATATGATGAAAAAATTTAAGAAATTAGCTATAGATTACAAACTTCTAATTAAAAAAATGCTAGAAAAAATTGAAGAAGAAGCTATAAACAGCAAAAAAGATAGTGAATATAATGGTTTAGAATATAGTTTACTAAAAGAAATGGCATATGAACTAGCAGAAATATCAAATTACATAAATATAAATATAGACCCATATTTGCTAATTGAAGTTAGTTTATTGAAATATTTCACTAATAGTAAACAAAATGATGGAAAATCTGAAGAAAAAACTTGGGAAATAACTGAAAACACCGATAAAATTATTTCCCGGGAAATAATTTCTAAAGAAAAAAAACAACCAAAACCCCCTAAAGAGGACAATGAACTAGTAAAAATAAGGGTTAATAACTGTTTTGTAAATGCAAAAAAAGAATATTTACAAGAAATAAAGACTAAATGGCCTGAATTTATATCAAAATTAAATGATAATTCATTATTAAACTTATTAATAGATTGTGAAGTGATCGCTGCCAGTGATAGTATTGCAATACTTAAGAATGGCATAGATGCGACAGTTAAGTTAATTAATACAAACATAGAAAAAATTGGTAACAGTTATAGTGAAATATATGGAAAAGAATATAAATTTATTGCATTAACAGAACAAGAATGGAAAAAAGAAAAAGAAATATATATTTCTAATTTAAAAAATAAAATAGAATATAAATATATTGAAGAACCTGAAATAGAAGAGGTTATAGAATCAGAAGCATCGATAGAACAAGCTGCCTTTGATATATTTGATAAAGATAAAATAGAGATAGAATAGGAAAGAAGGAAAATAAAAATGAATATGCAAAGCTTAATGGCACAAGCCCAAAAAATGCAAAGAGATTTAACAAAAAAGAAAGAGGAAATTGATAACACTATTTTTACCGGAGAATCAGAGTGGGTAACTGTAGAAATGAATGGAAAAAAAGAACTTAAAAACATCAAAATTAAGTTTGAAGGAACTATAGAAGAAGATGATAAAGAAGCTCTAGAAGATATGATAAAAATAGCAGTTAATAATGCAACAGTTAAGATTGATAAAGAAATAGAAAGTAAAATGGGCGGATACGGCTCAGCATTAAATGGTTTATTCTAATGAATTATCCAGTATATTTAGAAAAATTAATAAATTACTATAAAAAGTTACCAGGAATCGGTGAAAAAAGCGCCGAAAGGTTGGCCATAGCAACCCTAGACTTCAATAGTGATGAAATAGAAGAATTTAGTGATACTTTAGTTAATGCCAAAAATAAATTAGGTAGATGTGCAATATGTGGCCATATTACTGATGAAGAAATATGTGATATATGTCGTGATGAAACTAGAAACAAAAGTGTAATTTGTGTAATAGAAGATTATAAAAGCGTTTTTTCTTTTGAAAAGTCTGGAAAATTTAATGGTAACTATCATGTATTAAATGGGCTTATATCACCAATGGATGATATTGGCCCAGAAGATATTAATTTAGCAAGCTTAATTATGCGTGTAGAAAGCCTAGATGAACCCGAATTAATTTTAGCGTTAAAACCTACAATAGAAGGAGAAGCAACAACTTTATATATTAAGAAAATTCTTGAAAATAAAAAAGCAACAATATCTAGATTATCTTATGGAATACCTATTGGAGCAGAAATAGATTATTTAGATAATGTAACATTAGAAAAAGCTTTAGAAGATCGTAAAAAAATATCATAATATCACGTAGTTACCATATAATTTAGTGTGATTAATATGGCAAAAAAAATAACAAAGATTATAAGAAAATTATGTTTAGCATTTGTAATGTTGTATGGATTAAACTTAATATTATCAGGCATGAATATATTTATTCCAATTAACATCATTACATTAGTATTAGTAACATTACTAGGAACACCTGGTATACTAGGATTAGTGGTAACATATTTTCTTATATAACTGGAGGTAAATATGTTTCAAAATCCTGCATTAAAAGAACTTGTAAACAAATATCGTGAGAAAAAACTTGCTCACGCTTATTTAATTGAAACAAATAATTTATCTAGTGCTATAAGCGATATAAAAGAATTAATAAAAATACTTAATTGTGGTATTGAGTACAAAGAAAATTGTACTAATTGCAATTTATGTAATTTAATAAATAAAAATATTTTACCAAGTTTAAAAATAATAGAACCTGATGGGTCAAGCATAAAAAAAGCACAAATAGAGGAATTAAAAGAAAATTTCTCTAGTATTCCAATATACACCAAATACAATATCTACATCATAAGTAATGCTGAAAAGTTAAACTCAAGCAGTGCTAATTCTATGCTTAAATTTGTTGAAGAACCAACTGAGGGCATAATAGGTTTTTTTGTAACTACAAACAAAGATGTAATGATAGATACCATTAAAAGTAGATGCCAATCAATTGTCCTAAATTACGAAACAAAAAGCTTAATTGAAGAGCTGAATTTAACAAATGAAGAATATGAAAAATATATAGAAACAATCAAAAGATATTTAGAAAAAGTTAATAACTCAAATATTATTAACAATAAAAAAGAAATATTAAGCATTTATAGTGAAAGAAAAGATGTTGAAAATTTATTAAAAATAATATTTAATATATACTATCAAACATTTTTAAAAAAGCTTAACAAAGATTATAATGAAGAAATAGTAAATACATATGAAATTAAAGATTCTTTAAAAGAATTAAGTATAAAATTAAATATTATTACTAAAATTCTTCAGGAAATGAGTTATAATGTAAGTACTGAGCTTATATTAGATAAATTTGTTATAGAAATGAGAGGTAGTCATGAATAAATATTATGTGTATGGAGTAAATTTCAAAGACAATGGAAAAGTATATAACTTTAAAAGTACTATAAAATGCCCTATAAATGTAACTGTTATTACAAATACCGAAAAAGGTGAACAATTTGGTAAAGTAGTTACTGAAATAGACAATAAAAATATAAAAAATATAGATGAATTAAAAGATATTATCCGTATATCTACAAAATCTGATTATGAACAATACTTAAAAAATTTAAAAGATGCTGAAAATGCTTTAAAAGAATGCCGAGAAATAGTAAAAGAATTAGATTTAGATATGAAAATAATTAATGCTAGTTTTACCTTTGACAGAAAGCAATTAATCTTTAACTTTTTAGCAGACGAAAGAATAGATTTTAGAGAATTAGCTAAAAAACTAGCAAGTATTCATAGAACAAGAATAGAATTAAGACAAATCGGCGCCAGAGATAAAGCTAGAGAAATAGGTGGTTTAGGAAGTTGTGGACAAAAAATATGCTGTGCTAACTTTTTAAATCACATTGATTCAGTATCTATGAACATGGCTAAAAATCAAAGTTTAGCCTTAAACCCCTCTAAAATAAATGGTTTATGCGGAAGGTTATTATGCTGTTTAACTTATGAAGATGGTGAATATCTTAAATGTAGTGAAGGTATGCCTGAAATAGGTGAACATGTTGAAACAGAAAAAGGTAAAGGCCAAGTAATAAGTAAAGATATATTAAATAGAAGTTACAAAGTATTAGTAAATAACGAAAAGATAGAAGTATCGCTTGGTGAGTGCAATGGTTGTTCTAAATGATTTATTTGATTATGGGTTAAAAATATATCAAGATGAAAATAAATTTAAGTTTTCACTTGATTCTTTATTACTAGCAGAGTTTACTAATATCAAAAAAAGTGATAAAAAACTATTAGATTTATGCAGTGGTAATGCTCCGTTACCACTTATTTTAGCAAGCAAACATGATATAGAAATTACAGGAGTAGAAATTCAAAAAGATATTAATGATCTAGCAGAAAAATCCGTAAAATATAATAATTTAGAATCAAAGATAGAAATGTTAAATATAAATGCACAAGATACAAAAAAATATTTTTCTAGAAATAGTTTTGATTTAGTAACATGTAACCCACCATTTTTTAAGATAAATGAAAATTCTAAACTTAATGAATCAATAGAAAAAAGAATCGCAAGACATGAAGTAACTATAACCCTTGAAGAAATAATAGAAATAGCTAGTTACAATTTAAAAGATAATGGCAGTTTTTATATGGTTCATAGGCCTGAAAGACTAGAAGAAATAATAAATTATGCTAGTAAAAACAACTTACATGTCAAAGAAATAGAATTTATTTATTCAAATAATGAAGATTATGCTATAATGGTACTATTAAAATTTATAAAAAAGGCGAAAATAGGTGTAAAGATTGGTAGTAGAATTATAAATAGAGATACAAAGACATATCAAAATATATTTAATAGAAAGGTGTAATTAAATGAAATTAATCGTAGGCTTAGGAAATCCAGGCAAAGAATATGATAATACAAGACACAATATTGGATTTATGGTTTTAGATAATTATTTAGAAAACGCTTCATGGAAAGATAATGAGAACAAAAAGATAAATAGTGATATATTAAATAATATTATAAATAATTATCAAAATACAGTAACATGGCAACAAAAATTTAATGCATTATATACTACAATAAATATAAATGGCGAAAAAGTATACTTTATTAAACCCCAAACATATATGAACTTATCAGGTAATTCAGTTAATGAATTTGCAAATTTTTTCAAAATAGAACCAAAAGACATATTAGTTATTCATGATGATTTAGATTTACCTCTTGGAAAATATCGTATAAAAGCTAATAGTAGCGCAGGTGGCCATAATGGAGTAAAATCAATTATTGAACGTTTAGGAACAAATTCTTTTGCTAGACTAAAAATTGGTATATCACATAATAAAGATTATGATACTAAAGATTACGTTTTGGGGCATTTTAATAAAGAGGAGCAAGTTGAGTTAAATAAATTATTACCAACATTTAATAAAATTATAAATAGTTTTATAAATGATGATATAAAAAAAGTAATGAATGATTACAATGGAATAAAGTGATTTTATGAAATTTTTAGACAATTATTTTAAATATGATAATAATTTAGCAATAACCGGGTTAACTAATGAGTTAGCCCATATTTACATGGCAAAATTATATAAGGAGAAAAAAGAAAATGTAATAGTTTTAACATCTACCTTATATGAAGCTAATAAATTATATAGTGGTATTAAAGAGTATGAAAACAATACTTATTTATTTCCTATGGATGATTTCTTAACAAGTCAAGCTATTGCGATATCACCAGAACTTAAAACAACAAGAATTGAAACTTTAGAGCATATAAAAAAAGAAAAAGGAATTATAATAACTAATCTAACAGGTTATTTAAAATTTTTGACTGATGCTAAAGTTCAAAATAAGTTAAATATATTTTTAAAAAAAGGACAAGATATTAACAGAGATAAATTAATAGAAATATTAAATGAATTAGGATATAAAAGAGACACTATTGTTACTACTACTGGTGAATATGCAGTAAGAGGATTTGTAATCGATATTTTTGTAACATTAAGCGAACATCCAATTCGTTTAGAATTTTTTGGAAATACTATTGAATCAATCAGATATTTTGATGAAACCACTCAAATGTCAATAAATGAAATAGAAGAAGTAAATCTTATTACTAATGGTGAAATCAAAACTGATAAACATTCAAGTTTATATGACTATACTAAAGGAATATTAGTAACTATAGATGAATCTAGAATTAAAGCTGCTAGTTTAAAATTAGAAGAAGAAATGTTTGAGTATAGAGTTGCAAAAGATCTTCCTGAAGATACAAGATTTATGTTTTCTTTAGATGAAATAAATCCTGAATATAATATTTATATAAACTTTTTAGACAGCAAAATAAATTCTAAGAATACTTTAGCTATAAGTAGTAAAGAAATATCAAACTTTAATTCTGACTTTGAAAAGTTAAATGAACAATGTGCTTTATGGCATAAATTAGGTTATGATATAACTTTTTACTTATCAAAAGAATCTCAAATAAAAGTAATTAAAGAAAATATAAATGTACCAACAAAAATAGAAAAAAAATATTTATCTAAAGGTTTTATAATAGATAAAAATGTGTTGATAAGTGAAAATGATATCGAAAAAACTAATAAAACTGAAATAAAATATAAAAACACTTATAAAATAGGTCGCAAAATAAAGGATTTAAACTCCTTAAACATTGGCGATTATGTTGTTCATATGGCTCATGGAATAGGTATTTATAACGGTATAAAAACATTAATTCAAAATAGTTTAGAAAAAGACTATATAGAAATATTATATGAAGGTAATGACAAAATATATATTCCTGTTGAAAAAATGAATACTATACTTAAATATGCTAGTAAAGATGGATTAAAACCAAAGATTAATAAGCTAAATTCTACTTCATGGGCAAAAACAAAACGTGCCATAGAAAGAAAAATAAAAGATATTTCGCAAGAATTATTAAAGTTGTATGCCGAAAGAAAAGCATTAAATGGTGAAGCTTATGAAACATATGAAATGGAAGATGACTTTGCAAGTTCTTTTGAATATATCCCAACTAAAGATCAAGAAAAAGCTATTAATGAAATAGATAATGATTTAAAAGATAAAGTTCCAATGGATAGATTATTATGCGGAGATGTAGGTTTTGGTAAAACCGAAGTAGCATTTCGTGCTATGTTTAAAACAGTTTTAAATAATAAACAAGTATTTTATTTATGTCCAACAACAATTCTTTCTAAACAACAATATTCTTCAGCTTTAAACAGATTTAAAGATTATCCATTAAATATTGAATTATTAAATAGATTTACAACACCAAAAGAAACAAAAAGAATATTAAAAGGTTTAGAAGAAGGAAAGATAGATATAGTATTTGGAACACATAGATTACTTAGCGATGATGTTAAATTTCAAAAATTAGGTTTATTAATCGTGGATGAAGAACAACGTTTTGGTGTTACTCATAAAGAAAAAATTAAACAATATAAAACTGATGTTAATGTTTTAACTTTATCAGCAACTCCAATACCAAGAACCCTTAAAATGGCTATGTCAGGGCTCCGTGATTTATCAGTAATTGATACTGCCCCAGTAAATAGATATCCTATTCAAACTTATGTATTAGAAGAACAAGATTTAATTGTAAAGGATGCTATATACAAAGAACTTTCTAGAAATGGTCAAATATTCGTTTTATATAACAATATTGATGGATTAGATAACATTAAAAGTAAATTACAAACTTTAGTACCAGAATCAAGAATTATAACTGCTCATGGCAGAATGACTAAACAAGAATTAGAAAATATTATGCAAGATTTTATTGATTATAAATTTGATATTTTAGTATGTACAACGATTATTGAAACAGGTATTGATATCCCAAATGCTAATACTTTAATCATTTATAATGCTGATCATTTTGGTTTATCACAGTTATATCAAATAAGGGGAAGAGTTGGTAGATCAAATAAAATTGCTTATGCTTACCTTTTATATGACAAAAGTAAAATGTTAAATGATATAGCAATTAAAAGATTACAAGCAATAAAAGAATTTACAGAACTTGGTAGTGGATATCGTATTGCCATGCGTGATTTGGCAATACGAGGTGCCGGAGATATCTTAGGAAGTGAACAAGCAGGATTTGTAGATTCGGTTGGAATTAATTTGTATATGCAAATGATTGAAGAAGAAATGAAAAGATTAAAAGGCGAAGAAGTAGTAGAAGACGAGTCTTTAACTTCTTTAGTTAATGTTAGTACCCACATTAGTGATGAATATACATGTGATGATGAAATTAAGATAGAAATACATAATAAAATTAATGAAGTCGAAGATAAAAACAGTTTTGAAAGAATTAAATTAGAATTAGAAGATAGATTTGGTAAATTAGATGAAAATATAATAATTTACATGTATGAAGAATGGTTTGAAAAACTTGCTAACTCATTAAATATTAAAAGGGTTGTACAAGCCAAAAATTATATAGAATTAGAACTTCCAGAAGAAATATCTAACAACTTAAAAGCAGATAAATTATTCTTAGAAAGTTATAATATTAACCCAAATCTAAAATTTAAATATCAAAACAAACGAATAATAATTACACTTTTAATCAAAAAAGATGATAAACACTTCTTATACACATATGTCCCATTATTAGAGTTAATAAAATCATACTTCTAAGTTATACAAGAGTCATAAGGCTCTTTTTGCATGCATAAAAAAATAATACTCGCCAATATTAATATTAGAATGGAGTTGTAAACAGTTTGAAATCAACTGGAGTAATAAGAAGAATAGATGAGTTGGGTCGTATTGTAATACCTAAAGAAATAAGAAGAAACTTAGGTATTAGAGATGGTGAAAACGTTGAAATATTTACTGATAACGAAAGTATTATTTTAAAAAAATATAACCGTCTAACTACTAGTAGTGATTTAGCAAACTCATTATGTGAAATAATAAACAATGATTTTGGGTATAAAATGATTATAACTGATAGAGAAAAAATAATTGGAGTATCAGGACTTGATAAAGATTTAATAAATAAAAATATAAATAAAGAACAAATAGATTTAATTGAAAAAAGGGAAATAGTTGAAAAAAAAGATTATAGTTTAAAATTTAATAATTATGATTTAAATGGTAATTTTATATTTATTCCTATAATATCTTTAAATGACAGTATTGGTTTAATAATTATGTATAGTAATTCTAATTTAACAAATGAGCTTAGTATTGGGAAATTAATATCTAGTATTTTTTCAAGAAAACTTGACATATAATAAAATTGTATAATATAATATTGACAACTTAAATGTTGAAGGAATGAGTACATAATCAAGTATTTGAAGAAAGTTCGTGGTTGATGTAAACGAATAATACTAGTTATGGAAGATGACTCTGGAGTTTAATCGTGTAATTCGCGTTAAGAATAAAGAGTATGATTAAGTTCATAAATTAAGGTGGTACCGCGGGTAAAACTCGTCCTTAGTTTATGGACTTTTTTTATTTAAGAAAGAGAGTGAATAAAATGGAAAAAGAAAAATATTATATTACAACCCCGATTTATTACCCAAGTGCTGAGTTTCACATTGGCCATTGCTACACAACAATTATCGCAGATGCTATCGCAAGATATAAAAGATTAACTGGATACGATGTATTTTTTCAAACTGGTACTGACGAACATGGTGAAAAAATTGAAAAGAAAGCTAACGAAGTAGGAGTAACACCAAAAGAATACGTTGATAAAATTATTGCAAACGCTAAAGATTTATGGGAGCATTTAGGTATTTCATATGATTATTTTATAAGAACTACAGATGAAGGCCATGAACTAGCAGTCCAAAAAATATTTAAAAAATTATATGATCAAGGAGACATTTACAAAGGTGAATATAAAGGATTATATTGTATACCTTGTGAATCATTTTGGACAGAATCACAACTAGTAGATGGTAAATGTCCAGACTGTGGTAGAGAAATTAAAGAAGTTAGTGAAGAAGCATATTTCTTTAAATTATCAAAATATCAAGAAAGATTAGAAAAATTCTATGAAGAGAATCCTGACTTTATATTACCTTTATCACGCAAGAATGAAATGTTAAATAATTTTATTAAACCAGGATTAGAAGATTTATGTGTATCAAGAACAAGTTTTAAATGGGGAATACCAGTAGATTTTGATCCGGACCATGTAGTATATGTTTGGATTGATGCCTTAACAAACTATATAACTAGTTTAGGATATCCAAATGAAGAAAGTGAATTGTACAAAAAATATTGGCCTGCAGATGTCCATTTAGTAGGTAAAGAAATAGTAAGATTCCATGTAATTATTTGGCCATGTATGTTAATGGCCCTAAATTTACCACTTCCAAAACAAGTATTTGGTCATGGCTGGTTAAAACTTGATGGTGGTAAAATATCAAAAAGTTTAGGAAATTATAAAGACCCTAGAGAATACATAAATGCTTATGGCGTTGATGCAGTTAGATATTATGCATTAAGAGAAGTGCCATTTGGAAACGATGGTAATTTCTCAGAAGAAGCATTAATCTCTAGAACTAATACAGATTTAGCAAATACTTTAGGTAACTTAGTTAATAGAACTATAAACATGAGTCATAAATATTTTGATGGTATTGTATTAAATCCAGAAGTTAATGAAGATTTAGATACAGAATTAATAAATAGTGTTACAAAATTAAAAGATGTTGTAGAAGCTAAAATGAATGAATTAAAAGTTAATGAAGCTATAGATGAAATAATGGAAGTATTAAGAAGTTGCAATAAATATATTGATGATACAACACCATGGACTCTAGCCAAAGATGAAACTAAAAAAGATCGTCTAGCAACAGTACTTTATAACTTACTAGAATCTATTCGTATATGTACTGTCTTATTAACTCCGTTTATACCTACAACAGCAAATAATATTTTTGATCAATTAAATACTAAAGAAACTTCATATGAATCAATTACAAACTTTGGAGCATTAGAATTAAACAATAAATTAAATGAGCCAAAAATATTATTCACACGTATTGAAACAAAATAAAATATTTCCGTTACGGGAATATTTTTTATATTAAATGAAACAATCCTAATATAAAAAGTATAATAACACCAATAATATTAGCATACGTTCCTAATAACTTATTAGCGCATCTTCCCACAAATACTCCTATATATGTAAATAATGAACTACATATTGCAAATATACTCATAGCAAGATAAATATTACTAGTTATAGCTTTCATACCGAGCCCTACGGAAAAACTATCTAAACTAACCCCAAAAGCAAATAAAATCATACCAAGTAATGAAAGATTAAATGTTTCTTCCTGATGTTTAATTAAATCTATAAACATATTAATAGCAATAAATATTAAAATAATACCCAGTAAAATATCAGTTTTAAGTTCAAATATTTGAATTAATTTATCACCGAGTATAGTGCCTATAAAAGGCATAATAAAGTGCATCATTCCAACAATTAAAGATAAAGTTAAAGCTTTTTTATTTGAAACATTAAATGTTCCAATACCTAAAGATAGTGAAAATGTATCCATAGATAAAGCTATACCTATTAAAATAATACTTATGATATGATTCAAATAAAAAACCTCCTAAAAAAGTTTATTTAGTAAGGTTTATTATTAGAACTTATCTAGTAATTCTTTTACATATAATTTGTATTTAACTTCACTTACATCGTCTTTATTATTATCTAGTAAACAAAGGGGCGGAAATAATACACACCAGAAATTATTTCCTAAACCTTCTCCTAAAGTAATAACTAAAGATTCATAGTTACCTGCTTTATACATAACTCCTTTATAATTTTTAGTAGGAAAATAGTTATACCCATAGTTAACTGAATAAGGTACATTATAGCTTTCTACTATTTCATTAATTATATCTATATTATTTTCAATTAAATCTCTAACCTCTCCAGTATTATCAGCGCCATTAATTAATTTATAAACCTCTGTTTCAATTTTATCTTTAATAATCAACTTTTGTGATTGATCTTCTAAAGTATTACTATTAGCTATTACTCTAAATCTTATGGCATTATTAGGAATAATAATATCTTCTTCTTTTTTAGTAGCAATAACTATTAAACTTATAAAGAATAATAGAATAATAATTTTTTTCATTATATCACCTGTAATAATTAAGAACTAAAATAAGAAATTTATTCAAAAAAAAGAGTAACTTAAAAAGATTGACAAAACCTTAATTTATAAGATATATTATAATTGGTATTTTATTAAACGAATTTAATATGCACCAAAATAAAATAAAAAACATAAAAGATAGTATAAGTGCCTAACTTATACCTTAATTTTTCTTAGGAGTAAGGGTGTGTTAAAATGAAACAAATGATAATTGAAGGAAATAACAAACTTTCTGGAATTATTGAAATAGGTGGAGCTAAAAATAGCGCAGTAGCCTTAATACCAGCAGCTATATTAGCAAGCGGTAAAACAACAATAAATAATGTTCCAAACATATCAGATAGAGATGCATTAATAGATATATTAAACGTATTAAATTGTAATGTTAATTTACAGGATGATAAATTAACTATTGATACAACTAATTTAAAAAATACATTAATTGAAGAATCTTATTCAAGTCGTTTACGAGCTTCCTATTATTTTATGGGAGCTTTATTAGGGCGTGAAAAATATGTCGAAATTTATATACCAGGTGGATGTAATATTGGTTCTAGGCCAATAGACATTCATATAGATGGATTTAAAGCATTAGGAGCAGAAGTTATTACTGAAGGTAATAAGTACATATTAAAAGCAGATAGACTTATTGGA
The DNA here is from genome assembly GCA_015059425.1 of Bacillota bacterium. GTDB lineage: Bacteria > Bacillota_I > Bacilli_A > RF39 > UBA660 > Caccenecus. The sequence goes on along the minus strand of SVAM01000008.1, from coordinate 60,407 downwards.
ACAGATATTTATTTAAGATTTCAAAGTGTAGGAGCAACAATTAATTTGATGTTAGCAAGTGTACTAGCAGAAGGAAAAACTGTTATTCACAATGCTGCTAAAGAAACAGAAATTATAAATATTGCTGATTTATTAATAAATATGGGAGCTAATATTTCTGGAGCAGGAACAGATGAAATAACAATAATTGGTGTAGAAGAATTACATGATGCTACAATAAGTGTTATTCCAGATAGAATAGAAGCCGGAACATACATTATTTTAGGGGCATTATGCGGAGAAAAATTAACTATTAAAAATGTTATTCCAGAACACATAGAATCATTAACCGATAAATTAAAAGAAATGGGTTCTCATATAACAATAAATACTGATAGTATAGAAATAAGTAAAGTTGATAACTTAAAACCTATCAACATTAAAACTTTAGTATATCCAGGGTTTCCAACAGATATTGGTCAACCTATGAGTGTTTTATTAACTCAATGTAATGGTATTTCATTATTTGAAGAAACAATTTGGGAAAACAGAATGGGCCATGTACCTTCATTAAATAAAATGGGAGCAAATATCAAAGTAAATGGTATGAATGCAATCATAAATGGCCCAACAAAGTTAAAAGGCGAAGAAGTTATCGCAACAGATCTTCGTGGTGGAGCAGCATTAGTTTTAGCAGGACTTACAGCAGAAGGAACAACAATAATCACTGATGTTGAACATATATTAAGAGGATATGAAAATATAATTTATAAGCTAACTAATGTAGGTGCTAAAATAGAACTTAAAGAAATATAGTTAAATGACTATATTTTTTTTGAGGTGAAATATTTGAAAAATAAATTAATATTAATCACAATATTAGGAACTATATTTTCAGCAATAATATATTTCCATACTAAAAGTGACGAAATAAATATTGTAGCTTTAGGAGACGGTTTAGCTTTAGGAATGACCCCGTATAATATAAAAGGTTATAGTTATAATGACTATTTAAAAGAGGAATATAAAAATAATCATAAATTAAATAAATATTATGAATTTGCAAGTACTGGAAAAACAGTTAAAGAACTAATTTATGAAATAAAAGATAATAAAACTATAAATATAAGCAATGAAAAAATTGAGATACAAAGAGCTATTAATGAAGCAAGCATTTTAACAATTAATATAGGCATGGATGAATTAAGTGAAGATAAAATAACTTCCAGTATAATAAAAGAATATAAAGAAGATATTGAAGAACTATTAAGTATGATAAAAATGCTTAATAACAAAAAAGTTATAGTCTTAGGTTTATATACAATAAAAAAACAAGAGCTCTTAAATATAAATAAAATAAATGCTATAATAAGAGAAACTTGTATATCAAATAATTTTACTTTTATTGATATAAGTTCAATTTTGAACAAAAACGAATATTATTTTACTAATGAAAGCTACTACATAAATTATCTAGGCCATAAAGAAATATATAACAAAATAAGTAAAGCTATATAATTTTTGCTTGTAAACTGTAAAAATTATGATATAATACTTAAGACAAACAAATTAACTATGTCAAAAAATTTGATATGGCAGGAGGGAAATTATGAAAAAAAATATTCATCCAGAAGTTAAAGAAGCTACAGTTACATGTGCATGTGGAGCTACATTCAAAACTCATTCAGTTAAAGAAAATATCCAAGTTGAAGTTTGTAGTGAATGTCATCCATTCTATACAGGAGCACAAGGAAAAGTTAAGAAAACTGGTAATATTGAAAAATTTAATCGTAAATATGGATTAAATACAGAAGAAAAATAATTAAAAACAAAGTGTTAGTAAAGTTAAACTTACTAACACTTTTATAATTATTGTTTTTATTTATAATTTATGATAAACTAAATTTAGTAGAGCGTTAGAGTCTCTAATGCCTACTTCTTTTTTGAAGCGACATTAACTTCTATTTTATCCACATGGATATAAATATTAGTTGATGTCTTTTTATTATGTCTACAAAATAGACTTTTTATAAATTCTAGAATACATCTATAATTAACCATAAAACTCCTCTCTTTTGAGTCACCACCCCCTGAACTAGCAAAGGAGGTAACCAATAGAAATTTGTTATTTGGTAGACATCAGCTCTAACGCTCAAGTTAATATTTTAAAAATAAAAATAATAAATATCAAGAAAAACCGTTCGACAAATTTCGCAGAAACATAAAACTTTAAAAAAAGATAATATTTTGATATTATATTGATGTGGTGATTTTATGAATAAATTATTTAACATTAATAATATTGATATATACGATATTAATACTACTATACTAATTAATTCTAAATATAAATATCGAGAAGATGCAGTAAATTACATAAATAATAACTGTGAAGTTTTTACAAGATATAGCATTAGTAATATTTTTGATATAGACAATAGTGTATTAGAAGAATATAATTTAAAGGAATTAAAAAATAAAAAAGATTTAACTAAAATAGATGAAATAAAATTATTCTTACTTAACAGCTTAAAAACCAATAAAAATGTAATAGTGTTCTTTAACATTTTAACTTATGTAGATAGTGAGTTTAAAAACAAATTAATTAATGATTTGAAAAATAAAAATAAAACTATAATAAACTATACTACTGAAATTAAAGAGACTTTATTACTAGATTATTTAATAGTAATACATAATAATGAAGTAATAATGGAAGGTAATACAAAAGACGTATTAAAAGAAGAAAAAATAATAAAAAAACTAGGTTTTAATATGCCATTTATTATTGAATTATCAAACGGTTTAAAATACTACAATATAGTAGATAAATTATACTATGATAATGAAAGCTTGGTGAATGATTTATGGAAATAGCAAAGATATTTGAGGATAAAGAAAAAAATAAAATATATGGTTTACTAGGAAATATAAATATATCTACTAATAATGCTAATTATAGTATTGTAAGAGAATGTAATTTTAAAGAAACCGTAAAAAATTATTTAAATAGTAAAAAAGATAAACAAGCTTTAAAAATGGTTATGTTGAGTGATGAATATTTAGATAAAAAACTTTTTGAATTAACCGAAACTGAAACAAGAATTATATCTTTAGCGAAAGTATTAATTGAAAATAAAGATTATATAGTATTAGATTATTTTGAAAAAGGATTAAATTATAAGGAAAAAGAGATTTTTAAAAGACTATTTAAAAAACTTGCTAATGAATATAATAAAACGATTATTATATTCACTAATGATTTAACTTTTATTTGGGATATATCTGAAGAATTAATATGTGTGAATGAGTCTCATGTTATTAACGCAAATAAGAATGAATACTTAAAAATAATAAATGAAGTAGATAAACCAGAAATAGTTAAATTTATAGATTTAATGAAAGAAAAAAATATAAAAATAGAAGATTATAAAAATGTATTAGATTTATTAAAAGCAATATACAGAATTAAAGGTGATTAAATGAAGTATTTAATTAGTATTAAGTATGATGGTTCTAAATTTTATGGATTTCAAAGATTAAAAGATAATAATACAGTACAAAAGAAAATTGAGGAAGCATTAACAATTATTAATAAAGAACCAGTAGAAATAAAAGGAGCAGGTAGAACTGATAGAGGAGTACATGCAAATGACCAAAAAGCATCTTTTGTTTTAAATATAAATATTGATGAAAATCATTTGCAAATGGCTTTAAATAGCTTAGTAAAGCCATATATTTACATAACTAAAGTAGAAACAGTTAATGATGATTTTCATGCAAGATTTAATACATTAAAAAAAGAGTATATATATAAAATAAATATGGGAGAATTTAATCCTAAAGATTACGATTATATATTACAAGTAAATAGAAAACTTAATATAAAAGAAATGAAAAAATGCGCTAAGTTATTTATTGGTGCTCATAATTTTAAAAACTTTGTCTCAGGAACAAGAGATAATTACGATTGCATAATATATGATATAGATTTTAAAGTTAGAAATAATATTTTAGTAATTAAATTTACAGGTAAAAGCTTTTATAGATATATGGTAAGAAATCTAATAGGAACAATGTTAGATATAGAATCAAAAAAAATAACATTAGAAGATATTAAAAATGCCTTAGATAATCCTGAAGTAGGTAAACAATTTTCTACAGCTTTACCCCAAGGGTTATACTTAAATAAAATATATTATTAAGTAACTATAAATATATTTTAAAAATTTAAATTTTATTAAAAAGTTTACAAGTAAATGTTAACATATAATATATATAATTGATTATAAAAAAATTTAATGCTATATTTAAAATAAGAGGTGACTATGACAACTGAACAGCGTATAGAAAAATATTTTACCGATAGAATAGAAAAATATGAGAATGAATTAATGAAAGCTATAGAAACTATTTTGGGTCCAACTTTTAAAGAATTATGGCCTAAAAAAATCAGTACTTATTTCATAGTTTTAACTGCAGGTAAAGAAGGATTAGAGTATCATCTTACTCAACCTTTAGAAAATAATCAAAGACAAGTAATTGAAGAATTGCTAGTAAAAATTTTGCAACAAAATTCAGAAAGCATGATAAGTGGAGAAAACCCTAAACTTTTAATAAATAAAGGATATCCTGCCGCAAGAGAAGATAATTATTATAATGAATGGTTAAAAGGTCCGAATAGAAAGTTTTTACAAACCTATGACCATAAATCTCAACGAACATGTAGTTGGGTTAAAATAGATATATTCGAAAGATTTCGAGATGGGTTTTATCTAGATATTTCATATATATTTGATTTACTAATACACTATGTAAATGAGTACAAAGGGAATCAATTTTATCAACCTGATAAAACTTTTAAAGTTGATTGTGAAATAGAAAAGGCTAATGAAAAAATATATTTAAGAATAATAAATACTATAAGTATACAGATAGTTTCTCTATTACGTCAAAAAAATATTTATCTTTTTGAAGAACCATCAGAAATGAATGAAATAATTGAAGGTAAATATAAAATGGTATCACCAAAATTTATAAGTGCGTTCCAAGTTTTAATACCATTATTTTTAATAGATCCACAAAAATTTATAGACATAGTAGGTAAAGACAATTTTAGAGATTTTACCATATGCACTTTAGATGCAAACAGTGAATTAGATATTGATGAAATTATTGATAGAATGATAAAAGAAAGAGAAAAGCATATTACATATGAAATTTCCAGTTTAAATTTACCATTATTATTAAATGCAAAAAAAAGAAAAGAAGAACAAGAAGAAAAAACACAACAAGAAACAGAAAAGAGAGTAATAAAACAAAATTCTAGTTTAAAAAGAGACCCTCATTTTTCTAATTTATTTATAAATGATATATATAATATAAAAAAAGAAAATAATATAAAGAAAATACCAACTAATAAATATAATAAAATTTTTCCAATAGATACTAGAGAAAAGTATTTTAATCCAGATGATTTACCGCCAAGACGTTAAAAAAATGCAAAAAACCATATAATTTGCATTTTTTATTTGACAAAACAGTATAATTTACATATAATTTTAAATGGTACATTTTATTTGTTGGAACTATCATGCCCTGGGAAAGCAGAAGTAGGGAAAACTAAATGAAAGGGTTATATATATGAAGACATTCATGCAAACAAAAGAAAACATTGAACGTAAATGGTATGTTATCGATGCTGAAGGTAAAAATTTAGGTCGTATAGCTACTAAAGCTGCAACAATTTTAAGAGGAAAACATAAAGTTACTTATACTCCTCATGTAGATTGTGGTGATTATGTAATCATAATCAATGCATCAAAAGTAAATTTAACTGGAAATAAACTAGAAGATAAGATGTATTACAATCACTCTGGTTTTCCAGGAGGATTAAGAGAAAGAAACGCTAAAACAATGGTAGAAAAATATCCAGAAGAAATGATTGAAAGAGCTGTAAAAGGTATGCTTCCTCATGGACCATTAGGAAGAGCTATGGGTAAAAAATTATTTGTTTATGCTGGAAATGAACATAAGCATGTTGCTCAAAAGCCAACAGCTTTAAATATTGATTAGGAGGTAAATAAATGGCTAAACAAGTTTGGACTGCAACAGGTCGTCGTAAAAGAAGTTCTGCACAAGTAAGAATTACTGGTGGAACTGGAAATATTACAGTAAATGGTGTAGACGTAAATACTTATTTTCCAAATCAAATTCTAGTTATGGATTTAAAACAACCATTAGTTTCTACTGATAATGTAAATCGTTTTGATATTGAAGTTACAGTTAAAGGTGGCGGATATTCTGGACAAGCAGGAGCTATTCGTTTAGGTATTGCAAGAGCTTTATTAGAATTTGATGCTAATACTGATCAAACAAGAGACGATTCTTATCGTAAAATTTTAAAAGCTAGCGGATTCTTAACTCGTGATGCAAGAGTTAAAGAACGTAAAAAATACGGTCTTAAAAAAGCACGTCGTGCCCCACAATTCTCAAAGAGATAATTCAATGTTTTGGAAAGCTCGCATATGTGGGCTTTTTTTGCTGCAGTAAAATAGAAGAATTAGCCGATCTTTAAGCCGTAGGCTACAAATAGGCTACAGGTAGGCTAACAATGCTCGATAAACCCTTATAAAATTTAGAAGCTTGTGGTGCTAGCAATAGTTCTATCATTAGGATAAAAAGATGATTTGTGATATAATATTTTTGTAGGAGAAATTATTATGATGTTTGATTCTTTAACTATTTTGAGAAATGTAATATTAGCTAGTGTTTTAGAACCTATTCCCAATAAAAAAGGATGTACAACCAGATACCAAGATTGGCAAGATAAATCGAAGTTAGAATATTTTTTGATTTCAGGAATTAATATAGGGGAAAGTTTTTATAAATTATCAGAGAGAATAATTAAAAATAATTTAAAGCAACCGGAACTGATATATGATTTAGCTTATGAGGCACAATTAAATAGTTTTAAAAACAGGAATGGCGGAAAAATAAATTTTGGGATTATAGAATTATTAATTCCTATAGTTACTGCACAAATTGTATATCAAAATAATGATATAACAGTACTGGATCAAGTTGAAAATATTTTGAAAAATACAACTAATCAAGATGTCACATATCATTGGAAATTCAGAAAAATGGCAAGAGGAGTATCAAAGTTATTACCAAATACCGAATTTTACGATGTTAAAAATTTATATGACTATTATAAAATTTCTAAGAATGAAAAAGAAAATAATGTACATAAAGAATATATAAGCCAATTTACAAGAATAAAAGAGGTATTCAATATACTAGAAGAAGAGTATAAGCCTGGAAAATTACTAGAAAATAGTGTTGATGCTTATAATATAATTTTAGAGAAATGTGATAATTTTTATGGATTATCAGCGGATTATATTTGTGTAGCTATCTACTTATACTTATCAAAGTACTCTGATACAATCATTATATAATTAAAGAATTAGTTAAATCTAAAATATTCATAAGTAAAAAATTACTAAGATACCCTAGAGTCAGCTGTGGACACTGTGTAAAATCACGTAAATAAAGAGACACTAATTTACAAAACGATAATTATTCAATGTTTTGGAAAGCTCACAATGATGGGCTTTTTTGCTTATTTAAAACAATGTTTTAGAAACTTATACATAAAATTGGTATTTCATATATAGAATAAAATTAAAACTTGTAGTATAATAAATTTTAATTAAATTTCAGGGAGTGCTTAATATGAGAAATTGTAATAATTGTGATTATGGAAGTTATGGATTAGATTGTGAAACCGGAGTAGAAACATTATATTGCCGTGAGAGTGAATATGAGCATGAAGTTAATCCAAATGATATATGTGATGAACATCAATTTATAGATGGATTATCGAACGAAAAAAATTATGTTTTATATGATGAAAGTTATTTTGGGAAAGGATATTTTATCATTCATACTATAAATGGAAATATTGATAAATTTTTAAAAATATATATTACAAACGATATAGGTTTTCCGAATTATGGTATTAGAGCTTTCAGTGTGAACGGAAAAGATAAACCAGAAGAAGAGTTTAATAAAATAGAATTTATCTTTAGAAGTAATGAAGATTTTAATAATGGTTTATTTGAAGCTTTTTCTAAATTTAGTAATAATGCTTCTAAAGAAATTCATACAATTGATAAAATTGAGCAAGGAAGAAACAATATTTCTGTAATAGCTAATAAACATATTGTAAAAATTACTTTTTCGAAAGATATATATCATGGCAAACAACATTCTACAGATTTTATAGATATAAATTTAGGTGATAATTATTCTTGTGAAAATTATGAAGCAATATATGCTTTATATAATACATTAATGAAATTATGTCACCAAACTGCAACAAAAGAAGATATAAAAAAGATACTTACGCTGAAAGCAAAATAATAATTTTTATGGTATAATAATTTATGGAGGAATATTATGAGTGAACACAATATAAAAACTATAGAAATGTATAATTCTGGAGGTGCACTTGAATATATACAACAACAAAATGAAATTAATCCAGAAACAGAAAAGTGGGAGAGATTGTTTAATTACGTTGAAGAACAGTTAGCAAAAGATAAGAAGAAAAGAATTATTGAATTTGGAAGTGGTTGCGGGCAACTTGCTATAATGCTTCAATCTGCGGGGTATGATATTACAGCAACTGATACAGTTGATGACTTTCTAAAAGAGCAAAAAAGAATTGGAATAAATCAAGTAAAAAAATATAATTTTTTATTAGATGATTATAACAATATTTTTGATTTTAAAGCTGATTTAATTGTATCATGGAGAAATCCTCATTTAGATATGGATGATATGCAAAGACTATTTGATGTTGCATATAACGCATTAACAGACAATGGATTATTAATAATTAATTTTCAGAATGCTGATGTCCATCCAAATGCCAACTTGTTACCTAATGGAACGAAATATGACTATAAGATATTAGAAGATAAAAAAACAAAGGAAAAAAGATTCTTTGCTTATTTTAGTAAGGAAGACATTGAATATTTAAGAAAAGATTTGTTTGAAATAAATGAATATCATAACGAAGGTGGTAAAGAACAGAAAAATTGGCATGTTCTAACACTCAGAAAAACAAAAAAATAGGAAGACAATTACTATATCTACCAGCTAAGCTGGTAGATTTTTATTGCTTAGTAATCTATTTTATTTGATATTTTGCTTGTTTTATGCTATTATATAGCACTAACAAAGGGGAATATTATGATAACATTAGATAAATTGAGATATTTGTTTACAGAGCATATAGAAAAATTTATGTTTACTACTGATAATTATAAATTATTGATTCATCCATCTTTGAAAAATAATTATGATTTATTAAACAGAATGCAAAAAGAATAAGTGATATAGTAGGAGGCAATATATGAAACCTTTAAAAATTTATGATTTAAAAAAGAAATATTATTTTGCTAAATACAAAATATTATTTAACAAAGCATTAAAAGAAGGCAAAATAACAAGATTTGATGATGAAATATTTGAAAAAATGAATAGTACAATTATTGCTTGTCTACCAGTATCTCTTTATATTAAATATTCTAACTATTTATTTGCAGAAGGAACTTGCTATGACAGAAGTCTTTACATGTTTTTAGCCTTAGATAATGCTATACTTGTAAGAGGTAAAAACAAAGATTTAGAATATAATTATTGTAAAGGCAACGAAGGACATGGTTGGATAGAAATTGGAGATTTTGTATATGATCCATCTTTAATGTTAAAATTTGATAAAGCTACATATTATTCTTTATATGAATGTAGCAATGTCAAAAAAATAGATAAGCAAACATACTTGCAAGAACATAAAGAATTTGTTGATTCTCATATTTCACATGATTTAGATGAATTTAAACCTAATGGAAAAAGAAGATTAGAATTAGGGGTATTAATTTTTCAAATAAAAGAGTTAAGTAAAATATTGGGAGATGAACAATTTACTAAAGATATTAATGATTATTTATCTCTTATTGAATATGATGAAAAACAAATTAATATGGAAAGAGAAGAAGCTATAAAAAGAATATTAACTAACGAATCAAAAGCCTAAATTAGGCTTTTTTATTTAATAAAAATATTAAAAGTTAATAGAACTTTAGACAATTAGTGTTTATCCATGGTATAATTGTAATATAAATATATTTTAAGAAGCATACGGAATTAAAATTACACAACAAGGAAGACTTAAAATTTAATAAGGAAAGATAAATATTAATTTAAAAGTGAGTTGATTTTATGAAAAAGAAAAAATTATTATTTGCAATTTTTTGTGCTTTAGGAAGTGGAATGGTAGGTTTATTTGCAAATCGTTTAAATGAAGTATATGGTTGTATTTTATTTGGACTTGGCGTTGCCTTAATGGTTTATTCAATTTTTAATTTAAGTAAATAAAGATTTGTTTATTAGGAGGATTTTATGACAAAGAAAACATTAATAATTGTAAGTATTACAATAGCAATACTAGTATTTGCAGGATTATTAACAAGTTATATTGATAGTGCAAGAGCAAGAAATAGTGTAGAACCAAAATATACAATCAAAATAGTTAGTGATAATGGAAACAAAGTTACATATTGGGGTTTAGGATATAAAGTCATAAGATATCCAAGCGTAAGCCCAAATGAACCATATAAAAATAATCGAGGTGTAAAGTATGGTAACTGGTTTATGAAATACCAAATAGATTAAGGAGTTTTACTATGAGTACAAAATTATTTGTTGAAGCAATATCTAAATATTTATTAGGGGTTATATTAATAGGTCTATTAATATTTTTACCGGCTAATACTTTAAACTATTGGAATGGTTGGTTATTTATGGGATTATTATTTATTCCTATGTTTATCGCAGGAATAGTAATGATGCTTAAAAGTCCAGACTTACTAAGAAAAAGATTAAATATAAAAGAAAAAGAAAATGAACAAAAATTAGTAATAAAATTAAGCGGCTTAATGTTTTTATTAAGCTTTATAATCGCCGGACTTAATTTTAGATTTAAATGGTTTATAATGCCAAATTGGATAATAATTATATCATCAATTATATTCATAATTTCATATATCATATACGCAGAAGTTCTAAAAGAAAACGCTTTTTTATCTCGTACCATTGAAGTAGATAATAATCAAAAAGTAATAGATACTGGTATATATAAAATAGTAAGACATCCTATGTATACAGCAACTATATTTTTATTTTTATCAATGCCATTGATTCTAGGATCATTAATATCATTTATAATTATGCTAGCATATCCATTTATAATAATTAAACGTTTAAATAACGAAGAGCAAGTATTATTAAAAGACTTAAAAGGATATAAAGAATACCAAGAAAAAGTTAAATATAAACTAATACCATTTATATGGTAAACAAGGAGTATTTATGTCAATTGTAGAAGCAAAAGAATATTTAAAAAAATATAACTTAGATAAAAACATAATGGAATTTGATGTATCATCTGCCACTGTAAAGGAAGCAGCAATTGCATTAAATTGTAAGGAAGAACAAATAGCAAAAACTTTATCTTTTTTAGTAGATGATAAACCAATTTTAATTGTTGCATCTGGAGACTCAAAAATAGATAATAGTAAATATAAAAAAGTATTTAATACTAAAGCTAAAATGATTCCATTTGATTTAGTAGAAGAATATATAGGGCATCAAGTTGGTGGTGTTTGCCCCTTCGGTATTAAAGAAGGAGTAGAGATATATCTAGATATATCTTTAAAAAAATTAGATATTTTTTACCCAGCTTGTGGAAGTTCTAATAGTGCAATTAAACTTACACCAGAAGATTTAGAAAGAATAATAAAAAATAAAAAGTGGATAGACGTATGTAAAGATAAAGATTAAACAATATAAATAAGAAAAAACTTATTAAAAATAAACTAAATACTTTTAAACCCATTTAATGGGTTTTTAATTTAATTTTTTTAAAATTTATAAATGTATGCTATAATAATTACTAAATTTTAATTACTGATTTTAACTAAAAAGGGGGTGCTGTAACCATGCCAGAATTAATTAATAAAATTATGCAAATCGACTGTAATGATAAAAGATTAAGAAATACAATTAAATTATTTAATATTTTTATAAATATAAGAAAAGAAAATAATCCTGAATATGTAAAAGTGTTTATAAATACATTTTATGATATAAAGGAAAGCATGCCAAAGGAATTTTATGAATTATTTTTAGCTAGAATAAAAAGTGATGATTATCTATCTTTATTTAACATTTTGCTTAAAAGAAATATTTTTACTTTAATAAGTTATTTAAAGTTTAATCAAGAATTAATTGAAGACTTAGAAGAAGAAATAACACCACAAGAATATTATACAATTCCTAAAAGGTATATAAACAACATAGTTACAATGTTAAAAAAACTAAAAATTCCAAATAAGGAAGACAGTTTAAGTTTAGAAATAAAAGATGAAGCAATTTGGCTATTAAAAAGAAATCCTCATTTTAAAGAATCAGAGTACATCTTACTAGCATATAAAATGTATATATCTATAGGCCTTGATAATAGTTTAGAATTATTATCAAATAAATATGGTGAAATAGACTATGAAAAAGTACATTATTTATTTTCAAAATTAAATACGAAAAAAAGATTGGGTACAATCGAGCAACAAGCATTTAATAATTTTTTGTTTGAAAATAAAAAAGATTCTAGTAATATAACAAAGCAAATGTTAAATGGAGAGTTTAAAGAATTATTTTTAAATTTTGATTACTTTTACAATAATATTTACTTTTTTATAAACAAATTAAGTACTAAAATGTCTAAAAACGAAGTAAAATCTTTATTAGAAGAAAGATATATAGCAAGGGATGTAAGAGCACCAGAAATAACAGGAGATATATTAGAAGACATGATATCTTCATACTATTGTAAATATGATTCTTTAAATACTTCAGAAATAGAAATTGAAAAGAAAAACTTTAAAATATATAATGATTTTTTACAGAAAAAATATAAGTCATCTATTCCAATGATAGAATTTAAAAAAGAAGCATACATATGCGAAGTAATAAGTTTAAGTGATCCAAGAAATTTAGTTTTAGGATATCGTGCAGGCAATTGTTTTAGAATAAATGGAGAAGCTTCTGTTTTATTTAGTAACTTTATAAAAAGTAGTCATATGAGATTATTGAGTATTTCAACACTAGAACATAAAGATTTTGCAATGATGTTAATTATGAGAAACGGTAATGTTTTAATTGGTCAAGGAATAGAGGTAAGCAAAAGAGCTCCATCTAATATTAAAGGGAAAGAATTATATGATACATGTAAAGAAGTTTTAAAGGAATTAATGGAATATATGAACTCTAGAGGAGATGAAATAGTAGCAACCATTATAGGAAATACTAATTCCCATGTATCTCTATATAATAATCAAACCTTACCATTTTTAATCCATCCTATCTTAGAAAATTCTAATAATTATTATAATGGTATATATAATTATCAATGCTTACTAGATATAAGTGAAGGTAAAAGCCTGGAAGATATAAGATTATATATACCTGAAGTAATATATTATGATAAAAGAGAACCAATATTAAGAAGAAAAAAGAATAGCTATGATAATTATATGGAAATAGAAAAAAGATTAATGACATTAAGATATTATAGAAGTCAAAAAGAAAAAAGTTTTCATTTTTATCTAACATTGACAAACCGTAAAGAGATATATACTACTTGTAACAAAGATTGGTATATTACATTATTTGACGATGGAACAATAGATAGTTTTATATTAGAATATGATGAAAGAGCAAAAGAAGAATACGATGGTGAACTTATAAAAATACAACAACTTATTTTAAAAAATAATCTAAAGAAAACTCGCATAAAAAATAAGTTTACTTTTAATTGTAAACATACTATAAATATATGATATAATAAAAATATAGATAGGAGAAAATAAATGATATATGATATATTAGGTTGGATTGGTATGATTTTGGTGCTTCTAGCTTACACACTTTTATCATTGAATAAGATAGATACAGGAAAAACTTATCAAACATTAAACTTAGTAGCAGCAATATGTATGGCTATAGGATTATTACCTAAAGATGCATGGTTTTCATTTGCGCTTCAAGTAGCATGGGGAATAATTGCTATAGTAGCACTATTTAAATTAAAGACAAAATAAAACTTATACACCATCGTATAAGTATTATTTTTGTCCATCTATTAAACCCTTAATGTAAGCCTCAGCTTTTAATTTGTTATCTTTATTTAAGCTATTAAAATTATTTAAAATAAAATCATTATTATCTTGACTAGCACTAGTTATATTAGGGTTATTAGTTCTACCAACTAAAAAGTCTAGTGAACAATTAAATAAATTTGCTAAACTTATTAAACTAGGCAAAGAAGGAGTTTTTAAATTACATTCATAAGCAGATATAGTAGATTCAGTTAGATTAGATAAGGAAGCAGTTTTGATTATTCCAAAACCTTTTTCTAATCTAATTTTTTTTAAATTTTCCATATTTATAGTATCTTTAATTTTATTATATTCCTCTTTATCATTTATTCTCATACCAAGTTCACCTAAAAATATTATACCCACTAAAAAGAATTTAAAACCTTACTAGAAAAAATCTTGAACTTTACTACAAAGAATATTATAATATACTTGTGGTAAGGAGTAGTGTCGCTATGTTTAAATTAATATATTTATGTAAGGGTATATTAAGTAGTATTGCAGAATCTATATTTATACCTTTATTTTTAATAATAGATGCTAAAATTTATAGTTTAATATCAACGGTATATGGCTTATTTATGAAATTAGCTAAAGCACAAATATTTACAAATGAACTATATCAAAGTATATCAAATAAAGTTTATGCAATTGTAGGAGTTATAGCTTTATTTATATTAGCTTACTCACTATTACAAGCTTTAATTAATCCGGATAATATAAGCAAAGGCGATAACAGTGGGGCATCAATCGTAAAAAGATTAATTATATCTTTAGTATTAATAGCATTAGTACCTACTATTTTTGATTTTCTATATTCTTTTCAAGATTCTGTTTTAAGTTATGGATCCATCCAAAAATTCTTTTTTAAAGATAATACTAGCGAAGTTTCTAACAATGAAGTTTATTTTCAAGATGAAAACGGTAATTATGCCTTTGAAGAAGGATGTGAAGCACAAACTTATGAAGAAGCATTACTAAGTTGTGAAAAAGCAAAAGTAAAATTTGAAGATGGAAATCATTTCGAACTTTATGGAAACGAACTAGCTTATACAGTTTTAAATGCATTTTTGCATCCTGCAAATGGAAAATTAGGACAAGATGTAGATACGAATGCCAGTGATTATTTTAACGTAGATACAGGTTTAACAATTGGAGGAATAGCATGTGCTTTTGGAGCGGTAGGGTTAACTGCAATAACAATTACAAGTGTAGTAGCAACTGGAGGTACTGGGTTAGCTTTAGTAGCACCCATAGTTAAAGCATCAGCTGCAGCATTAGGAGTTGGATGTATTGCTGGTTTTGGCGCAGGATTAGGAACAAACTCAGTTTTAGAAGCAATTACATATGATAAATATAAATGGTCAGATGCAGAGTATGAAATTGTAAATTTAGGCGATTTTAACAGAATAGTGCCCTTTGAAAATAAAATAGATAATGGTGAAATGGAATACACTTTTATTATTTCAACGGTATGTGGAGCAATGCTTTTATATATGTTAGTAAGTTTTTGCTTAGATTTAGGACTGCGTGCAGCAAAACTAGCTTTTTATGAAATGATGGCGCCGGTATGCTTATTGTTAAGTATTGCTCCAAACAATAAAGGCGTATTAAACAATTGGGTTAAAGCCACATTAACAACTTATGGTGAAATATTTGTAAGAATATTTTGTATGTGTAGCTTAACTTTTATCTTTAGTCAAATTAATGATACCATTAATGCAGAATTAGGTGGAATAGCCACTGCAATCATAGCCATGGGATTAGTAATGTTTGCTAAACAATTACCTAAACTGTTAGGTGAAGTAACTGGCATAAAATCCGAGGGAATGAAATTAGGCATTGTAGAAAAATTAAGAGATGGCGGAGCATTAACAGCAGGCGCAGCAATAGGAGGAGGCTTATTAGCAGGCGCAAATAACTTAACGAATGCTGGCAAAAAAATAAGAAACAAATGGAAAGAAGATAATGAAAAAGGAGAGAGCCTTTCGACAAAATTAAAACATTTTGGTGGTGGCGCTATTTCTGGAATTGGATCTGTGGTGGCAGGTACAACATCAGGGTTCTTTAGAGGAGGCAAAGCAGGAATAGGTGCAAAAAAAATTGGCGATACAAAATCTGCAGCGTTATCTGCTTCATCTGCAAGTGTAATAAATCGAGAAAAACGCGCAGCTTATAAAGCGCAACATAAAGATGTAAATTTAGAAGATCTAAAAGAATTACAAACAAAACTTAAAGAAGCAAAAATAGAATATAAAAACGATAGTGAAGGTTATGAAAATTATAGTAAAGAATTAATAAATCAGTTTGCAAAAGATCACCCAGGAGTTATGATGAGTCACGTAAAAGATGCTTTCATAAAAGCAGGAGATTTAGTTGGAATTTCTAACACAGATGCTATTAAAAAAGCAAAAGAAACTGTTGAAGTTATCAAATCTAAGAAATCTAAGTTACGTAAAGAAGCAGAAGAATTAATAATTAAAGAAATAGGTAAATCTAGTTCAAGTTTTAGTGTTGGGGAATATTTAGCAAGTGAATTAAGAAATTTAGCTTTAAATGTTGAAGCAACAAAGGGAACAGATGCTTATGCTGCTGCAAAAACTGCATACGATTCTTACTTAGATGGTTTTGGAAAGGCAGTTCAAAATGAAGCACTAAAAATTGAAGAAAACTATAATGCATTACCAACGTCGTTGCGTGCAAAATTAGGGGATGTTAGAAGTGCAGCTGAAGAATACCGAAACGAATTAAAAAGAAATGTTGCTCAAGATTATGTACGTGCATCTGGTATTACGATGGCTTACTTAAATGGAGATATGAGTTTAAAAACAGGCAATGAGACAGACACTCCTTTAGATAACATAGGAGATCAATTAGATCTTAAATTACAAGAGTATAATAGTCATCTTGCTAGAATTGCGGAAGAAAAACGTAAAAGCAGCGGCGAAAGTAGTTAGGAGTTAATTATGAAATATTTAATAAGTACAATTATAATCATGCAAATTATAGCAATATTAGAATATAAATTTGTCATGAAAAAATCTAAAAAAATAACAGAATTAGAATATATAAAGAAAAGAAATAAAATTAAACTAACAAAGAAAAATTTTAAAAGAAACTGTATAATAATTTCTTTAACAAATGGTTTAATTATAGGATTAACTTCTACTTTAATTTTCTATTCTAAATTTCATTTAATAATTACATTACCTTTAGGATTTATATTAATGATATTCTTAATAAATATATTTTATAATCATATAATAATTAAAATACTTAAATAAAGTTTATACATGTGTATAAGCTTTTTTATATACCTAAATAAAAATTGCTAAAATTAACATTTAGTGCTATAATAAATTCGCTTTAAAAGGAGTGGCTTATATGTATGATACAATATGTGCAATATCAACATCTTTAGGAGTTGGAGCAATATCAATAATAAGAGTTAGTGGTGAAGATGCAATTAAAAAAGTTGCAATTCTTTTTGATGGCAAAGATTTAACAAAAGTAAATAGTCATACTATTCATTATGGTCATATTATTAAAGATAATGAAATAATTGATGAAGTATTAGTATCAGTATTTAAAGCACCTAAAACATATACAAAAGAAGATATAGTAGAGATTAATTCTCATGGTGGAATTGCTACTACTAAAAAAGTTTTAGAAGTATTACTTGAAAGTGGTATAAGACATGCCGAACCAGGAGAATTTACAAAAAGAGCGTTCTTAAATGGGAGAATAGACTTATCTCAAGCAGAATCAGTAGAAAGCTTAATTAATAGTGCAACTGAATTAGAAAGAAAACTAGCTTTAAATGGTGTAAGCGGAAAAGTATCAAGAAAGATAAAAAAAGCAAGAGATATAATTGTTGAATTAATGGCAAATATTGAAGTTAATATAGATTATCCGGAATATGAAGATGCGCTTTTAATAACTCTTGATAATTTACCTCCTAAATTAAATGAAATAAAAAGTGAATTAGAAAGTTTATTAGATGAAGCCAAAATTGGTAAAATTGTTGAAAATGGAATAAAAGTAGCAATTGTTGGCAGACCAAATGTAGGAAAAAGTAGTTTATTAAATCATATGCTTCAAGAAAAGAAAGCTATTGTAACAGATATTGCCGGTACTACAAGAGATATAGTTGAAGGAGAAGTTGAGTTAAAAGGAATTAGACTTAAGTTTATAGATACTGCAGGTATAAGAGAAACTTCTGATATAGTAGAACAAATAGGTGTAGATAAATCTCTTCAAATGATAGAAGATGCTGACTTAGTTATTCATGTTTTAAATAATAATGAAAAATTAACTAATGAAGATAAAGAAATAATGAATAAACTAAAAGATAAAACTCATATAACATTTATTAATAAAAGTGATTTAAATAATGTTTTAGAAATTAATTACAAAGAATTTGTAAAAGGTAATACAATTGAAGACAATGGTTTAGATGAATTAAAAAATAAAATAATAGAATTATTTGATTTAGAAACAATTGAAAAAAGTAATTTAGAAATAGTAGCTAGTATAAGAGTAATTAACTTAATAAAAGAAGCTTTAGAACATATTAATAATGCTTTGAATAATGTAAGTGCTGAAATCCCTGTTGATATGATAGCTATCGATATAAAAGCGGCATGGGATGCATTAGGTGAAGTTACTGGAGAATCATATCAAGATGAATTATTAGATACATTATTTAGTAAATTCTGTTTAGGAAAGTAGGTGGATTATGTACGATTTAATAGTAGTTGGTGGTGGACACGCAGGATGTGAAGCTGCCCATATTGGAGCAGTGCTTGGTTTAAAAACTGCATTAATAACAAGTAATATTAAAAATATAGCAGACATGCCATGTAATCCATCTATTGGGGGAACAGCTAAAGGTATAATAGTAAGAGAAATAGATGCCTTAGGCGGAATAATGGGACGTGTCGCAGATCAGTCTCATTTCCAAATAAAAATGCTTAATAATGGCAAGGGGCCTGCGGTTAGAAGTTTAAGAGCTCAAGCTGACAAAGTAACTTATCCACGCATTATGTTAGAAACTTTAAATAATACACCTAACTTAAGCATTATAGAGGGAATGGTTGAAAATCTAACAATTGAAAATAATAAAGTAACCGGCGTTATTTTATCAGATGGAACAATAATAAATGCTAAGGCAGTAATACTTACTACAGGAACATACTTAAAAGGAAGTATTTTAATTGGTTCTGAAAATACTCCAGGTGGGCCTCATGGTGAAGCAAGAAGTAATTATTTAAGTGATAATTTAAAAAAGTTAGGATTAAATATTCAAAGACTAAAAACAGGTACTCCACCTAGAATAAAAGAATCTAGTATAGATTTTAGTAAAATGAAAGAAGAAGTCGGTGATAACAATTATTATACTTTTTCTCATGATTTGGAACCGCAATATAAAATAGATAAACAACAAAAGTGTTATCTAATTTATACAACGCCAGAAACACACGAAATTATAAATGCAAATCTAGATAAATCTGCAATGTATGGAGGTCATGTAACAGGAGTAGGCCCAAGATACTGTCCATCTATTGAAGATAAAATTGTAAGATTTAAAGACAAAGAACGTCATCAATTATTCATGGAACCAGAAAGTATGCATTATGATGAATGGTATATTCAAGGTTTTTCAACATCTATGCCAAGAGATGTTCAAGAACTTATGGTTCATTCTTTACCAGGCCTTGAAAATGCAGTTATAACAAAATATGCATATGCGATAGAATATGATGCAATTGATCCACTACAAATGAAGTTATCATTAGAAAATAAAGTAATTGAAAATTTATTTACTGCAGGCCAAATAAATGGAACTAGTGGTTATGAGGAGGCAGCAGCGCAAGGTTTAATTTCTGGTATAAATGCTCATCATAAATTAAATGGAATAGAACCATTAATATTAAAAAGAAATGAAGCATATATAGGAGTTTTAATAGATGATTTAGTAACAAAAGGAACTGCAGAGCCTTATAGAATGCTTACATCTCGTGCCGAATTTAGACTCATTTTACGTCATGATAATGCTGATTTAAGATTAAGAGAATTAGGATATTTAAATGGTACGATTGACAAAGAAAGATATCAAAAATTAAAAGAAAAAGAAAACAGCATAAATGAAGTAAAAAATATATTAAGGAATAATAATTTACAATTAAATAATGAAACAAAAGAAATATTTAAAAATTATAACATTGAAATTCCAAGTTATAGCGTTTCTTTATATTTACTATTAAAACGACCAGAAATATCTATTAACTTCATTAAAGAATTGATAAATTTAAGTTACGAAAGAGATATACTAGAAGAGGTTGAAATAGAAGTTAAATACGAAGGATATATAGCAAAAGCTTATAAAGAAGCTGAAAAAATGTTAAAGTTAGAAGAAAAAACTATTCCTGAAGATATAGACTATAATGATATTTTAAATTTAGCAAGCGAAGCTAGACAAAAACTTGAAAATGTTAGACCAAAATCTTTAGGACAAGCAGCTAGAATTAGTGGCGTTAATCCATCTGATTTAAGTGTCTTATCAGTATACCTTAAAAAGAAATATAATAAGTAAGAGGTTAGAATGAATATAGATTTATTTATTGAAGAATTAAAAAAAATAAATATAGAAGTTACTGAGCATGAATTGTATGATTTAAAAATATTTAAGGATATGTTAATTGAATATAATGGAAAATTTAATTTAACGGCTATAAAAACAGATGAAGAAATATATTTAAAACACTTTTATGATTCACTAACTATTACAAAAGTAATTGACTTAGATAAAGAATTAAATATTTTAGATATTGGTACAGGCGCAGGTTTCCCAGGGCTAGTATTAAAAATATTTTTTCCGAAATTAAACATAATTTTATTAGACTCAAATAATAAAAAAATAACATTCTTAAATGAAGTTATTAAAATATTAAAATTAGAGAATATTAAATGTATTCATGGAAGAGCTGAAGAATTAAGTGATACTTATCGTGAATACTTTGATATAGTTACATCAAGAGCGGTGTCTAACTTACGTGTATTAAGTGAATTGTCTATCCCTTATGTAAAAGTGAATGGTTATTTTATTGCTATGAAAGGTAATGCTTTAGAAGAAATAAATGAAGCAAAAACTACGATAAAAAAATTAAGTTCAGAAATTATAAAAATAGAAGAATTTATATTACCAATTGAAAAAAGTACTAGAAATATAATAGCTGTAGAAAAAAAAGAAAAAACACCGACAAATTACCCAAGAAGATATGACCAAATTCTAAAAAAAACGTTAAAATAAAAATTAAAATATAGTAATTGCAATACTATATTTTTTTTGCTATAATGTATAGAGAATAGGTTAGGTGACAAAGATTGTGAGTGGCAGTATATTTGAAAAATACTTAGCAAAAAAGAAAAAAGATATTTTTAATTATGTCCAACATTTAGAAAAAATAATTGAAGTAGAAAATAACGCTTTATGGACAAATCAAAAAACGTTTTCAGATTTAGCTAAAAAAGTAATAGATAATTATGTAGATAATTATTATTTAAATACTAATTATTATGATAATCCTATCGAATATTTAAAGAAATTAAATAAAACAATATTATTGTGTATTTCAACTAGTTGTGAAAAAGACAATAGTTTAGAAATAATTCAAAATTATCCAAGAGAAGTATTTTTATTAACTATACTTATTTGTGTAGCATCATACATTGACAAATCATCAAATGCAATTACAGGAGATTATAAAGTAACCAAATATAAATTTAAAAATTTATTAAAAGATTTAGAAAATATCAATAATACAAAAATTAGAAATGATAATAAAACTATTCAACAATTATTTATGTTAGTTAAAAAAAGTAATATAACAGAAACAAAATTCTTTAATGAATTTATGGTTACAAATTCATACAATCAATATATTACATATACAAATCGACCTTTATATTATTTAATTAAATATCACTATAGTATTCCTAGTTTATATGAATATAATTCAAGACTTGTTAAAAAAGTCAATAATGAATTTGAAGATGAATATGCAAGTATATCAATTGATTTATTAAATGTCCAAATATTAAAAGAGTTAGTAGGTAATAATGCTGTATATAATTATTTAATTCCAATTTCTTATCTTAAGAAATCTTCAGCATTAAAAAATGTTAACAATAAATATCTAAAAGAACATATTAATGTTTTGGTTGATTTCAAAGTAATAAATGAAAATGAGGAATTAATTAAAAAAATTGAAGATATAGGATTGTCGGTTGTATATGATTGTTCAGAAATAGAAAATATTAATGTTGAAGCATTAAAAGCTGAGATGACAGTCATAATAAATAACAAATTCAAAAAAAATAATGAAGAAAATTTTGAACAATGGAAAAATATGAATATAAAATTTATTTTAAAAAATAAAGAGGAGGAATTATAATGAGTACATATGGGAATTTTTTTACAGAATTTCTTGAACCGTTTTTTGAGGGGTTAATAAATATTTTAAAAGCTATAGTAAGTGGCATTGGGCAAATGTTTAATGTTTTAAACTATATTGATGTAATTCAAAATTACAAATCAGATTTAACAGGCATGGGATTAGTAATCTGTATATTTGCAATAATATTTTTAATTGCTATTTATGCATTTATTATATTTTTAATAGTAAAAGGAATAAGAACTTATGCTAGATATAGAAGAAATGTTAAAAAAGAAGATAGATTAATTGAAGAAATTGAAAATCTTAATGGAGATATTGCTAAGCTTAGACAACAAAATGCAAAGTTTTCAGAATTAACTAATGAATTTGGTGAAATTGAGTATGATGAAGATGGCAATATGGTAAATGAATTAAAAAATGGTGAAAGTAGATTCTTTAAATTAACTAACGTTGATGAGAGGTTTGCTGAAAATTTACCAGCGCCTATTGAAAACAATTTTTCATTAAATGAATTTTGTGAACAATTTAGAAATTATTCAGCATCAAAATTAGGATTATATTATGATATAAATCTAATAAGATTATTTATAGCTGCTTTAGCCTCTAATAAATTAATAATATTAGAAGGTATAAGTGGTACAGGTAAAACATCACTTGCATATGCTTTTGGGTCATTTGTTCAAAACGAAACTACTGTAGCAAGTGTTCAACCATCATGGAGAGATTCAACGGAAATATTTGGATATTTCAATGAATTTACAAAAAGATTTAATGAAACTGAAATTCTTGCAAGTATGTACGAAGCACAATATACAGATGAAGTATATATAACATTATTAGATGAAATGAATATTTCACGTGTTGAATACTATTTTGCAGAAATGTTATCAGTATTAGAGCTACCTAATAAAAAAGACTGGGTTATTGAGTTAGTTCCAAATAAATGGGAAAATGACCCTATAAAACTTAATGAAGGTAAGTTAAAAATACCAGAAAACATGTGGTATATAGGAACAATTAATAACGATGACTCAACATTCATGATTACAGATAAAGTATATGATAGAGCAATGCCTATAGCTATTGATAATAAATGTGAAGCTTTTGAAGCTCCTGAAACTGAAGCATTAAAAACAAGTTATACTTATTTAGAATCTTTATATGAAAAAGCAGAGAAAGAACATGCTGTAAGTGAAGAAAATTTAAATAAAATTAAAGAAATGGATAATTATGTAATAAATCATTTCCGTTTAGCATTTGGTAACAGAATCGTAAAACAATTAAAAGAATTTGTTCCAGCATATGTTGCTTGCGGTGGAGATGAAATTGCAGGAATTGATTATTTAATAAGTCATAAAATTTTAAGAAAATTTGAACAATTAAATTTAGCATACATAAAAGATGAAATTGATGGTTTTATTAAATATTTAGAAGATTTATTTGGTAAAGGTAATATGCCAGAATGTAAAGCATATTTATTAAGACTTAAAAAGACAATATAGGTGATTAAAATGAATGATATAGTAGAATATATTTCAAGTTTAGATAAACAAAAAATTAATTCATTCTTTAATCAAACAAATTCAGATATATTAGTAAAAAGAGAAATAGAACAAAAAATATCTGATACTAAATGGATAGATTTCATAGAGGAAGCTATACCTTACTTAGATAATATTATTAGAAATCCAAGAAAATTTATTATTCAAGAAGAAAATATTATTCCAATTGAAAAAGCCAAAATAGTAACGGAAGAAAGTATTAAACACTTAGCTCAAAATACTAATTTAATTCAAGAAGTTAAAGAAGACGGGAGTATTATTCCATTAAAAATACTAAATGTATATCGTGAAGAAACAACGGATCTATATGAAAATAGATTTATAAAATCATTAGTAGATAATTTATATCAATTTGTTGAAAATAAGTTAAGTGAATCAGACCAAAAGTCTTATGCAAAAGTTAATAATGAAGTACATTTTAATGGTTCTCATTATTCCAAAAATGAAACAGTAAAAGTGAGTCTATCATTAGAATCTTCATTTACAGAAGAAATGGATAAATATAATAATGGGTATTCATTAGAAGAAAGAATAGAATACATAAGAGATGTTATAGGAAATTTTAAAAACTCAACTTTTATAAAATCATTACATGACAGTTCTCCAGTAAGAAGTCCAATAAGAAAAACTAATGTAATTTTAAAAGATCAAAATTTTATAAAAGCTGTTGAATTATGGGAATTCTTAGAAGCAAATAATATCAAACCAGTAACAAAGGTTGAAAAAATTAATGAAGAATTAAAAGACGAGGGAATTAAAAAATTATATGATTTAGCTTTGTATGTTGAAAACGATGCACTTAAATTAAAAAAAGAACAAGAAAATATTGTTTCAGATACATATATTAGTAAAATAATTAATGATTTCGTATTTGGTAATGATATTACAGAAAATGCATTAATGAGATTAATATCTAAAGAATTTAAAGATGCATATAATAGAAAAATAAAAATTAATAATAAAATACGTCAAACAATAAAAACTTTTGTAAAAGAAAATGAAAGAAGAAAGAAAAAAGCAGAAGCTTTACTAAAATAAGAGAAGGATGGTAAATATGTTTAAAAAAAGCAATATTGATGAAAAAAATGTAAATAAACAAATGAAAACTTCAATGGATTTAAAAGAATTTATGCTTTTAAATGCAAAAGAACAAGAAGAAAAAATAAGCACTGCTTTCAATGAAATGTTTGGCGAAGAAGTAAAAAAGGATAAAAGAAACATTGAAAAAGTAATGAATATTTGCTTTGATACAAAAGATACAGATATTTACTTATCAAATGGGTTGAAAGTCGAAAAAAAGGGAAATAATTTAAATTTTAGTTTTAAAAAATCAAACTCAACTACTTTGTTATATGTACTATTTATATTAAGCTTTATTTTTATGGGTGGAGCCGCAACATATGCTGGAATATTATACCGAGATATGCAAAATCTAAATATTGACCTGGATAGTGATGGTATAGCAGATTTAAACCTAGATCTTGATGGGGATAGAAAATGTGATATTAACTGTGATGATAATAAAGATAGTAAACCAGATTATAATATAGATTATCGTGGCAATAGAAGAAATATCTTTAATCAAATTAATAAAAACAATAGATTATTTAATAGAATCAATCGTGACATAGATGACGATAAAAAATGTGATATTAATTGTGATACAAACGATGATGGATGGCCAGATTTAAACATTGATTTTGATGGCGATGGAACTATAGATTTAGACAAGGATACAAATGATGATGGTTTAAAAGATATGAATATCGATACTAACGGTGATGGTGTTTGCGACTTAAACTGTGATGAAGATGGCGATGACAAATGTGATAAAAAATGTATTGGATTTACACCAAATACTAATGGTGGTGGAGTATCAAGCGGCAATGGTGGTATAGAATTTGAAGCAGCCATAATGATTATAAATTTTGAATCTGAAGAAGCAGTATACGCTGATAACATTTATCCGGATGATCAACCTGCTGGAGAAAACATTAATACAGTAATTCCGCCAATTAAGTTTACAATCGAAAATACATCAAACCAAACTTTGTATTATGATTTAAATTGGATAATACAAGAAAATACCTTTGAAAGTAACAATTTCCAATATAAAGTTGAAAGTGATAATAACGGTTATACTAAAGATTGGATAACTGCACCATTTGAAACAAAAACTTTTGCAGAACATATAGCAATTGCACCAAATACAAAACAATCTTATACTGTAACATTAAAATTACATGGTATTGGAGCAGAACAAAACTATGATCAAGGAAGAAAATTCCGTGGCAATATCGAAGTTAAGCCAGAAGAAATAGAGTTCTACGCTCAAGATAATAATTAAAAAGTTACAACAAAAATGTTGTAGCTTTTTTTAATAATAAGATTGAAAAAACAAACAAAAAATGCTAAAATTAAATATAAGTAAAAGTAGGGGCTGATAGTATGAATATGGAGCAAAGTATTTTGCAAATTCCTATTGAAGATATTATACCAAATCGTTTTCAACCAAGACTAACCTTTGATGATAAAGGATTAGAAGAATTGGCAGATTCAATAAAACAACATGGTATAATTCAACCATTAGTGTTAAGAAGAGTTGGAGATAAATATGAAATTATAGCAGGAGAAAGAAGATATAAAGCAGCAACCATAGCGGGTTTAACAACAGTTCCGGCTATAATATCTAATATTGATGATAATAAAAGTGCTGAAGTAGCTATTGTAGAAAACGTTCAACGTAGGGATTTATCTGTAATAGAGGAAGCAAGAAGTTACAAAAATTTATTGGATAAAGGATATTTAACTCAAAGTGAATTAGCAAGAAAGATGGGTTTATCACAAAGTGCTATTGCAAATAAACTTCGACTACTTAATTTAGCAGAAGAAGTACAAGACGCTTTATTAAATAATAAAATTAGTGAAAGGCATGCACGTTCTTTATTAGTCTTACCTACAAAAGAAGAACAAATAAACTGGCTAAATAGAGTTATAAAAGAAAGATTAACAGTAAGACAGTTAGACGATTTAATAAAGAAATACATGGATGGTGCATCTGAAGTTCCTCTTGCTAAAACTATAGATATTGAAAGTATAAAGAAAGAAGCATCAGAGATACCTGAAATAACCGAAGAAAGTTCTATTGCGCAAAAACTACGTGAAATTGAAAGAGAAAATTTATTTAATCCAGATATAGTACGAATTGATAATGCCCAAAATGATTCTAAGGGTAACTTTTTCAATTTTTTAGAAAATGAAAAAGTAAATATGAATATGATTGAAACAGAAGTTGTATTACCTAAATTAAATATGGAATTACCTAATATTAATGAAACAAAAGAAGAGGAAACTAATATGTATATAAATAATAATTTAGAAGTACAAGACAATAATTACTTTGATCCTGTTGATTTAATCGAAACATTAGACCCTGATTATGAAGAAAAAATAGAAGAAAAGTTAGGTTTAGATTTAAAAACAGCGATAACTAAAATTAGGGATGTCAAAGAAGAATTAGAAAAAAAAGGTTTTTTAATGTCTTTAGAAGAAAGTGATTTAGTAGATTCTTATCAATTTATAATAAAAGTAAAAAAGGACTAACAAACACAATAAGTGTTTGTTTTTTTGACATATTTTGTCGAAAAAAAGCAAATAAATTGACAATTATTCGCAATATGTTATAATGATAACATAAGTTACCAATAGAAAAGGAAGTGATAAAAATGGCAGGGAAAAGTATAATTAACAAAGAAGAATTATTGAGTGTTGCAGTAAATATGGTTGAAAAATATGGAATAGATAGTATTAATGCCAGAGACTTAGCTAAAGAAGCAGGAATATCTACAAAACCAATATATCGTATTTATGCTAGTTTAGATGACTTAAAAAAAGATATTAATGAAATCATAAAAAAAGAATATGATGAATTTATTATGAAAAGAGTAGATAGTAAAAATGCTTTAATAACAGTATGTGTTGCATACATAGAATTTGCACAAATGCACAAAAATTATTTTCGTTCCATGTTTTTATCAAACAATTTAAATTGGAAAGATGTTAATGATGTATTAAACGAAAAGTGGAATCAATCAACAATTATTAACTTAGTTAACAAACATAGTTTAAGTTTTGATGAAGCAAAAACTTTATTTATGAATGTATGGTTATATGCAAATGGTTTAGCCACTTTAATAGCAAGTAATGATCTTACAATCGATAATAAAGAAATATTAGTAAGAATAGTTAAAATATATAAAGAATTATCAAAAACTAAAAATGAAAAAGTCGCAGGTTAAGCGACTTTTCATTTTATATATAAAGGCATATCGTTATTAATATCAATTAATTTATAATTATTATAATTTGGAGTAAATACGAAACGATAATAATTCTCTAAATTGCTATCAATAGTTTTAACAAAAACATTAATAGAACCATCATCGTTATTTGTAGCCATTATATATTTATAATGAGCTTCACAATTACAAATTCCATTTAAATAAGGGATAATTAAATCTTTTGTATTATTTTCAATAATCTTATTTAAAAAAGAATATAAAAGTAGATTATACACAAAAAGAACTACAAATACTACTAAAATAATTAATAAATGTTTATATTTCATATTTTTCAACCCTTTAGTATCATATCCATTTTATCATAAAATAAACTAAAGATAAATAATTATGTATTATTTAGTACTTGACAAAACATAGTAGTCAGAATATACTATAATTAGAAAGCGGTGATTGTCATAAATACGCAATATAAAAAAGGTGTATTAGAATTATTGATATTAGTAATGGTCGAAAAAAAAGACATGTATGGATATGAATTAGTTGAAGCTGTTAGTAAAATTGTTGATGTTAATGAAGGAACTATTTATCCAATATTAAAAAGATTAACAAATGAAATGTATTTTGAAACCTATACAAAAGAATCAACCGAAGGACCTATTAGAAAATATTATCATCTTACAGTAGCAGGAAAATTAGCAAAAGATAAACAATTAGAAGAATGGAATAAGTTTTCTAAAGGAGTTAATGATTATTTGAAAGGATGTAATCAGAATGAATAAAAAAGATTTTTTAAATTTATTAAGAAAAAAACTAAATATACTAGAAGATAGTGAAATAGAAGATATATTAAGCGAATATGAAGGTTTTATAGACGAGAAATTAAGTATTGGATTAACAGAAGAAGAAGCAGTATCAGAATTAGGTGATATAAACGAGATAACAAAAGATTTATTAGCCGTTTACAAAATTAAAAGCCCAACTGATACTACAAATACTTTCAACAAAATAGTTAACAAAATAATGGAATATATTGATAAAATAGTAAATGAATTAAATAATAAAAGTGGTAAAGAAATAATTAAATTTATTATTGAAATATGTCTAATTATATTTATTATAACATTATTTAAAATACCATTTTCATTAGTAAAAGATTTAGGCTGGAACATTTTCAGTGGAATGCCACTATCTATAGCTAAGTTATTTTATAGTATTTGGTCATTTATAATAGAGACAACTTATTTTATTTTATCTATAATATTGTTTATAAAAATATTTGAAAAAAAGTATTTTGAAAACATTTCAGAGAAAATAACTGAAACAAAAAAAGAAAAAAAAGTGAAATCATCTAAAAATAATATAAGTGAAATAAAAGAAAAAGAAGTTATAAACAGAAAAAACAAAGGTACTAATATATTAGATGTAATTATTAACGTATGTTTAGTATTTTTAAAGTTTATAATATCTATAATAATTATTGGTGTTATAGTTTATTTAATTGGAATGTCCTTCGCTTTGGGTTTAATGGTATATTTAATAATTAAAGGAGTTAAATATTTTGGAATTCTTCTACTATTAATTGCTTTTGTTCAAAGTGGAGCTTTAATATTAGAAATAGGTTTAAATTTTGTGGCAAGTAAAAAACAAAAAATACATCGTATATTTTTAGAAATAATAAGTATTGTTATTTTAACAGGAATTGGCCTATCAATGAGTGCAGTAGAAATAGCAAATACGGAAATTATTTATGAAAATTATTATAATGATTATAAAACAATAATAGAAAATATAAGTATGACTGAGGATATAATAATTTATAATTATGATAATGTAGTAATAGATAAAAATCTAAAAGACGAAATAAAGGTTGTATACAAATATCCTAATATAAATAATAATATGAATATAGATTCGAATATAAAGAATTGCGGAAAAAACTGTTATTATTTAGGAACAGATATAAAAGGCATAAAATGGACAAAAGAAATATTTAAAAACATTATTGATAATCTTAAAGAAAAAAGGATATACACATATGAATTCAATGTAGAAAAAATATTACACATATCAGAAAATAATTATAATATTTTATTAAAAAACAAAGATAAAAGTGATATACAAAATACATTTACTAAAACTTATAATATTTTAAATAAGAGTTATAAAGAAAATGATTCATATATTTTTATAACAATAAAAGAAGATGGAAGCGAAGAAATAGAAACAGTTAGAATAAAAAATACTTATAATAACTTGGTTATTGGAAAAGATTATGATTTTATATTCAATTTTAATGGACATGATATAGATATGGATGATATTGATGAAGTATTTGATAGTTGTGAATTAATTGATATAATATTAGCAAATAGAGGTTAATATGGAAACAATTAAAAAAACGATTGAAAATGATGAAGAATATTTAAGAAAAATATCTAAACCAATTGATTTTAAAAATGATGATTTAAAAACGGCGATAGAAACATTAGAATATTATTGTACAAATAATGATAATAATTTAGCAATAGCAGCAAATCAATTAGGAATGCCCTTAAGGCTAATTTATTTAAAGAAGACTGACATTGACAGATTAGATGAAGATTATAATGAAGCTAGAATACTAATTAACCCAAAAATAATAAAAAGTGAAGGACTAACTACTTATTGGGAAGCTTGTGCAAGTTGTTTAGACTTAACAGGGTTAGTAAAAAGACCATACAAAATAGAAGTTGAATATTATGATATTAATAAGATACAACACATAGAAACTTTTATAGGTTTTAGTGCGACTGTATTATCTCATGAAATAGACCATTTAGATGGCATATTGCACATAGACATTGCTGAAGAAGTATTAGATATGACGCAAGAAGAACGTAAAAAATTTAGAAAAAATAACCCATATAAAGTATTAAGAGAAGATGGAGAATATATTCATCCAACAAATAACAAATCTTCATTAAAGCATATAAGAAGTAAAGTTAAATAAAACTTTGCTTTTTCTTTTTTTACAGCTAAAAAATATGATATAATAATTAATAGAATAGGTGATGTTATGTATACATATTATGATTTTCACAAAAATAAATATAAACCAAAAGAAATAGACGAAATAGATTTAAATTTATTAAATAGTGCAGACATGAATAGTTATGTTTTATCTACAATAGATACACCAATAATAGGTACATATGGGCTAGGCCCTTGTGTAGGACTTTTATTTGAAGATGATATCAATAATAGTTGTTTAGGACACATAGCTGCAGATTATGAACAAATTATAATTAATATGTTTAGTGAAATGAAAAGTAATAATATAAAAATTACATTAGTACCAGGATCATTTACAACATTAAGAAAAATAAACGCTATAAGAAATTATATTCATACTTTCCCATTTAATATAGATTACGAGCTTAAAGATTTAGGGTCTTATTTAAATAAAGAATGTGAAGGTATAGAATTTGCTTATGATACAAGAACTAAAAAATTTATAAAACCAGATTTTGATAAATATATAGAAATGAAACGAGGAAGATAAAATGGAAGAAATAAGTATGTTAGAAAGATACGGCGAAGATTTAACTGCTAAAGAATATATAACTGATCCAGCAATAGGTAGAGATAGTGAAATTAAACAAATGATATTAACGCTTCTTACACCAGAAAAGAGTGCTTTATTAGTAGGTAAACCTGGTATAGGTAAAACTGCTATCGTTGAAGGCTTAGCTTATCGTATTATTAAAGGATATGTACCAGACGCATTACTTAGTTATCAAATTATTAAAATAAATATAACAAGTTTAATTGGAAGTACTAATATTAATGGAGCTACAGAAAATAGAATGGATTTATTAGTAAGAGAATTATCAACTAAAGATAACGTTATTGTATTTATTGATGAAACGCATTTATTAGTAGATAAAGATGGCGGTTTAGACTTTGCAAACATGTTAAAAGCAGGGCTAGATCGTGGCACAATAAAAATGATAGGAGCAACAACTACAGAGGAATATGAACATTATATTTTAAGAGATAGAGCATTTTTAAGACGTTTCCAGAAAATTGAAGTATTAGAAGCAGATAAAGATACAACTGTTCAAATATTATTAGGAACCATGCCTAAAATAGAAAAAAAGATTGGTGTTAGATGTGAATATACAGAATTTATTAAAGAAAGAATAATGCGTTTTATTGTTGAAATGACAGACGAATACAAAAGAGTATATGAAATAGCATCACGCTATCCTGATATATGTTTAACAATTGTTTCTAATGCTTTTACATATGCCCTTTATGATAACAAAAAAAGTGTCACCTTAAAACATTTTTACAAAGCAATATGTAATGCTAAAAACATATATGAAGATGCAAAATTAAAAGAAATAGAAAGATTTAAAATTGAGTTTGCGGACATAATAAAAGAAGAAGGAGTTGATTTAAATGAAACAAATTAAAGTAGTACAAATAGGCTGTGGAAAAATGAGTAAATATATTATGAAATATATTTATGATTTAGGGGGTTCTATATTAGGAGCAGTAGATATATCTAAAGAATTAATTGGTAAAGATATAGGAACAGTTATAGAATGTGAAAATAAAGGGATCGTTATAAATGACATTTCTAAATTAGAAGAAATACTTAATGAAACTAAACCAGATATTGCAGTAATTACAACAATGAGTTTCTTAAATGATGTTGAAGAAAACATTAGAACATGCGTTAGGTGTGGTGTAAATGTAATTACTACATCTGAAGAATGTTTCTATGCAGAAAACTCTAATCCTACACTATTTAAAGAATTAGATATACTAGCAAAGACTAATAACGTAACAGTAACAGGCTGTGGCTATCAAGATGTATTTTGGGGTAATATGATAACTGTTTTAGCGGGTTCTACTCATAATATTAAAAAGATAGTAGGAAGTTCATCATACAATGTTGAAGATTATGGTATTGCCTTAGCAGAAGCTCATGGAGCAGGTTTAACATTAGAAGAATTTGAAAAAAATATTGCTAGTTTAGATAATATATCTGCTGAAGAACGTGATGTAATTATTAAAGAAAGAAAATTTGCCCCATCTTATATGTGGAATGCTGCAGGTTGGATAGCAGATAAAATGGGATTAACACCAACAAGAATTAGCCAAAAATGTGTACCTACAACTAGTGACGAAGATATTCATAGTGAAACATTAAACATGGATATTAAAGTTGGAAATGCTACAGGTATGAGTGCTATTGCAACATTAGAAACCAAAGAAGGAATTGTAATAGAAGCTGAATGTATTGGTAAAGTATATGGCCCTAATGACTATGATAAGAATGAATGGACTATAATTGGAGAACCGGAAACAACCGTTACCATAAATAAACCAGATACAGTAAGATTAACATGTGCAGATATTGTTAATAGAATACCGGATGTAATTAATGCTAAACCAGGATTTATACC
This sequence comes from Bacillota bacterium, assembly GCA_015059425.1. Taxonomy (GTDB): domain Bacteria; phylum Bacillota_I; class Bacilli_A; order RF39; family UBA660; genus Caccenecus. The sequence goes on along the minus strand of SVAM01000008.1, from coordinate 26,359 downwards.
AACAAGTAAAATGAATGAAGCAACATATAAATTAAAGTATTAAAATAGTGAGTCAAACAAACTCACTTTTTAAATGCAATATTATGGTTACTTGGTCCTTCTATACATTTGCCATCAATATCAAATCTTGAACCATGACATAAACAATCCCAAGTTTTTTCAACATCATTAAATACTAACCCACACTTCATATGAGGACATTTATTTAGAACAATATGTTCTTTACCTTTATTATCTATATATATTGCAACATCTTTATTATCTATTTTTTTGTAGATAACTTTAGAATTATTAACATTATTTTTAGTACTCTTAATTATTGCTTTTATATTACAAGTTAAATCTACTGGGAATCTAAATAATTTACTAATATTTACTTTTCTATAAGGATTAAACAAATCTATATAAGGATTATTATTTTTTAAGATAATATCACTTATTATTTTTCCTGCTAAAGTACCATTAGAGATTCCCCAAGTATTGTAACCACATGCTATAAAGAATGTATCATAATTAATATCAGTACTACCTATAAAAGGAATATAATCATTTGATATAATATCTTTATTACTCCAAATATAATTAAATTTATACTTTTTATTTAATTTATCAAAATTACTTTTAATACTCTTAATATTAGCAGACTTATAACTATTATATAAATATATTAAATAGTTATTTTTATCATCAGAATGATATCTTAAAGATATAGTAGGTTTATCAATATTTATAGCGCTTATATTTAAGTATTCTTTGTTTTTTTTTACGCCTATATAAGAAGTTTCAATATGACTTTTCATAGGTAGCATAAATGGCAACAAAAAGTATGGATAATGAGTAGCAATAACAATATATTTTGCTTTTACTTTATAGCCATTTACGTTACAAATATAATAATCTTTCTTTTTATCTACATCTATTACTTTAGAATCTTCATATATAGAATCATAAAATTTATTTTTCAAGTGATAAATATATTTTAAAGGATGAAATACATAAGTATCACTTACTTTTAAAGAAAGTTTTATTTTTTCATTAAAAGGTACATTAGTTAATACTTCTGTTTTTACTCCTAAGGAATTTAAAAAAGTATTTTCTTCTTTAATTTTTTCAATATTAGAGTTTTTATTAGTAAAAATATAAGAATCAACACGTTTTAAATCACAATTAATATTTTCTTTTTTTATAATACCAGTTAATAACTTTACTGCATCTATTTGACTTTTTAAGTATTTAACTGCAACTTCTGTATCATAATTTCTAATATTCATATAAATATTTTGTTGTAAATAAGTTATTTTCGCAGTACTTCTACTAGTTACTCCTTGTCCACAAACGTTTCTTTCAACTAAAATAGTATTTAAACCACTATCTTTTAAATGATATAAAGTAGATAATCCGGTTATACCTCCACCCACAATTAAAACATCGACGTTTAAATCTTTATCAATTTTTTTACAACTTTTAGTTTTATTGTTTTCTAACCATAAACTATAATTTTTCATATCCATCATAATTAATATAAGTCAAAAAAGTGTATTCATGTATAAAAAACTTGATTTTTATTAAAATATTTGATATTCTAATATTGCTTTAAAGCAATATGGCGGAATTGGTGAAGGGGTTAACACGGCAGATTGTGGCTCTGTTATGCATGGGTTCGAATCCCATATTTCGCCCCATTATAAGATATAAAAGTCTAATTTTCATATAGAAAGTTAGACTTTTTTTCTGTATTAAAAATAAAATTGACATAGTATATTATCCATGATAAAGTATATAAGGAAAATAAAGGAAGGTAAAGAAAAATGAAAAAGATAAGTTTATTTTTAATTATTTGTTTATTATTAGTAACAGGATGTGGAAAAAAAGCAAAAAATGTAGAAGGAACGTTAGAGGAATTAATGACTAAAGTATATGCAAGTGTCAGTGATGAAGAAAAACCAATGATGTTAACAAATACTGAGGTAAATAATGAAAATATTGAGTATTATTTAGGAACTGCAGATATTGAATACAAAGAAGCTTTAGCAAGTGAATCAGCAGTAGGTTCTATTGCTCATTCTGTGGTATTATTAAGAACAAAAGATAATGCTGATATAGAAGCTATAAAAACAAAAATTAAAGAAAGTATTAATCCAAGAAAATGGGTTTGTGTTGGCGTTGAAGAAAAAGATGTAATTGTTGAAAATAAAGGGGATTTAGTAGTATTAATTTTAGTTGAAAATAGTGCTACTAGAGAAAAATTAGAAGAATCATTTAAAAATTTATAAGGCTTATTAAAGTCTTTTTCTTTAGGAGGTTTTTATGCTATTTTCAAGTATAACATTTATATATTATTTTTTACCATTACTATTAATAACTTACTTTATAGTGCCTAGTAAATTTAAAAATATAATTCTATTAATATTTAGCTTATTATTTTATTTTTTAGGTGAACCCAAATACATAATAATATTAATTTTATCTTCAATTATAAACTATTATTTAAGTAAATTAATATCAAAAAACAAATACAAAAAAGTATTATTAATAATAGCAATTATATATAACATAGGAAGTTTATTATTATTTAAATATACTGATTTTTTTATCGCTAATATAAATAATATTTTTAATACAAGTATACCATTTATGTATATAGTAATGCCTATTGGAATAAGTTTTTATACTTTTCAAGCTTTAGGTTATGTAATAGATGTTTATAATAAAAAACATGAACCAGCCAAAAATATAATAGAGTTTATGACATATTTAACATTATTTCCTCAACTTATCGCAGGCCCTATAGTTAGATATAGTGACATTAAAAATGAACTTACTAAGCGCACTACAAGTTTTAGTAAGTTTAGTGAGGGAATAAAAAGATTTGTAATAGGCTTATCAAAAAAAGTATTAATAGCAAATGTTCTAGGAGAATTTACTGGATTAATTATTGAAGAAACATTAATATCCGCTTGGCTAAAACCAATTGCTTACACACTTCAAATATATTTTGATTTTTCAGGATATAGTGATATGGCTATAGGATTAGGGTTAATGTTCGGTTTCAGGTTCTTAGAAAACTTTAATTATCCATTAATAGCAAACTCTATCACAGACTTTTGGCGTAGATGGCATATATCACTATCAAGTTGGTTTAAAGACTATGTATATATACCTTTAGGAGGTAATATAGTAAGTATGTTAAAATGGATTAGAAATATATTTGTAGTGTGGTTCTTAACTGGTTTTTGGCATGGAGCAAGTTGGAACTTCATATTATGGGGAGTTTATTTTGGAGTAATCCTAATTATAGAAAAACTATTACTAAAAAAACATCTAGATAAAACAAAGATATTAAAATACATTTATACATCAATTTTAATAATAATAAGTTTTATGATTTTTAATAGTTTAACGCTTAATGAAATATTCTTAAACTTAAAAAATATGTTTTATATGAATAATATTCCAGTTATAAACAAAGAAACAATTTATTATATAAGAGATTATTTAGTAATATTTATAATAGCTATTATAAGTTCTACCCCATTACTAAAAAATACAATAAAAAAAATAAGAAATACAAAATTAAATGTGATAATAAATGTATTAGAACCAGTTACATACATAATTTTATTAACATTATGTACAGCATATTTAATAGATGCATCATTTAATCCATTCTTATATTTTAGATTTTAGGAGAGAGTATGAAAGATAAAATAACAGTTATAATATTTATAAGTTACTTATTATTATTTAGTATAACACACATTATAATTAAAGACCAAGAAATGAGTTATAGCGAAAGAAGATATCTAGCTACTTTTCCAGAATTTGAACTAAGTGGTGAATATATAAAAGAATTAGATGAATATTTATTAGATCATTTCCCACTTCGTAATACATTTAGAAGTATTAAAGCTAACTTTAGTTATAAAGTGCTAAATAAATTAGAAAATAATGATATTTATTTAAAAAATAGCTACATATTTAAATCTAATTATCCAACAAACTATAAATCTATATCAAATTTTATAAACAAAACCAACAAAATTAAAGGTTTATTACAAGAAGAAAACAATATATATATGATGATTATTCCTGACAAAAATTATTATATAAAAGATAAACATTTTTTAAATATTGATTATGATTATATATATAATGAAATTAGTAATTTGGATATAAATAATATAGATATCAAAGATTTAATGGAATTAAAAGATTATTATGAAACAGATACTCATTGGAAACAAGAAAAACTAGAAAAAGTTATTAAAAGATTAAGCGATAAAATGAATTTTGAGTATAAAAAAATAGAGTATCAAAAGCACGTATATGATAAATTCTATGGTGTTTATTATGGCGAATCTGCAATTAATAGGAGTCCTGAAAAATTAAAATATTTAACTAACGAAATCATTGATAATGCAGAGGTTAAATATTTAGAAAATAAAGAACTTAATAAGGTATATAATAAAAATAAATTAGATTCATTTGATGCTTATGAAGTATATTTAGATGGCGCTAGTGCGCTTATTGAAATAATAAATAATGAAGCATCAACAAATAAAGAATTAGTAATATTTAGAGATTCTTTTGGAAGTAGTATATCTCCATTATTAATACCATATTATTCTAGAATAACAGTGATAGACAATAGATATATAAATAGTGATAATATTAAAAATTATATAGAATTTAAAAATCAAGATGTATTATTTATATATAGTACTCTAATAATTAATGAATCATTTAGTTTAAAAGGTTAATAGAAATATTAATCTTTTATATTGACAATAATTTTAAAAATAACTAGAATTGAGTTAGGAGAAGATAAATATGAAATATATCTATACTACTACAGGTACATGTTCTAAAGTTATTTCATTTGATATAAAAAATAACATAATAACCAATATCGAATTTACTGGAGGCTGTCCAGGCAATTTACTCGCAATATCTAAATTAGTAAATGGGATGACTGTAGAAGAAATAGAAACAAAATTAAAAGATATTAAATGTGGGTTTAAAGACACTTCGTGTGCTAATGAGCTTGCAAAAGCAGTAAGAGAAGCCTATGATAAAAATAGACCTATGTATTAAGGAGTATTATGAAAAAAGGAATAATAATAACATTAGCTAGTATTGGAATATTGTTGTTATGTTTAATTATCGATTTATTATGTATTTTTAATTTTAATAAGCCAATATTTGCAATAAAAACAAATGATAATATATATAAAGGTTTATTTTACGATGTATATAATTGTAGAGAGTATTCAATTCCTCAAATAAAACTAAAGGGTACTAAATTCTTTTGTGCTATAGATAGGACAGATATAGGAGCAGTTAAAGAAATAGTAGATACTACTAAAAATAAAAAAGATTTTGCGTGTGCCGAAGCTTTAGAAAGCTTTTATGAAGATGCAAATCATATGTATTTTTATAGTTGTATTAAAAGTAAATATATAATTGTAAGATATGAAAGTGGATTTGAAGAAACAGTAGAAAATGCACTTAAATATGGTACCGTTAAGATAGAAGACTTAGATAGATACAATATAGATTATATTAAATATAAGAAATAATAAACAAAAAATAAAGAGCGTTTGACTAAAAATCATCATAAAGTTATTCTGTATATAATTACAGCTACTAGCCATTTTATAAATAGAGGTAATTATGAAGAAATATAATACAAAAAGAGATTTTAATAAAACGAGCGAACCAATAGGTAAAAAAGCAAAATCTGGTAAAAAATTAAGATTTGTAGTCCAACATCATTTAGCAAGAAGAGACCATTATGATTTAAGATTAGAATATGATGGCGCATTAAAAAGTTTCGCAGTACCTAAAGGGCCATCATACAATTCAAAAGATAGAAGACTAGCGGTTCAAGTTGAAGATCATCCGTTAGATTATCGTAATTTTGAAGGAACAATACCTAAGGGAGAGTATGGTGGAGGTACAGTTATGTTATGGGATGAAGGATACTGGGAAAGTGTAACTAAACCAAATTTTAATAGTGGTTCTTTTAAATTTATTTTAAAAGGTAAAAGATTAAAAGGATGTTGGAATTTAGTTCATTTTAAAGAAGACAACTGGTTATTAATAAAAGAAGAAGATGAATATTATGAATATGAAGATATAAACGAGTTTAATAAAAGTATAAGAACCAACAGAACCATGGAAGAAATAGAAAAAGGAACAAAAAAGAAAAAAAATATTAAAAATATATTATCCAAAATTAAAATAACTAATCCAACTAAATTAATTTATAAAAAATCAAAAATTACCAAATTAGATGTTTTGAAATATTATGAAAAAGTAGCAGATAGAATGTTACCATTTTTAGAAAACAGAATTATAAGTACCATTAGATGTCCAGAAGGTATTGAAGGGAATATATTCTTTAAAAAACATTTAGAAACAAAAAGTAAAGGTATTAAAGAGATTAAACTACAAAATAACAATAATAAAAAAGAAGATTATTATTACATAACAGACGTTACCGGATTATTAGCAGAAGCTCAAATGAATAGTATTGAGTTTCACATATGGGGAAGTAAAGTGAAAAAACTAGAAAAACCTGATTTAATGGTATTTGATTTAGATCCTGATGAAAAATTAGATTTAAAAAAGTTAAGACAAGGAGTTAAAGATTTAAAAAGTATATTAGATGGGTTTAATTTAAAATCATATTTAAAAACCAGTGGCGGAAAAGGTTATCATATAGTAGTTCCTATAAAAGAAAGTGTTAGTTGGGAAGAGTTTAGGGGTATAGCAAAAAATATTGCTAAACTTATGGAAGCTAAGTGGCCAGATAAATATACAAGTAATATGCGAAAAGATAAAAGAAAAGGTAAAATATTTATAGACTGGGTAAGAAACACAAGAGGTTCAACAAGTGTGGCGCCATACTCATTAAGAGCAAGAGAAAATGCGCCTATATCTTTCCCAATAAAATGGAGTGAATTAGATAAAATTAAACCAAATGAAATAACTATAAAAAATGCAATTAAAAGTTTAAAAAGAGTAGATCCGTGGAAAGATTTTTTTGATAATTAAATAATTTATAGTATAATTAATACGGTGATTATAATGAAATTAAATACTATAGATTTAATAACTTTTGATAAAAATAATCCTATACATCTAGAATTTTTAAAAAGTTTGATAAAAGATGAAAGTATTATTAAAAGATTTCATGGATTTAGTTCCGGATTATTACATACTAAAAAAGATGAATTTTTTGGTCAAGCATACTTTTTAGAAGAAAACAATGAATTATTTGGTTTTGTAGATATAGGAAATTATATTGTTGATGAAAAGAGTGTTTATCTACGTATAGCGGTAGATAAAAATAAACGTGGCAAAGGATATGGTAAAAAAATTTTAGAAGAAGTATCGGAATTTATTTTTAAAAACAAGTTGCAAGTAGAAAGTATTAAAGTGAAAATAGCTAATGATAACATTCAAAGTTTAAATATGGCAGCATCATGTGGTTATGAATGGGTAAATAGTGATTATTACATAAAATATAACCCATATTTAAATAATAATGAAGAATTAACTAGATAAAATAATTGCATTAATAAAAGAAAGTATGTTATAATACATAGCGAAACAAAGGAATGATTAAGATGTTAGAAACAATTTTATTAATAGTATCAATTTTAATAATAGCAGTAGTATTATTACAAGGCAACAAAGCTAGTGATGGTGGAAAAATCATAACTGGTGGAAATGAAGCATTATTCCAAAATATGAAAGAAAGAGGCTTTGAGTTATTTATAAGTCGTTTTACTTTAGTACTAGGAATCTTATTCTTTGTAATATCATTAGTATTATTCTTAAAATAGATATTGGAGCATAAGCTCTTTTTTTATGCTAATATTACTAATTTGACAAAAATAAGCTTATATGATAGAATATTCAGCAAATCCAATGATTATTGGAATAAGGGGGGAGAAAATATGCAAGATAATTATTTTATATTTAATTTGTATGGTGATAATTGGGGAGACTTAAAAGAAAAAGGTAAATATGTATTTCAAAACATTGATTGCAAAGTAGGAGTTCATAACGTTTTGCCATTTCTAGTATTTCATTATGTTACCGATTATAATTTAGAAGATTTAGAATTATTTTTTAGATTAGCGGGTTTTAGTGCGTTTACTAGAGAAGAAATGCCTGATTCAGTAACTAGTCCTGATGTAATTAATTTATCAAACAGAAAAAATGCTCATGCAGGAAACTTCGGCGGATTTAGAGATGAGTATAGTGCACTTAAATATATTGAACAAGAATTAGGGGCTGGAATTATAAGAAAATTCCTAAATGTTAAAAAAATGTTATTAGCACATGAAAAACTCGAATTGCATATTCGCTTAAAATCTATTGATGATGTAGAAAGAAAATTAAATAATTCAGAATTTGATAATAATACATATAATAGATAAAAAAGAATAAATTATAAAAGTTTATTCTTTTTTAATGCCAAAAATTACTAAAAAATTATATCGAATATTTGTTTACAAAACGAACGTATGTTGCTATAATTATTTTAGGTGATTTTTTATGAATCTGAAAGAAAAATTAATAATTTTATCAGATAGTGCAAAGTATGATGCATCTTGTTCATCAAGCGGAAGTACAAGAAAAAATAATAATGGAATAGGTAATGCTGCATACTCTGGAATATGCCATTCTTTTGCAAGTGATGGAAGATGTATATCATTATTAAAAATATTAATGACTAACTGTTGCATTTTTGATTGTAAGTATTGTATAAATAGAAAAAGTAATAATATAAAAAGGGCTATATTTACTCCTGAAGAGATTTGTGATATAACCATAAACTTTTATAAAAGAAATTATATAGAAGGCTTGTTTTTAAGTTCTGGTATAATAAAAAGTCCAGATTACACAATGGAATTAATGATTAAAACAATAAGTATGCTACGGAATAAATATCATTTTAATGGTTATATACATGCTAAAGCCATTCCTGGAGCTAGTGATATACTAATTAAAAGATTAGGAAGTTTAGTAGATAGATTAAGTGCAAATATTGAACTACCTACAGATAGTGGTTTAAAACTTTTAGCACCTAATAAAACAACTGATAAAGTAACTAGAATAATGTCATATGTAAAAGAAAATAAAAGTAAGAAATTTGTACCTGCAGGTCAAAGTACGCAAATGATTATTGGCGCTACTAAAGAAACAGATTTAGATATTATGAATAGAAGTAGTAATATGTATCAAAACTATAACTTAAAAAGAGTTTTTTATTCAGCCTATGTACCAGTAAATAAAGATAAGTTATTGCCGGCTTTAAATACACCGCCATTAAAAAGAGAAAACAGATTATATCAGGCAGATTGGTTACTTAGATATTATGGTTTTAAAGTAAGTGATATATTAGATGAGAATAATCCTAATTTTAATTTATTAATTGATCCTAAAGCAGATTACGCATTAAGACATTTAAATGAATTCCCAAAAGAAATTAATACGGCCACTTATTTAGATTTATTAAAAGTACCAGGCATTGGAGTAACTAGTGCTAAAAGAATAGTGAGTTCTAGAAAATATTTTAAGATTACTTTTAAAGATTTAAAAAAGATGGGAATAGTACTTAAAAGAGCAAAGTATTTTATAACCTGTAATAATGAATATTTTATAGATAAAAGTTTATTTAAAAAAGAATTTATTGAAAAGAATTTAGTGTTAGAAGATTATTATAAAAAAGAAACTAAACATAACCAATTAAGCTTATTTAATGGATAATTTAGTATATACCTATAATAATAATTTTATAAATCTTTTAACACTAATAGATGAATTAATAAATAAAAATATTAAACCATATAATATAAAAAGTAATGGTTATAATCCAAATCTTTTAGAAGAAATAGTAAACTTAAATCTTTTTGATAATTCTAATGTCATTAACAAAATAAAAAGATTAAATTCTGATTTATTAAAAGTTATGTATTATGTGTATTTATCGAATGATGATAATAAAGAATTGATAATATATTACTTATTTTTAAATAGTTATAAATACAAAGAAAAATTACTAAATATGCGTAATTTAAATTGTGTTTCTGCATCTTTAAAAATATCTAATTATGTAAGTAGAGAAGCACATAAATATAAAGGATTTGTAAGGTTCAAAGAGTTAAATAATGGAGTATTATATGCCGAGATAGAACCTACTAATAATATATTAAGTATAATATCTAAACATTTTAAAAATAGACTAAGTAATTTTTATTGGATTATAAAAGATAATAAAAGAGAAATAATAAGTATATATGATAAAAAGAATTATTACATAATAGATTCTAAAAGGTTATTAATAGATTTAGAAATAGATAATAACGATTATGAAGACTTATGGTGTACATTTTATGAAACAATAGGCATAAAAGAAAGAAAAAATGATAAATGTAGAATGAATTTTATGCCTAAGAAATATTGGAAATATATAATAGAAGTGAGTGATAATATTGAAAAGAGTAGTTAGTAATGATGAATTACAAGAAAAAATGATAGAAGGAATAAAATTATTATGTGGAGCAGTAAAAACTACATTAGGGCCTAAGGGAAGCAATGTTATTATTGACCATTCAACATTTAGCCCATTTATTACTAATGATGGTGTGACTATTGCTGAAAATATAGAAAGTGAAGACCCAGTAATCAACACAATATTAGAATTAACCAAAGAAGCATCTATTAAAACCAATGAAACCGTTGGAGATGGTACCACTACTACTTTAGTATTATTAGAAAGTATATTTTTAGAAGGTAGAAAGTTAATTCAAGAAGGGTACAATCAAGTTATATTAAAAAGAGAACTAGATGAACAAACATTAAAAATAATTGAAGAAATAAAAAAAGAAAGTAAAGTTGCAACGCTAAAAGAATTAGCAAGTATTGTAAATATTTCTGCAAATGATAGTACTATAGGGGAACTGCTAATAGAAGCCTACAAAAAAGTTGGAGCAAATGCTATAAAGATCAAAGAGTATGATAAAGAAGATACAATTATTACTTATTTAAAAGGATATTATTTTGATACACTTATTGCATCTCCGTATTTTTTTAAAGATGAAAAAATAAACATAGATAATTCTAAAATATTAATAACAAATAAAGAAATAAAAGATATAGAAGATATAAGTAGTATTATAAATTATATATTTAAAACAAATGAAAGCCTAATAATTATAGCTAAAGATTATAATGAATATTTAATTAATGAGATAGTTAATTTATATTATGAAAACAACATGAAAATAATATTATTAAAATCACCAGGATACGGTGAAGAAGAATTAGATATACTAAGTGATATAGCAATAATTTCTAATACTAATATTGTTTATAACTTAGAAGATATTAACATAAATATTCTAGGGCAAATTGAAAGTATACTAATTGAAAAAGATAAAACAAAAATAAGTTTTAAAACAAATGCAAAAGTTGAAGAAAGAATAAAAGAATTAGAAACCAAAAAAAATATAATTAAAAATATTGATAATAGGCTAGCAATGTTTAAAAATGGTACCGCAGAAATATTAGTAGGAGCAGTAACAACTACAGAACGTAGAGAAAAGAAAATGCGTTTTGATGATGCATTATGTGCACTAAATAGTGCAAATAAAGGTATAGTACCTGGAAGTGGAATAATATTATTAAAATTAAGTGAAAATTTAAAAGCCAATGGTATAGAGAAAATACTAAAAATAGCTTTAACTAAACCAATAAAACAAATATTAGAAAATGCCGGATTAGAAAAGGATAAAATATTAAATAAAATAAAAGAAAATAATTATGAAATTTTATATAATGTAAAAAATGATACCTATGAAAATATTCAAGAAACAGAAGTTTTAGATACTACAGAAGTAATAATAAATTCATTAAAAAATGCTAGTTCTATTGCCGGCATGTTACTTACTACAACTACATTAATAATAAATGAATATCAAAATAACATAAATAAGGTAAATGATTATAATGAATTATAAAAGAGTTTATATCTAATAAAAAATATTTATGCTTATTTGCCAATTTCTAGGAACGTATTTCTAATTTTTCTCGAAAAAGCAAATGAAATACGGATTATATATAATACCCATCTATAAAAGTTGTACAAATATATTATAAACTCCCATTGACAAACAACATAGGGGGAGGCTATAATTATAGCATAGAAAAGGTGTTGAAAATGAAGAGAAATATTTTAATTATAACAATACTAATACTTGCAATTGTATTATCAAGCGGAGCAACTTATATGTTTATGTCTAATAAATATAAAAATGATATTAACAATAATAAGGAACCAAATAAAAATAATGATTCTAATGATGAAGAAACGGATTTGGATAATAATACAAACAATTCAGAAGATAATGAAGAAAAAGAATATATACATGTAGAAGAGTATAACAAAAAAGTAAATGATAAAAATGTAAAATTGACTTTTAAATTTTATATACAGGAAAACAAGTTTGGCAATGAAGAATTTAAAAGTATTAGTTATGACATTTTTCTAAATAATAATATAGTAAGATATAGTGAATATATAGTAGAACCAAATCGTTATTATAATGAATCTGCATTACAAACTATAAAAGATGATATAATAAAAAATATTTCTGCAAATTTGAAAATTATAAATCAAGACAAGGAATATTTGTTATATTTTGATGAATACTTGACTGAAATTGGAGCAGGAAAAAACTTATATATAATAAATGACGAAGGTAAACTTTTGTATTTAGATAGGATACAACTTCATGGACAAAGCATTAATAGCTGTGAAAATTGTCAAGGGAAATCATATAATTTTAATTATGAAACAGGTTATAGACCTTATTTTATTGATAATGGCATTTGGTATTTACAAACAGAATTTTGTAATAAACTAAATGAATACAAAATTACAATAAATGATGATAAAGTAAATAAAGAACTAATAAGTGAAACTTCACCATTAGACGGAGCAGGAGCTTGCTAACCTAAAAGTAAATGAAATATAACATTTACTTTTTTTTTGCTTAATTTTATAATATAATATACTAAAGAAAAGGTGATTTAGATGAATCTTTATAATACAGAAACAAGAAAAATAGAAAAATTTACTCCGTGGGAAGAAGGAGTAGTAAAAATGTATACATGTGGACCTACAGTATATAGTTTTGCTCACATAGGAAATTTAAGAACTTATATCATGGAAGATATCTTAGAGAAAAGTTTAAGAGCTTTAGATTATAAAGTAACACGTGTTATGAATATCACAGATGTAGGACATTTAAGTAGTGACGCTGATACTGGTGATGATAAAATGGTATCTAGTGCTAAAAAAGAAAATAAAACAGTGTTAGATATAGCTAAATTTTATACTGAAGCTTTCTTTAATGATGCCGAAAAATTAAATATCAAAAAACCAGATATAGTAAGTCCTGCTACTGAAAATATAGATGAGTATATAAAAATTATAACTAAACTATTAGAAACAGGTTATGCTTATGAATCTAATGGAAATATATATTTTGATACATCAAAATTAGAAGATTATTACAAACTAACTAATCACGTAAGTGAAGAGTTAATAAGTGGTGTAAGAGATTCAGTAGAAGAAGATACAAATAAGAGAAATAAAACAGACTTTGTATTATGGTTTACTAAATCTAAATTTGAAGACCAAGAATTAAAATGGGAAAGTCCATTTGGAAAAGGATATCCAGGATGGCACATTGAATGTTCAGGTATTTCTTTAAAACATTTAGGAGAATATATTGATATTCACTGTGGAGGAGTAGATAATATATTCCCACATCACACTAATGAAATAGCGCAGTCTGAAAGTTATATAGGCCACAAATGGTGTAAATATTGGGTACACGGGGAACACTTAAATGATCAAAGTGGAAAAATGAGTAAATCAAAAGGTAAAACATTGACTGTATCATATTTAGAAGAATTAGGATATAATCCGTTAAGTTATAGATTTATGGTATTACAAAGTCATTATCGTAAACAACTAACATTTAGCTTTGATTCTTTAGATGGTGCCGAAAATGCTTATAAAAAGTTAAGAAATAAAGTATCTAACTTAAAAGATAATCAAGAAATAGATAATAATTTAAAAGAAGAATTCATTAATAAATTTAAAGAATGTATCAGTGATGATATAAATACTGCTAATGCTATAACTTTAATTTATGATGTATTAAAAAGTGATACTAACGAATCTACTAAAAAAGAAATTATCAAGTTTATGGATACAGTTTTATCACTAGATTTAACTAAAAAAGAAACAAAAGAAATGGATGAACCGTATATCTTAGAAATGATTGAAAAAAGAAACGCTGCTAAACAAAATAAAGATTATGCAACTGCAGATGCAATTAGAAATGAATTGCAAGAAAAAGGCATAATATTAAAAGATACAAGAGAAGGCACAACATACGAGGTAGCTTAATGGGACTAATAATTGAAATATTATTTTTAATAATAATAGTAATAATATTTTTAGCGAATTTATATTTTGCTTCATTATCAAAAAAATTAAAAAATATTAAGAATGAAACTGAATTATCAGGTTTTGAAATAGCTAAAAAAATAAGCGAAAAAGTATCCAATAAAGAACCACATATAATAAAAAAGAAAGGCAAATTTTTAGATCATTATAATATAAATCGTAATGTTATAAAATTATCACCTGAAGTTTTTGACGGAACAGATCTTTACGCAGCATTTGTAGCCTTTAATACTGCTTTAGAAACAGACAAAGAAAAAGAAAAAGCTCCTAAAGGACATAACTTAAGTTCCTTTATAGTTATGTCATCATACATAATGGTTATATTAGGAACTCTACTTAATAATTCTTCTTTTATGCATTTTGGATTTATATTATTCATAATGGCACTTATATTAGAAATACTAATACTAAACATATTTGGTAAATCTTTAGAGGATATAGAAAAATTATATAAATTTGTTGAAAATAATAAAATTATAAAACCATTTGATGAATATAAAGAATATATGATATTTTTACAACTATTAAATATCGTAAATTTGCCATATAGATTTATAAACAATTTTAGATAAAGTACAATTTAAAACAAATTGTGCTTTTTAAATGTAATAAATTATCGAAAAACCTTTAACTTATTCTAAAAAGTTGTTATAATTATAATACGGTGATTTATATGAATTTAGAAGTAAATGGTTTTAATATCGCAAATATTGTATTGGTAACATTTGTTGCCAGTATGCTTTTGGTATATATCATTAAAAAAGTAGCAGTTCAAATTAATGCATTGGATATGCCAAACGAAAGAAAAGTACACAAACAACCGATGCCTAGAATTGGTGGTTTAGCAATATTTTTATCATTTTTATTAGGATATATGTTATATGGAACTCTATCTACTCAAATGTTAAGCGTTTTGATAGGAGGTTTTATAATTATTTTAACTGGTATAGTAGATGATATTAATCCATTAAAAGCAAAGCACAAGTTTTTATGTCAAATAGTAGCCGCAGCAATAGTAGTTTTCTATGGCAAATTGTTTTTTACAAATATTACTCTTTTGGGTTATACCTTTGTCTTTCCAACATTGATAAACATGATTTTGTCAACGATATTTATTGTAGCAATTATAAATGCGATTAATTTGATAGATGGGCTAGACGGATTAGCATCAGGAATAAGTTCTATATATTTTGCGACAATAGCCATATTAGGATTTGTTTTAAACAAACTAGGGGGATTAGATGTAATATTATCTCTTATTATGTTAGGAAGCACTTTAGGATTTTTATTTCATAACTTTCCACCAGCAAAAATATTTATGGGTGACACAGGAAGTATGTTTTTGGGATTTATGATTGCGGTTATAGCCCTTTTGGGTTATAAAGTAACGACCATAACATCAATAATAATTCCAATACTATTATTGTTTATTCCAATTTTTGATACATTAATTGCTATAATAAGAAGACTAATAAAAAAAGAATCAATTGGCAAACCGGATAAAGAACATTTGCATCACCAATTGTTAAGAATGACATCATCAACAACAAAAACAGTGTTAATAATTTACTTTATAAATGCTTTATTTTCCGCGATATCAATATTATATGTATTAGGAGATCACAAACAAGCAATTGCTATGTATATAGTATTAATGATTTTCTTCTTATTCCTTATTTTAAAAACAAATATTTTATTTGAGCATAAAAAAAGAAAGGAAAAATAAAATGAAAACAATATTTATTACTGGTGGTGCGGGTTATATTGGCTCTCATACTGCAGTAGAACTTTTAGAGTCAGGATATAAAATTATAGTTGCGGATAATTTCTATAATTCAAACATAAATTCGATAGAGAATATAAAAAAAATAACTGGTAAAGATTTTAATTTTTATGAAATAGATATATGTAATAAAGCAGAATTACAAAAAGTATTTAAAGATAATGAAATAGATGCAGTTATTCATTTTGCGGGATATAAAGCAGTTGGAGAAAGTGTAGCTAACCCATTAATGTATTATAGAAATAATATCGATAGTACCTTAAGCTTGCTAGAAGTAATGCAAGAATTTGATTGCAAAAAATTAGTTTTTTCTTCAAGCGCGACAGTTTATGGTGAACCTGAAAAATTACCTTTAGATGAAAATTGCAGATTAATGACAACTAATCCTTATGGGTCAACTAAATTATACATAGAAGGCATCTTAAAAGATCTATATACATCAAATAACGAATGGGGTATATCAATCTTAAGATATTTTAATCCTGTTGGAGCTCACAAAAGTGGTTTAATTGGTGAATCTCCAAACGGTATACCTAATAATTTAATGCCTTATATTGTAAAAGTTGCTAATAAAGAAATATCACATTTAAATATATTTGGAAATGATTACAGCACTAAAGACGGAACTGGAGTAAGAGATTATATACACGTTATTGATTTAGCTAAAGGACATGTAAAAAGCTTAGATAAACTGTTTAGGGATGAAAGTTGTTTAGATGTTTTTAATTTAGGTACAGGTAATGGTTATAGCGTATTAGAACTTGTTAATACATTCATAAAAGTAAATAATGTCGAAATACCTTATCAAATTGTCGAAAGACGCCCTGGAGATATAGCAGAATGTTATGCGGATCCAAGCAATGCCAAAGAAAATTTAAAATGGAAAGCAGAATTAAGTTTAGAAGATATGTGTAAAGATGCGTGGCATTATATTAAAAAAAATTAGGAGGCATCTATGATAAGTGTAATTATCCCTGTTTATAATGTTGAAAAATATATAACAGAATGTATAAATTCATTATTAAATCAAACTTATAAAAATATTGAGATAATTGTAGTAGATGATGGCTCTACTGATAACAGTTATAAAATACTTCAAAAATTGTCAAAAAAACATCAAAGTATAAGATTATTTCATAAAGCAAACGGTGGAGTGTCATCAGCGAGAAATTATGCCTTAAAATATGTTAATGGTGAATATGTTTCGTTTATTGATGCAGATGACTATTTGGAACCTGAAGCTTATGAAATATTAATTAAAAATATTAAAAACAATGATTTAATTACATTTAATTGGAATCAAATATATGTAGACAAAATTATTAAATGTGGAATGAATCAAAATGAAAAAATGAATAATAAAAAAGCTTTAGAAACATGCATTAAACCTGAAGATTCTTTTTTAGGGTATTTATGGAACAAACTTTTTAAAAGCGAAATAATATTTAAAAATAATTTGAAATTTAATGAAAAAATATCTATATGTGAAGACCAATTGTTTGTAATTGATTATTTAAGTTATTGTAAAAACATAATATCAATAACAAAACCATTGTATAATTATAGAATGCGCAAAAGCGCTGCATCAAAGCAATTTAATCTTTCTAAATTTATCACCCTTCTAGAAGCATATGATATTATTTATACCAAATGGTTAACAAATAATTTATCTAATAAAGAATTTATTGAGTATGAATATTTATACCACTATTATTTATTTAAAAAACATTTTGAAAAAACTAATTTCAAATTAAATAAAAGAATTATAAATGAGTATGAAAATGTTATAAAAAATAAAAATATTAATTATAAAAAAAGAGAGGAATTATTTTTTATAAAGAATTTTATATATTATTATAAAATAAAAAATAAAATAAAAAATAAATTCAAAAAAAAATATATTATGTATGATTAGGAGTTTTTTATGAAAAAAATATGTATTATAACACCAATGTTTATGCCTGTACCTGCGGTATTAGGAGGTGGTATAGAAAACTTGATTACTGCTTTGCTAAATCAAAATGAACTAAATGATAAATTTAAATTTACTGTTTACACCACTCCGCATCCAAATATAAAAAACAACTATAAAAATTCAAATATAAAACAAATTGAATTAAATTTTTTTGTTAAAATAATAAAAAAAATTATTAATAAAATATTTAATATATTAAAAATCGAAAAATATTATGATTTTAATAGTATCTTATATAAAAAAATAGCTAAAAGAATAAAAAAAGAACAATATGATTATTTATTAGTAGAAAATAATATGCAATTATATAAAACTATATATAAACACAATAAAGACAAAAAAATTATATTTCACTTACACAATGATTTAAACTTAATAGATAAAACGGAAGAAGATTATAAATTTATTAATAATACGGCATATAAAATATTAGTAATAAGTAATTATTTGAAGGAAAGATTAAACAAAGTAGAAAAAACTGAAAAAATAGAAGTGTTTAGTAATGCGATAGATGCTAATAAATATTTAAATCATAAAGCAAATCAAGAAAAATTAGCAGAGTTAAAAGTCAAATATAATATAAATGACAATGATAAAATAATAGGATATGTAGGACGTATTGATCCAGAAAAAGGTTTGCTAGAACTTATAAAAGCGTTTAACTTATTAGATAAAAAAAACGTTAAATTACTTTTGGTCTGTGATAATTACATGAATATTAAATATATTAAAGGACATACAAAAAAACTATATAAAGAAACAGAAAAAAATTCTAATATTGTTATAACCGGTAGAATAGAGTATGAACAAATTATAGATTATTATGATTTAATTGATATATTAGTAATACCAACAATTTGTCAAGAAGCCTTTGGATTAGTTGCATTAGAAGGTAAAGCGTTAAAAAAAAGAATTATATATACTGATTCAGGAGCTATGCCAGAAATTTTAAGTGATAAAATTTATAAAAAAATTCCTTTAAACAAAGATATAGTAAATAATTTATATAAGGCTATGAATGAGGAATTAAGTAAAGATATTAAAATAAATAAAAAAACTAATATTCAAGGGTTTGAAGAATATTATGAGAATTTTAGTAAGGTGATTAAATGAAAAAAGTATGTATTATTACATTGTATGGTAATTGGAATTATGGAAATAAACTACAAAATTATGCACTTCAGCAAGTATTAAAAAATTTAGATTGTGATGTAATATCGCTTAAAAATAAATATCAAATGCCCCTTTGTGACAAATTAAGAAGTTTTTATTACAAACTAAGACAAGTAAAAAAATATTACTATATGTCAAAAAGAGAAAATAGCTTTAAAGATTTCAATAAAAATTATATGAATTATACAAAATACTCTGCAACTTATACTTTAAATAAAAACAAAGCTAATTTATTTGATTATTTTGTTATAGGAAGTGACCAAGTCTGGAATTATGGAGATGGAACAATATCAGACATAATGTTCGGATTATTTACAAATAAAGAAAAAAATATATCATATGCAGCCAGTTTTGGTGTAAGTAGTATTCCGGAGAAATATAAAAAAATATATATAAAAGGATTAAATAATATTGAAAATATATCGGTTAGAGAAAAAGCTGGGGCGGATATTGTAAATAATATCACTGGAAGAGAAGCTAGTGTAGTGCTAGACCCTACTATTTTATTAGAAAAAAAAGATTGGGAAAAAATAGAAAAAAAACCAACATTTAATGTGCCTAAAAAATATTTATTAACATATTTTTTAGGTAATGTAAGTGTTGAAAAAACACATGAATTAAACGAATTTGCAAAAAAGCATAACTTAGAAATTATAAATCTAAATAATCAAAATTATCCTGATTATTTTAAAATAGGGCCTTCAGAATTTTTATATTTAATACATAATTCAAGTATAGTATTTACTGACTCTTTTCATGCGTGTGTATTTTCGTTTATATACAACAAATCTTTTTATGTTTATCAAAGAGACGAAAATGTTGTAAGTATGAATTCGAGAATTGAAAATTTATTATCTTTAATAAAAGAAGATGAAAGACAAATTTTATCAATTAAAACAATTAATAATGAAGAAGTATTTAAATGTAATTATAAAAAAGGTTATGATATAATTAAGAAAGAGAAGAAAAAGAGTATAGACTTTTTAATAAAATCTTTAAAATAGAAAAGAGATAAAATATGAGAATTAAATATATAATAAAAAATGTTAATGTTAGCTTAATTTCATCAGTCTTGATAACAATATTTAATTTTATAGCAAGAACTTTTTTTATAACCAAATTAGGACAAGAATATTTAGGCTTAAACAGCATATTAACAAATGTGTTGTCAATGTTGTCTATAGCTGAGTTAGGCATTGGAACTGCCATTGGTTTTAGTTTATATAAACCATTAGCTAATAATGACAAAGAAAAAATAAAATCATTAATGAACTATTATAAAAGAGCATATCAAATAATAGGTTTGATAATTTTTGTAATGGGAATATGTATAATTCCTTTCTTAGGCTTATTTATAACAAATATGCACATTTTTAATAATATTTATCTGATATATTTTCTTTTTCTTATAAATACAGTTTATGCTTATTTCTTCTCATATAAAAGAACATTAATTATAGCAGATCAAAAAAATTATGTATTAACAAAATATTTAACTACTTTTAAAATCATAATATATATTTTAGATATTATATATTTATCGTTTGGAAATAGTTTTATAGTATATCTTTTAATACAACTTATAGTAGGTATAATTGAAAATATATATATAAATTATAATATAAATAAAAGGTATGAATACATTAAAGAAAAAAATATTCAAAAACTAGATAATAAAGAAAGAAATTTAATTGTTAAAAATATTAAAGCGATGTTTTTTCATAAAATTGGTGATTATTGTGTAAATAGTACAGATAATTTAATAATTGCTCATTACATTAGTACTGCAATAGTAGGTATATATTCAAACTATTATACAATTATTTACACTGTTAACTCATTTTTAATGTTAATATTTGATAGTACATCAGCCAGTTTTGGAAATTTAATAGCAAAAGAAAGTAAGAAAATAATATATGAAAAATTTAAAACATTTAATTTCTTAGCATTTTGGTTATTTGGATGGTCATGCATCTGCTTCTACTTTTTACTAACACCATTTATTACTACTATATGGTTAGATGGTAATTGGCTTATTTCAAAAGCAGTTGTATTAGTAGTAGTATTAAATTATTTTTTTACTTCTATGAGAGTCCCACTTGGAATAGTAAAAACCGCGGGTGGAGTATATAATCAAGATAAATATGTACCTTTAATACAATCTTTAGTAAATTTAGTAGTATCAATAATATTAGTAAAAAAAATAGGCTTATTAGGCGTATTTATTGGAACATTGGCATCAAGTGTATTAGTTGTTTT
Organism: Bacillota bacterium; assembly: GCA_015059425.1. Taxonomy (GTDB): domain Bacteria; phylum Bacillota_I; class Bacilli_A; order RF39; family UBA660; genus Caccenecus. Next base: position 4,609 of record SVAM01000008.1, on the reverse strand, counting down.
TTGGATAAGACCATATATTGTTTATAAACATATTTTTGAAAGACCATTAAATGAATATTTTAAAATATTTACAAAATACTTTATTAGTTTAATAAGTATAGTTGTTGTTTTAGAAGTTACATTTAATTTATTTACTTTTAGTAATAACATTATAAATTTCATATTTATGATTACAACAATAATAATATTGCCAAATTTAGTATTTTATATAATATACAGAAAAACAAATGAATTTGGAAATTTGTTAAATATTGCAAAAGGGATAGTAGGTGGAAAATTTGGAAAAAAAAGTTAGTGTTTTAACTCCATGTTTTAATGGTGAAGATTATATAGAAAGATATTTTGACGCATTATTAAAACAAACTTATGATAATTTTGAAATAGTATTTGTAGATGATGGTTCAACAGATAAAACAGCATCAATCGTAAAGAAATACATAAAAAAATTTAAAGACCGAAACGTAGAATTGAAATATGTTTACCAAGAAAATGGAGGGCAAGCATCTGCTATAAATAACGGTCTTAAAATAATATCTGGAGATTATCTTATATGGCCAGATTCTGATGATTATTTAGAGAAAAATGCATTAAAAATATTAGCAAAAGAATTAGACAAAGATGAAAGTTTATCAAGTGTAAGAGGCAACGTAATTTATCGCGAAGATAAAACATTGAAAGAAATAGAAATAGGTAAACCAGAAGATAAGAATAAAATGGATCTTTTTTTAGACTATTTACTTTTTACGAAAAATGTTCATTGTTTTGTTGGGATAATGATGATTAGATTAAAAGATTTTATTGAAGCCAATAAAGGATTGGATATATCAACTAGTAGAGCGGGTCAAAATTGGCAAATATTATTACCAATAACTTATAATAGAAAGTGCAAATATATAGACAAAAACGTTTATAATTATGTAGTAAGACAAGAAAGCCATTCCCATCAAAAAAGAAGTATTGAAAAAGAATTAGATAAACAAAAAAGCCATAAAAATCTTTTATTAGAAATATTAAATAAAATTGATATTACTGAAAAAGAGAAGAAAATTTATTGTCGCATGGTAAACAAAAAATACAATAAGATTATAATAAAATTATGGATAAAAACTACATTGTTTGGTAAATTTTTATTAAAGATTAAAAATAGAGGTAAATAAAATGGAAAAAGTACTTAATAAAGAATTGTGCTGTGGATGTAGTGCTTGTTTCAACGCTTGCCCAACAGGAGCAATAGAAATTATAGAAGACGGGGAAGGTTTTAATTACCCTAAAATAAATCAAGAAAAATGTATTAATTGTGGCTTATGTAAAAAAATGTGTCCTGTGTTAAATTCTAATAATAAAAAACTAAATTATAACAATAGGAAAGCATATGCAAGTTATAATAAAAATATCAAAGAAAGAATGGAAAGTTCCTCAGGAGGCATTTTTGCTTGCCTTGCTAAGAAAATAATTGAGAAAAATGGTTTAGTGGTTGGTGCAGTAATTAATAATGAAAACCTAGTAGAGCATACAATTATAGATAATATTGATAATATAAAAGAATTATGTGGTTCTAAATACTTAGAAAGTAATATAAACAAAATATACCAAACTGTTAAAGACAATTTAGACAAAGATAAAAAGGTGTTATTTACTGGGACACCATGCCAAATAAGTGGATTAAAAAAATATTTAAGGAAAGATTATAATAATCTATATACTCAAGATATCATATGTCACGGTGTACCTAGCAAAAAGGTATGGAGAAAATATTTAAACTACATAGCTAATAGTAAAAAAATTAATAAAATAAAATTTAGAGATAAAAAATATGGTTGGAAAGATTTTTCGATGAGAATTGACATGCCCATTAGAAAATACAACATGTCGCACAATGATGATGCGTATATGCAACTATTTTTATCAAATATATGTTTAAGACCATCATGTTATAATTGCCAATTTAAAGATGGTAAAATTTTCTCTGATATTACATTAGGAGACTTTTGGGGAATAGAAAATTTTGAAAAAGAGATGGATGATAATAGAGGAGTATCTTTATTAATAATTAATAATGAAAAAGGATATGAATTATTAGAAGAAATAAAAGAACAAATAATTTTAAAAGAAGTAGATTTAGAAAAAATTATACCTTATAATAGTGCAATAAGAGAATCAGTTAGTAATAATCCTAAGAGAAATGAGTTTTTCAAAGATTTAGATTCTATAAATTTTAAAAATATAATAAATAAATATGGAATAATAAAAAATCCTATTAAATTAAGATATGAATACTTTAAAAAGGTGGTAAAAAAATGTCTAAGAAAATAAAGAAAGTATTATTTCTTCAAAACAAAGGGAACTCTTTAGGTGGGGTTTGGTTTGTTAATAAGATAATTGGCGAAGAATTAGTAAAAAATAATTTTGATGTTGAGATTTTAAATATAAGAAACGAAGAAAATGCCAAGCCCTTAACACACGACCCAAAACTAAAAGTTAACACAATAAATAAAAAGGATAGATGGGAAATAACACATAGAAGAGATGTTTTAAATTCATTTCAAAGATTGAATTTTATATTAGGAATAAAAACTTTTTTTGTATATTTAAAGGATTATATAAAGTTAAAAAAAGATTTTGTTAACACTAAAAAATATATACAAAAAATAGACCCTGACTATATCGTTACAACGCAATATCAATTATTAGATGCTATTCCTAAAAAATATTATAATAAAACAATTAATGAACATCATAATTCTTTTGAAAATGCTTTATCTAATCGTTCAAACATAAAAAAGCTGAAAAAATATAATGATAAAATAAGATTTTTATGGCTTTGTAAAAATTCGTTAGAAGCAGCAAAAAAATATGGTTTTAATAATAATTACTATATTTATAATCCAATAAAATTTTCGACAAATAAAATAGCAGATGTAACAGAAAATAAAAAATTAATTACAATTTCGCGTTTATCATCAAGTCAAAAAAGAATAGATTTAATGATTGCTGCTGTTAATAAATTTTTAAAAAAACACCCTGAATGGACTTTAGAACTGTATGGTGATGGCCAATTAGACAATAAGTCATTAGAAATAATAAAAAATAATTCAAAAATAAAATTAATGGGAAGAACAGACAACGTTAAAGAAACTTTATTAAATTCATCAATTTATTTATCTACATCAGCTTATGAAGGCTTTTCATTATCAATATTAGAAGCAAATGAATGTGGCATACCATGTATAGCATATGATTATGGGGAATCATGCAGTGAACAAATAATAAATGGAGAAACTGGATATATAGTACCATTTAATAAAGAACAAAAATTTTTAAATTGTATTGAGATGTTAGTCGAAAAAAAGGAATTATTAAAATCAATGTCAAAAAATTCAAAAGAATTTGCAAAACAATTTTCGGCTAAGAAAGTGACAAAAGAATGGATAAAATTATTTGAAATAATAGATGGTGATAATAATGATTAAAGTAAGTGTAATAGTTCCAGTATATAATGTAGAAGAATATATAGAAAGATGTTTAAAAAGCTTAGTAAATCAAACGCTAGAAGAAATAGAAATAATAGTAGTAAATGATGGAACAAAAGATAATTCGCAAAAAATAATAGATAAATATGTAAAAAAATACCCCAAAAAAGTTAAAGGATATATCAAAGAAAATGGTGGATTATCAGATGCAAGAAATTATGGTATAAAAAAAGCCAAAGGAGAATATATAGGTTTTGTAGACAGCGATGATTTTGTAGATGAAACAATGTTTGAAAAATTATATAATAAAGCAAAAGAAAAAGATTATGACATAGTTGTTTCGGATGTAATTAATTATTATGATGATGGTAGTGAAAAAATAATTAAATCAAATAAAAATTATTCAAGTAATTTTATAAAAAATTATATTATATCATCGCCTATGGCATGTTGTAGATTATATAGTAGTAAAATATTTATAGACAATAAATTTAAGAAAAGTATATTATATGAAGATTTAGAATTTAATCCGTCATTAATAACAGATTTTAAAAATATAACATTTTTAGATGAACCATTATACTATTATTATCAAAGATTAGGATCAATAATGAATCAAACGGAATTTAATACTAAATTATTAGATATATTTGAAGTTCTTAAAAATATAGAAAATAAATTTATTAAAAAGGGTAAATATGATGAATATTTTAATGAAATAGAATATTTATATATTACTCATCTATTAAGAACTGCGGGCTTAAGATTTTCCAACTATAAAATTGGGAAAAAACATATAAATGAAATAGCATACATTTTTAAGACGAAATTTAAAAACTGGAGAAAAAATGAATATTTTAAAAAGTCTAGTATTAAATTAAAAATTATTTGTTATTTAACCTTTTATCAACAAAACAAATTATTAAAAATATTAAGTAAATTCACATAAAAATATAATATTGAGATTAAATATAAGGAATGATATAATTTTGGTAGTGAGAGGTGTAGTATGAAAGTAAGTGTAATAGTTCCAGTATATAATGTAGAAGAATATATAGAAAGATGTTTAAAAAGCTTAGTAAATCAAACGCTAGAAGAAATAGAAATAATAGTAGTAAATGATGGAACAAAAGATAATT
>SVAM01000007.1 GCA_015059425.1 Bacillota bacterium | reverse complement strand
TAGATTATAAAATAATTTATCGAAAATTTTTGACATCGAAGATGAAATATATTTTATTCGAGTTCGAATATATTATTATTAACAATTATTTATATGAATATATTTTCTAGGAAATAAAATATTCGATTTCGATTATGGGAAATAATTTTTTTGACTTCAAATTTTTTCGACAAACCAAGCTTGCTCTAATTATTTTTTATGTTTCACGTGAAACATATATTGATATTTATAAGATATAACAAAAAAATCTTTTACATATTAAGAATTTAATCTTTATATTTTATTATTTTTTTAAATTTTAAATACAATGTTTCACGTGAAACATTGTTAATAACTGCATTTTAAAAATAATGGTGTTAATAATTTCTTATATTTTTACAAAATGATCTTATTTTGTATATATTTTTACAATTTATATAAAGATTTGATTTAAAAATAAGAATACATTCTATGTCCATATGTTCCACGTGAAACGTTATAAGTTTTTATTTGCATTTAATTTAAATTTAAATAATATACTAATTATTGTATTAATTTTGCTTAATTTATATTTTAATTATACAAAAGCAATGTTTCACGTGAAACATTGCTGTATTATTTTGTAGATTATAAAATAATTTATCGAAAATTTTTGACATCGAAGATGAAATATATTTTATTCGAGTTCGAATATATTATTATTAACAATTATTTATATGAATATATTTTCTAGGAAATAAAATATTCGATATCGATTATGGGAAATAATTTTTTCGACTTTGAATATTTTCCTATATATTATTACTTTATCCACATTTTCTTTTGTTCAAATAAAAATTAAAAAAAATAATGCTTATTCAGCACTATTTTCTTCTACTAATTCCTCTTGCTTTTCAACTAAACTTATTGTTGATACATATTGGTTTTCTTTAAGATTTATTAATCTAACTCCTTGAGTAACTCGTCCTAAAGTATTTATTTGTTCTAATGTCATACGCATTGTTGTTCCTGTATTAGTCATTATTACTAACTCTTTTGATTCATCAACAACTTTTACTGCTGCGATATTTCCATTTTTATCAGTAATATTTAGGGCTTTAACTCCTTTGCTTCCTCTACTTGTTTCTCTGAAGTCACTTACTAGTGTCTTTTTCCCATATCCTTTTTTTGTTACTAACAATATTTTATCTTCTTCTGTTACTACTTCTGCACATACACATTTATAACCATCTAGATTAATTCCTTTTACACCACTTGCTGTTCTACCCATAGCTCTGATCTTATCTTCAGTGAATTTAACCATACGTCCAGATTCACTACCTAATAAGATGTAATTATCACCACTAGTCTTTTTAACTGCGATTAACTCATCATTTGGTTTTAAACTAATACTAATTTTGCCAGACGTACGTATGTTCTCAAATTCGCTTATTGCTGTTTTCTTTACTAAACCATCTCTTGTAGCAAATAACAAGTATTTAGATTCTTCATTTGGTGATACACTTAGCATAGAACTTATATATTCATCTTTTTCAATTTGTAATAAGTTTATTATAGGTAATCCTTTAGACGTTCTATTAAATTCTGGGATTTCATAGCCTTTTAAACGATATACTTTTCCTTTGTTTGTAAAGAATAATAAGTAATCATGAGATGATAAATTAATCATATGTTCGACATAATCTTCTTCGTTTGTAGACATGCCTTTAATACCCATACCACCTCGTTTTTGAGCTTTAAATGTATCACTGTTTGTTCTTTTAATATAACCTTTTTTAGTTAATGCGATAAGAACATTTTCTTCTGGTATAAGTGATTCGTCTTCAATATACTCAATTGCAGTCATATCGATATCTGTACGGCGTTTATCACCATATTTATCTTTTATTTCTAATAACTCTTCTTTAATAATATTTAGTACTTTTTCTTCTGAAGCTAGAATACTACGTAATTCATCGATTAATGCTAGTAATTCTTTTAATTCTTCTTCTATCTTATCTCTTTCTAAGCCTGTTAATCTTCTTAACTTCATCTCTAAGATAGCTTCTGATTGGGCTTCTGATAGGCCAAATTGGCTCATTAAGCCGCTTTTTGCCTCTTCATCAGACTTTGACCCTCTGATAAGTTTAATTACCGCGTCAATGTGGTCTAATGCGATTTTTAAACCTTCTAAGATGTGGACACGTTTTTCAGCTTTCTCTAAATCAAATCTTGTTCTTCTAATTATTATTTCCTTTTGATAATCAATATATTTAGAAATTATGTCTTTTAATCCTAAAGTTTTTGGTACTCCATTATCTAACATTAAAAATATTATTCCATATGTTGTTTGGAAGGCAGTATGTTTATAAAGTTTATTAAGTATTACTTGAGCATTTGCATCTCTTTTTAAGCTAATTGTTATTTTTACGCCTTCTTTTAAGTCAACATGATAATCGGTAATACCTTCTAAAACTTTATTATGTACTAGTTCTGCAACTTTATTTTTAAGTTCTAACGTATTAATTCCATAAGGAACTTCATCAATTACAATGTATTCTCGACCGTTTTTTTCTTCAATACGAGCTCGAGATCTTATAGTGATACTTCCACGTCCTGTTTCATAAGCTTTTTTAATACCACTATTACCTAAAATTATTGCTCCAGTAGGAAAATCTGGGCCTTTAATATGTTGCATTAATCCTAGAGTATCAATTTCTGGATTTTCTATGTATGCAATACATCCATCTATTACTTCACCTAAATTATGTGGTGGGATGTTTGTTGCCATACCTACCGCTATACCTGTTGTTCCATTAACTAAGATATTTGGGAATCTTGAAGGTAGGATTGTTGGTTCACTTTCAGATTCGTCAAAGTTTGGTGCAAAATCAACAGTATTTTTTCTAATATCTCTTAATAATTCTAATGATATTTTAGATAATCTTGATTCGGTATAACGCATTGCTGCAGCGCCATAACCTTCAATATTACCAAAGTTTCCATGACCGTCAACTAACATATATCTATAAGAGAAGTCTTGGGCCATACGTACCATTGCTTCATATATACTTGAGTCACCATGTGGATGGTATTTACCCATTACATCTCCGACTATTCTAGCACTCTTTTTATGCGGTTTATCAGGAGTATAACCTGATTCAAACATTGAATATAAAATTCTTCTGTGAACTGGTTTTAAACCATCTCTTAAATCTGGTAAAGCACGAGCTACAATTACACTCATTGAATATTCTAAAAATGAGTCTTTTACTTCTGTTACAATATTATTTTTTTCTAACCTATCCATTTATAAAACCTCCTAAACATCTAAATTTTGGGCATATGGAGCGTGTGTTTCGATAAATTCACGACGTGGTTCTACTTCTTCACCCATTAATTTATTAAATATTTCATCGGCAGCGATAGCATCATCAACTGTTATTTGTCTTAAAACACGTTTATTAATATCCATTGTTGTTTCATTTAACTCTTCAGCATCCATTTCTCCTAAACCTTTCATACGCGCAATATCATATTTAGTGTTAGGTGATAATGTTGCTAAATATTCATCTCTTTCTTGTTCATTTAATACATATTTAATGGTTTTACCATGTTTTATTACAAATAATGGTGGTTGAGCTGCATATACATGCCCTGCTTCTACGATTGGTTTAAAGAATCGATAGAATAATGTTAATAATAGTACGCGAATATGAGAACCATCGACATCAGCATCGGTCATGATTATGATTTTATGATATCTTAACTTTTCTAAGTTAAAATCTTCACCTATTCCTGTACCAAAAGCTGTAATAATAGTTCTTATTTCTTCGTTTGATAATGCTCTATCTAATCTTGCTTTTTCAACATTTAATATTTTACCTCTTAATGGTAATATTGCTTGAGTCATACTGTCGCGACCTTTAATAGCTGAACCACCCGCACTGTCTCCTTCGACTAAGAATATTTCGCTTATTGTAGCGTCTTTACTCTTACAATCTGCAAGTTTTCCAAAGAAGTTAGTAACATCTAAATCACCTTTACGTCTTGTTGCTTCTCTCGCTTTTTTAGCAGCAATCCTAGCGCGTGATGCAGTCATACATTTTTCTATAATTACTTTGGCAACTGTAGGATTTTCCATTAAAAATCTTTCTAAACCTGCTCCAAATATGTCACCTGCTATTTTTCTTACTTCACTATTTCCTAACTTAGTCTTTGTTTGTCCTTCAAATTGGGGATCTGGATGCTTACAAGAAATAATCATTGCTAAGCCTTCACGACAATCATCACCACTTAAAGCTTCATCTTTTTCTTTTAACATTTTACTATTTCTAGCATAGTTATTAATAATTCTTGTTAAAGCATTTTTGACACCATCTTCGTGGGTTCCACCTTCATAAGTATTAATATTGTTAGTAAATGAATATAGATTCGGTGTATATGAATCATTATATTGCATTGCTACTTCAATACTTATATTATCTGTTTTTCCTTCTACATAAATTACTTCTTCATGTAAGGCTTGTTTGTTTTTATTTAACATTGAAACATATTCGATAATACCTCCATTATAACAAAAAGTATCTTTTTTATCGTCCACTCTTTCATCAGTTAAAACAATTCTTAAACCTTTATTTAAAAATGCTAATTCACGTAAACGTGTTGCTAAAGTATCATAGTTAAATTCAGTTGTTTCCTTAAAAATTGTTGGATCAGCTTTAAAAGTTACTGTGGTTCCTGTTCTTTCCTTAGAACATTCTTCAATTATTTTCATTGGTTCACAAGGATGTCCACCATTTTCGAACCTTTGATAGTGAACAACTCCATCACGATATACTCTTACTTCTAGCCATGATGATAAGGCATTAACTACTGATGCTCCAACTCCGTGAAGACCACCTGATACTTTGTAGCCGCCGCCACCAAACTTACCTCCAGCATGTAATACTGTAAATATTGTTTCAATTGTTGATAATCCTGTTTTAGCGTTTATACCTGTTGGCATACCACGTCCATCGTCTTTAACTGATACTGAATTATCTTTATGAACTACTACTTCAATATCATCACAATATCCTGCTAAAGATTCATCTACAGCGTTGTCTACGATTTCCCATACTAAATGGTGTAATCCTTTTTCACTAGTTGTTCCAATGTACATTCCAGGACGTTTTCTAACTGCTTCTAACCCTTCTAAAACTTGAATATCACTGTCTGTATAATTATTTTCCATTGCTTACTTCCTCCTTTATCGTGCCATTTATACACTTAAATATCTTGGCTTTATCTATTAATTTTTGGTCAACTTTATCAATTTCCGTTGTTGTTATAAATGTTTGCATGTCATCATCAATTAAAGTTAATATATTATTTATTTTCTCTTGGTCTAATTCACTAAATAAATCATCTAATATGAGAATTGGTTTTTTATTTAATTTATCCTCAATATTTTTTATTTCCGCGAGTTTAAAAGCTATAACACTATTTTTTTGTTCTCCTATAGATGAATATTCTTTTACTATTTCTTTGTTAGTAATAAATTCGATATCATCGTGATGAGGTCCAAATAAGGTTTTACCCATAATTATTTCCCGGGAAATATTTTTTTCATACATACTTAGTAATTGTTCCTTTGTTTTTCCTTTATATTCACTTTTATAGTTAATAGATAAAGGTCCTTTACCGGTAATTTTAAAATATATATCACTTATATAGGAATTAATATTTTCAATAAACTCACTTCTTATTAACATTATTTTTAAACCTAAATCTACTAATTGCTCAGTTAGAATATTTAAAAAGTCTGTTTGATATATATTTTTTTTACTTAAAGCTTTTAAATAAGAATTTCTTTGTTTTAAAACTTTATTATAATCTGTTAATACTTTAACATAATCATTGTTTATACTAGAAATTTCAATATTTAAGAGCTTTCTTCTAGTACTAGGAGTATCTTTAATTATTTTTAAATCATCAGGGTTAAATAAAATTATATTTATTCTTGTTATGTAATCACTCATCTTTGTAATTTTATTATTATCTATTTTTATTCTTTTACCATTATCACTTATAATTATTTTGTAGTTATTTATTATTTTATCTTTAATAGATCCTTCTATTTTAGCAATATTTTTACCTTTTTTAATAACTACATCTTCATTACCCAATCTAAATGTCTTAGTAAGTCCTAAAATGTATATTGCTTCAATTAAATTGGTCTTACCCATACCATTTTTTCCATAGATAATGTTAGTACGGTTAGAAAAATTAATTTCCAAACTTTCATAATTGCGATAATTTAATAATTTTAAACTATTAATTTGCATTTTTAGCCCCCTATTTTATTTGAATTAAAAATAATAGGTATTTACGTACTCCTATACCTAGATTAATTATATCATAAAATATGGGTATTTTAAAGATATTTTTGATTATTTCGACCTCTTAAAGTTGATTCTAAACGTGTTGCTTTTAAGACTTGTTTATCAAATATTGTAAAACTTACTTTTAAGTTTATTTTTTTCTTATTTTTAAACTCTAAAATAGTGGTTTTATCCATATTTTTAATATAATTTAAGATACTATTTAAGTTGATCCAAATACATTCATTATTTCTTATAGAATGTGTTGGTAATAAAACTATGTTATCTCTATCATTTATAATTATTGGAGGTTTATAAGTTGTACCTATTAAATAACTACTTCCTTTTTGTCTTCCTTCTAATGAAGAACCATTTATAATGCAATTAGTTGATACAACCTCGGCTGGTGTTTCATTAACAATAATTATTTTTTCTCTTTCAATTATTTTTGTTTTTTTGCCCACCGGTATTAATGCATAGGTTTCTTGTGTAATGATATATGGCATAAAAAAATGCCCCCTTTCATGAAAATATCTTTGTTATATCATAAAAGTTGAGCAAAATTTGTCGAATTGTGTAATTCTTTATATTTTAATATGTTTTTATTGGTAAAATTAGTTGAATTAAAGATTCATCTGTTAAAGACTTGATAATTATTGGCTTAACATCACTATTTAATAATAATAACATTTCTTCTTCTTGCATTGTTTTTATAGCCTCTAACATATATTTTGATGAAAATGATATTTCTAGTTTTTCTTTATTGTTTGTTTCAATTGTTAATTGTTCTTCTACTTTACCAATTTCTGATGCATATGAGTTAATAATCATTTTAGTATTATCTAAAGACATTTTAACAATATTTTTATCTTTTCCTTGAGTAAGTAAGGCCGCTCTATCGATAGCATCATTAAACTCTTTTTTATTTAATTTAACAATGTATGCAAATTCACTAGGTATTAAATTAGATGTATTTGGATAGTTTCCACTTAATAAATTAGTTTGGAAGTTAATATTTTTGTATTTAAATAATGCTTTATTATTAAATATATGAATTTCTATATCACTATCATCTGTTATAATACGTTCAAATTCCATAATGTTTTTACCAGGAATTACAACTTCCAAGTCTTTTTCTACAGGGTTTGATAATTTTATGTTCTTTTTAGCTAAACGATATGAATCTGTTGCTACTGTTTCTAATACTTCTCCACTAAATTTGAAGTTAACTCCTGTTAATATCGGTCTTAATTCTTGATTTGATATTGCAAATACAGTTTGATTAATAATTGTTTTAAATACATCACCTTTTATTATTATAGGGTCTTTATTAACTTCAAGTTTTATATCTGGATAATCATTGATATCTAAACAATTTAAATTATATTGGTTATTATCTGTATATATTTTTATTTTTACGCCATCTATTACTTCAAAGTTTATTAAGTCACTTGGCATCTTTCTTACGATATCTAAGATGTATTTACTTTGAATAATAATACCGCCTAAATTAGTTACTTGTTTAATATCTTTGCTTTCTATTAATACCTTAATTGTTAATTCTGAATCACTTGCTGTCAAATATAAACCATCATTAGTTAATTCAAATTTAATTCCGTTTAGCACTGGTATTACGTTTTTAGTAGATATTGCTCTTATTACGTTATTTAATCCTTCTAAGATTACATTTTTTTCAATTGTGAATTTCATTTTCATTCCTTCTTTCTTATTATTATAATAATTATTAGTATTTATAATGCTGTTGATAATGTTGGTAAGTATCTTTTTACCTTTATTTAAGCCAAATTTTTAGTTTTAAATTGTTTATAATTCTTTGTTTATTAACAAAAAATTAAAATGTTATCTACAATTTAGATTTTATCTCTTTAATATGTCGTTCTAATTCTTTGTTTGTTAATACTTCTTTTTCTATCTTATCACAAGCAAATATTACGGTTGAATGGTCACGTCCCCCAAATTCTAGTCCAATTCTTGGGAATGTTTCATCTGTTTCCATTCTACATAGATACATTGCTAGTTGTCTTGGATGTGCTACTTTATTACTACGCTTCTTCCCTTTTAAATCCTCGACTGTTATGTTGTAATGGTCTGCGACAGCTTTTTGTATTTTAGTAATATTATTATTAGAATAGATGTTTTTATTAACAAAATCTTTTAGTGCTTCACAAGTAAACTCTAAATCTATTACTTTAGGTACTATCATTGCAGTATATGCCATTAATCTATTAACTGCACCTTCTAAGAATCTAACGTCATTTTGACAGGCATTAGCAATATATTCTATACTTTCTTCTTTAATTAGTCCAGAAATACTTGTATTTTCAATCTTTTTCCTGATAATTCGACATCTTAAATCAAAATCTGGTGGATATATGTCTACTGGTAGCCCCCACATAAATCTTGATCTAAGTCTTTCTTCTAATATTTTTAAGTCATCAGGGGATCTATCACTACTTATTATTATTTGTTTATTCGATTGATGTAAGTAGTTAAATGTATTAAAGAACTCTTGTTGAGTTTTTTCTGCTCCTACTAAGTATTGGATATCATCTATAATTAAGACATCTATATTTCGATACTTGTTTTTAAATTCGGTTGCATATTCTAAAGTATTTTTATTATCTGGATTTGCAATATTTGTATATTCTGTCATAAACTCATCGCAGGTACAATATAATACTTTTCTATTTGAGTTTTCTGTTATAAAGTTCCCTATCGCATGCATTAAATGTGTTTTTCCTAATCCACTTTTACCATATATAAATAAAGGATTATGAATTCTTCCTGGTGCTTCTGCTACTGCCATCGCTGCTACTTTAGCAAGTCTGTTAGTATCTCCTACCACAAAGTTATTAAAGTTTAAGTTTGGGTTTAGATTAGTTTCAAAGTTATTGTTTATAATTGGTTCGTTATCCACAGTATATTCAGGTATAACTTCTACTTCGCTTTCTAACATAAATGATATGTCATAATTTATATTAGTTATATTATATAAAGTTTTTTCTATTAATGAATAATAATTGTCCCCTAACATCTTTTTGTGAATTTCCATTGGAACTTCAAAAGTTATTTTATTATCAGTAAGTGAGATTATTTTTAAATCATTAAACCAAGCATGAAATGATGCTGGATTTATTTCTTTATAGATATTATCTAAAAATTGTTTCAATAATTCCGCATTATTCAATAACCTCACCCCACAGTCTGTACGTTTTACAAACTAATTGTATCGCATTTTATTTTTAATTTAAAGTATAAATTTTAAAATAATTTATTTTGTTAATAATCCACAAGTTATAAACACTTGATATTCCTTATAATACCTTAAGAAAATGAATTTATCAACACTATTAACAAATTTTTCGACAAAATTTTTATTATTAACTTTTTAAATTTTTATACTAAATTGTGGATAGTGTGGATAACTTTTAAAAGTGTTATTTCCCATTAGGTAGAATCTGGGATTATTATATTTATAAAAATTGTTTATAAATGATAGTTTATTAACAATTTAATTGAAAAAGTCTGTTTATAATAATTTAAAAATTTTAATATTATTTTTTATAAATGTTATTATTTTGTGGATAAAGTATATAAGTTATCATTTAAATTTTTTATTAATTATATTTTATAAATAGGGGATATGTTCTAAAAAACTTGACTTCACACTATAAAAATATTATAATTAAAACACTTGAAATTTTTAAGGAGGTGCTTTGTATGAAGAGAACATATCAACCAAATAATCGTAAAAAAGCTAAAAAACACGGATTCTTTGCTCGTAAAGAAACTAATATTTTAAAAAATAGACGTAAAAAAGGTCGCAAAGTATTATGTAAATAACCACTTTTTTTAGTGGTATTTTTTTTCTTATATTTTATGGATGTGATAAATTTTGAAAAAATATGAAATTGTTAAGAAAAATAGTGATTTTAATGATATAATTAATAAAGGTGCTTATTTAAAGAATAAGTATTATAGTATTTATTATAAAAATAGTAGCTTAACTTATCCTAGGTTTGGACTTGCCGTTAGTAAAAAATGCGGAAATGCAGTAGTTAGAAATAAAATTAAAAGACAACTTAGAATGATTGTTGATAACCATAAAGAGTTATTTAATAATAATATGGAATATATAATATTGGTGAGAAAAGGGATAGTTGATATTTCTTTTAAACAAATGGAGGATAGTTTAGTAGAATTAATTACAAGAAAGGAATCATTAAATGAAAAAAATTAAAATAGGTATATTAGTAGTATTATTACTAAGTATTACAGGTTGTGGTAATAGTAATTATATTATGGAAGGTAAAAATCAGGTTAAATATGAAGAAACTGGTCAAGTTTTACAAAAAGATATATTATGTAAACCTGAAGATAAAGAATTAGATGAACTTTATACTAAATATAAAGATCAAACTAAAATAGATTATGAAGAATTACCTAAATGTTCTGAGTTTAAATTAACTAGTAATAAAGCAGATGGTATTTGGGAAGGGATATTTGTTAAACCTTTAGCTTATATTATTTTAAAACTTGGTTATTTATTAAATAATTTTGGTTTATCAGTTATATTAATTGGTTTGGCTATAAGATTAATATTGATGCCTGTTTCTCGTAAAACTATGAAACAATCTAGTAATATGAAAAAAGCTCAACCAGAACTGGCACGTATCGAAAAGAAATATGCAAATAAAACTGATAATGAAGCAATGATGGCTAAATCTCAAGAAATGATGATGGTTTATAAAAAATATAATATTAGTCCATTTGGTAGTTGTTTACTTGCATTTATTCAACTTCCACTATTCTTTGCTTTTTTACAAGCAATAAATAGAACTCCTGCGATATTCGAGGATACGTTCCTTGGTTTAACATTGGGTACAACACCATTAGTAGGGTTATTAGAACATCATGAATGGTTGTATATAATTATTATAGCACTTACAATTTTAACAACTTACTTATCATTTAGAAATGCAATGTCTACTTCTAACTCTGGTAATCCAGAGATGGATAAACAAATGCAATTTATGTTTAAGTTTATGATTATTATGATTTCAGTTGCTTCACTTTATTTATCAACTGCTTTAGCACTTTATTGGGTAGCTACTAATGCGTTTGTAGTTATTCAAAATTATGTGCTTAAAAAGCTTGATGAACGTGAAGAAAAGAATGATTTAATTATTAAACCTAAAAAAGATAGTGTTAAAAAAGATAAAAAGGTTAATAAGAAAGGAAAGTAATCATGAATGTAGTAAAAGAAACTGCTAAGACTAAAGAAGAGGCTTTAAACTTAGTTTTAGCTAAATTAAATGCAAATGAAACTGAAGTAATTTATAATTTTAATGAAATAAAGGGGGGACTATTTAAAGGAACTACTTATGAATGTTGTGGTTTCCTTAAATTAGATATTTTAGTAGATGCTGAAGAATATTTAAAAAATATTATTAAAGGTATGGGAATAGATTCTAATGTTGAAGTAAGTACGAAAGAGAATGTAACAACTTTTAAAATTTATTCTTCTAATAATCCTTTAATAATAGGGAAGAATGGGCAAAATTTAGAAGCTTTAACTGTTTTAATGAGACAATTTATTAAAAAGTATACATCTAATGGACCTAGAATTATATTAGATGTTGAAGACTATAAAGATAGACAAATTAAAAAATTAGAACGTTTAGCTAAAAGTTTAGCACGTGATGTTGTTAACACTAAAACAGATGTTGAAATGGATAATATGAATTCTTATGAAAGAAGAATCGTTCATAATATATTAACTAATTTTAAAGGAGTTACAACTGAAAGTGTAGGGGAAGAACCAAATCGCCACGTTGTAATTAAATATAATAAATAAGTATCAGATAACTGGTACTTTTTTCTTGTATATTTTTATTTATTATGTTATTATAAATACCATTATTTAAGGTGTGATTTAGATGAATTATAAAAATGACGATATAGGTAAAATAATATTAGTTAAGGGAATAGTATTTGAAAATAAAGCAAATAATAGAAAGGAACTTGATCCTGCATATAAAGTTGGAAGACCAGTATTAATAATTCATTCTGATGATGAATTTGATTATGTATTAACTTTAACATCAAATTATAATAGTATATATAATAATGATTTAATGCATTTTATATTATGCGATAATGATTTTTTGTATAAAAATTTTAAACAAAAGACTGTAGGTGCAGTCAAATTAGAATATGTTTATAAAATTCCTATGTGTGGTCATCGTGAAATATGTAAATTAAAATATGATGTTTATAAAGAAGTCGTATTAAGTTTAAAAACGTTTCATAAAAAAGTTAATTTAGACGATATAATTGAATGCGCAGAATTAATTAAAAGATAATTTTAATTTATTTGCTGAGCTTTTTTATTTGTGCTAACTTTATAGGTTTGACTTTAAAGAGGGTACTTTTTTTAACTAAAAAAATAATTAGTCATAAAATAATTTAGAGGAGGTTCTTTTATGGCTAAAAAAATAGTTATTGATCCAGGGCATGGTGGGGAAGATCCTGGAGCAAGTGCTAATGGTATTATTGAAAAAGATTATACTTTAAAGATTAGTAAGTATATGGCTAATAGATTAAATGAACTTGGAATAGAAAATTCTTTGACCAGAGATAGTGATACTACTTTAAATTCTACTAATAGACCTAAGAAAGCGCAAAGTTTATATGGTTCAGGTAATGATGTAATAGTTGTCTCTAATCACATTAATGCAGGTGGTGGCGATAGTCATTGTGTAACAAATGTATAACAATTAAAGCCAAAAATAGAAAGAAATGAGGAAAATTATGAGCATTAGTTACACAAAAGTTGGTGATTATTTATTACCAAATTTAAAAATTGTTGATAAAAAAGATAAAGAAAATTTAAATAAATATGGATTATTACGATTAAATTTTATAAAAAAATATAGAAAAAATTTTTATTTTCAGTTAATAATGGAAGGTAAGTTATATCAATATCTTCTTTCAGTTGGTAAAATTTCTGAAGAAAAAGTTAATGATTTGATGCAAAAGTTTATAAAAAATGATACCAATTTATCTGAAAATTTTAAAGAAAAAGATAGTTTGGAGTGGACAAAATTAATGAATAATTATAAAAATATTGCAGAAGAAATCGTAATAAATAACTATATTTTTGAATAAAAATTGTTAATAATTTTATAAAAAAAGGGGAAATTTTTTCAAAACAAAAAATGCTCTTTTTTTATTTTGTTAATTTTATGTCTTAGCCAGCACTGCAAATGTACTCCTTCCATTTGCAAAATTATGGGAAAATCCCAAACCCTCTAAGATTTAATGAAAATAACAATAAAATGTATGTTATAATTAATATGGTGATAGTATGACTTTGAGCGATGTACAAATAAAAGCTATTATAGATTCATTTGTAGAAATTTATGGTGAAGAAAATAGAACTGTTATTGATAGCAAAATTAGAAATTGTTTAATTTTATTATGCGGGTATAAGCCTATCGAAGAATTGAATGAAATTAGAACAACAGTAAACCAAAAATATTTAGAACAATTTATTGGGCAAATAAAATCTAAAACTGATTTGTCAGATAACGATATAAAATTATTGTTTGAAAATGACATGTTTAAAAAGTATTCATTAATAGAAAGTTTTGGTGTAAATGCTCAAGAGATAATTGATGCTGAACCAAAAAATAGAATGCAACAATTTCAAACTAAACAGATATTAAAGGCTAGAGAAGAATTTTATAATATGTCAGATACGAAAGATATTTTACCTGAACTTGCAGATGAACTTGGTGATTTATATATTAAATATGCTTCATTAGCTAAAAAAGAACTTTTAGAGTTATCATTAAATTATGAAGAAAATAAAGAAAAGATAGCTGGGAAACAATTTTTAGAAGATGTTAATTTTGACTTATCATTCTATGATTTTGAAGACCAACAGCATAATGGTGTTCAACCTAACTTTGTTTTAAATAGTGATGGAGAAACTGTTTTATATCCAATTGTAAGCTTTTCCACAGTAAAAAGAAAAATGGAAGCAATGTTTGGAGCAGAAGATTATTTTGATGTTTTATTAATACATGAATTAAATCATATAATTGGTATGCATTTGTTAGATTATAAAGGTAAATCAAATTATCAATTGCAGATGGGAATTTTAATATCTGATACTGAAAAAAATACCACTAAATATTATTTTGCATCTATGATTGATGAAATATTTAATCAAAAGGTAGCAAAAGAAGTAACAAAAAAATTACATAGTAAGGGAATATATTTAATTGATAATCCTAACAAAAGTCGAATTGAAGATACATCATTATATGAAATGGGTGAATTTTTATTAGTAGATTTCTTTAGTGATTATTTTGATAAATTATTACAAATATATGCTAGTGGAGAAGGATTAGAAGAATTATATCAAGAAATAGGTTCAGAAAATGTTAAAGAACTTGGATTACTTATTGAAGAATTTTTAAATAAATCCAATGAAGATGAATTATCAGATACAGAAAACAAATACTACCAAGATAAATCAAAAGATATTTATGATAAGATAAGTGGAAAAAATGAAAAAGAAAAATTAGTAGAAGTTGTTAAAGTTTTGGATTTGAATAATTTAGAGTCTATTACAGAGGATGACATAAAACAAGCATATAATTCAATTTTAAATAAATATGTTCATAGTATTAAAGATTTGAATATTAAAAATGAATTAGTTAAACAATTAAATGAATATCTTGAATTTGCATTATCAAATGTATCAAAAATCAATGATTTAGATAATTCAGCAACAAATTTACATGTTGCAAATATGTATAATGTTAAGAAAAGTAATGTTATTTTAGAACTTAATAACAAGAAACCTGAAATAATAAATTCATTAATTACCTCTTTATATAATTCAGAATTTAGTTTTATGGAAATAATGATATTTTTAAATTCTATTGAATATGGTCTTGTAACTCCTAAAATAGCATATAAAATAGTAGAAATATATGGAGATGAATTTTATCAAGGTTTAATTTCAATAAATGAAGTTGAAGAAAATGATGTAGAAAAGAGAAATCAAATAATTAATAATATGGAAGCAATTGTTGTTGGTGGTAATTCACCAAAGCCTAAAAATAAGTAATTGAAATAGAGTAGAAATCATTAATTTGGTTTCTATTTTTTTGGTATTAAAAATTTTATTTATCAGGTAAAGTTTTGCATATGGATGCTGATACAGAATATCTACAAACACTGTAAAAGGTGTTTTTTTTCTTTTGCATAAAAAATAGAAAGGAGGTGAAGTATGGAAACATTATATATCAAATGTATAGTTCCTTTTAGAGTTATACAGGATAATAGATTAACTTCATTAGAAAAAATAATTCTAATTCATATGATATCTTTTAGTAAAAATAATGATATTTACTGTTGGGGTACTAATCAATACTTTTGCGATATTTATAAAGTTAGTAGACAAACAATATCTAATAGTATTAATAATTTGGTCAAATTAGGCTATTTAAGAAGTGAATATGATAAGTTTAATAGGAAGAATCAGAAAAGAAGAATCTTCTTTTCTGATGAATTTTATGACGAAATTAAAGCTATAAAAGATAAGTTTAATACTGGTATTAAAGAAAACTAGACACAATAAACAATAGTGTAAATAACTAAATATATATTACTTACTGAAAAAGAAAAGTATATATAACTATATAAGAAAGAAAGTGGTGAAGAAATAATAATGATTACAAGCATAAGTTTTAATGAGGTGTTGTTATGTTTAATATAACAGAGACATTTAAAGATAAATCTCCTAATTTAATCTTGTTGATAACTGAATATATAAAAAGTGTGATAGATAATGAGTAGTATACTCCCAAAAAAATTATTTTTATGTTATGCTAGAAGTGGCTTTAAATTGTTATACAAAAAGAAAGGAGCGGAATAAAAATTGTATAACACTTTAATTCAGCAAGATAAATTATTTAAAGCGGGAATATACATAAGATTATCTGAAGCTGATGAAGGAAAAAATTACGAAACTGATAGTGAAAGTGTTCTTAATCAAAGAAATATCTTAATGAAATTTATAAAGGAAAAAGGTTTTATATTTGTAGATGAATATGTAGATGATGGTTTTTCAGGAACTGATTTTGAAAGACCAGGATTTATGCGTATGATTGAAGATATAAAAAATAAAGTAATAAACTTAGTTATTGTAAAAGATTTATCTAGGTTAGGTAGAGATCATATTATGACAGGATATTATATTGAAACCTTTTTCCCTGAAAACGGAATTAGATTTATTTCTATGCAGGAAGGGTATGATAATGCACTAAATCAGGCTAGTAATGATTCATCAACATTTATAATTGCTTGTAATGATTATTATAGTAAACAAAATTCAATTAAAATTCGTAATGTCTTAAATGATAAAAGAAGAAATGGTAAGTTTATTGGAAGTATGCCTAGTTTCGGATATATGAGAGACCCAGAAGATAAAGGACATTTGATACCTGACCCAGAATATGCACCAATTGTAAAAAAAATATTTGAAATGGCTTCAAATGGAGTAGGTGTATCAGATATAACATCACATTTAAATGATAATAAAATTAAAACACCTAGTAGTCTTAAAAGAAAAAATCCTAATGCTAAATCTAAATATAATCCTATATGGACTATTTCATCAGTTAAAAAGATATTAAAAAATCAAATGTATACAGGAGATATGGTGCAGAGTGTTCAAACTAAAGTATCGTATAAATCTAAAAAGAAAAAGACTCTTCCTAGAAGTAATTGGGATATAGTAAAAAATACACATGAAGCACTTGTTGATAGAATTACTTTTGAAAGAGTACAAAATAATGTCAAAAGAATAAATAAAACAATTAATACTAAGCGTGAGAAAAGATTATTTGAAAATTTAATTTATTGTAGAGAATGTGGAAATACATTAACAGTTTCATATAGAAAGAATCATAACTATTGGACAGTTAATTGTAATAGGTATTCAAAAGATCCTAGAAGGAGAATGTGTGAACCACATTTTATGCCATATGATAAATTAGAAGAAGCATTGTTAGATACTATAAGGAAAACTTGTAAAAAATATATAGAACAAATAAATATTTCTAAATTATCAAAAGAAATAGCAAACAATAAGAAAAATACTAATGAAAATAAAGAAAGAATAATAGAACTTCAAAATAAAGAAAAAGAGTATTTAAATAAATTAGATGTTTTATATGAAGATAAATTTAGAGGTATAGTATCAGAAGAAACTTATAAAAGAATTGCAAATGAAACAGAAAAATTATTAACTAAAATAAGGAATCAAATTGGAAAACTAAAAGATGAAGATAAGGTAATAGAAAATAAGATTAGTGATTTAAAAGTATATGAAGAAAAAATTAAAAAGTTAATAGATATTGAAAATCCTACAAGAGAGCTTTTACAAACTATTGTAGATAAAATAATTATTGATAAAGATAAGAATGTAGAAATAATTTATAAATTTATGATATAAAAAATAAAAATTACGACCAAGTTGGTCGCAAGTTAAATAAAATTATTTATTTGATTTTATACTATCATAAATTAAAGGAATTAATATAACTGTAGATAAAAGATTAAATATATCTTTTGTATTGTTAGAAAAAATGTTGTTATTATAAGTTATTATTATATAAACAATTATTAGTGATATTATAGTAGAAATTTTAATTGTTTTCCTTATTATTTTAGAACTATTATTAAAATAATCTATTATTCTTTTGTATAAATTTAATGTTTTTCTTATCAAAAATTTAGAAGATAAAACAATTAATGCAAAAAAGAAATATAATATCAATATAAATGGACATGATATTATATAAATAATAATATCTATTGCAAAAAGTATTTTACTATTTTTATTTTTTGATAAATAAAAATCATATAATTTTAATTCAAAATATTTATTTTTAAATTTAATGAAAACTTTTTTGATATATTTTAATTGTTTATTAAAGATGATACTTAGATTTGAAATAAATATAGAAAAATTTATTATTATGCAATATATAAAAAATATTAATTTAATAATTAGATAAAATATTAACAAATACTCTTTTGCAGTATGTGGAATATTAGAGAGACTATTTGTATAAATTTCGGTCACCTTACTTGAAAAGAAGATAGTAAACAAAATCGTAGTTTGAACATATGACATTTTATTTTCGGTAGTTAAATCTACAAGATTCTTTTTTGAAAGTTTTAACGGCATCAAAATAAAACCAAAATAATATAGTAATGTAATATAAGGTGTAATTTTATATTTGTTTGCTAAAATAATTAAAACGATTAAGAAAATAATAACATATGTTATATTTATAATTAATTTAAACCATTCTAATTTAGTTAATTTTTTATTATCTTTGTCATTCTTAATATCTTTATTGAATTCAAAAGTATATATAATTAATGTTGTTATAGTATTAATGATTAAGAAAATTGCAATTATTGTATCAAAAAGATTGTTATTCAAAATAAAATACACAATGAGCACCTCCATAATTTCGTTATATATTCTATCATTTTATTATGAAGTAAACAATTAATCTCGAAAAGAAAAATTCAATATTTTGTTATATATGATATAAAATTATTAATAATAATTAATATAAGACAATATTCTATGTTAACAAATAGTATGATAATTATAATTGAAAAGAAAGGAAACACTTGTCTTAGACGCAAAAATATGCTATAATGCGTCTAAGAGGTGATTTTATGGTACCATATATGGCAAAAAAACTACCATTTGAAGAAGAAATTAATTATAATAAAATAACTAAACAACTTTTATCAACAAATTCTAGTGTATCAAAATTTGATGGAATGTTAGAAGAAGCAACGATTAATAAAGAATTGTTTTTAAACCCTTTAACTAAAAAAGAAGCTGTATTAAGTTCAAAAATTGAAGGAACTCAAGCAACATTGACTGAATTTTTAGAAATAGAAGTTGAAGATGGTAAAACTACATCTGCTACAAAATATGACGATTTTATTGAAATTTTAAATTATAATAAAGCAATAGCATATGCTGAGGAAGAGCTAAATGATAAAAATAAAATAACATTATGGATGATAAGAAGTATACATAAAATTTTATTGGATGGCGCAAGAGGTAAGGATAAAAATCCTGGAGAATTTAGAAAAGATCAAAATTGGATAGGTAAACCACATAGTACAATAGAAGAAGCAACTTTTATACCTGTTGCACCAGAACTACTTATTGATAATTTGGAGAATCTAGAAAAATATATTTCTGAATATGATGAGCAATCTGCTTTGGTTCAAGCGGCTATAATACATGCGCAATTTGAAAAAATTCATCCTTTTAAAGATGGAAATGGAAGAATTGGAAGAATGTTAATACCATTATTTTTATATTACAAAAAAGTAATGAGTAGACCTGTTTTATATGTTAGTGAATTTTTAGAGGAAAATAGGGAAGAATATTATTATAGATTAAATAAAATTGATGAAGAAAATGGTTGGGTTGAGTGGATTTTATTTTTCCTAAGTGCTGTTGAAACTCAATCTAATAAAAATATAGAAAAAATTAAAAAATTACAAAATTTATATGAAGAATATAAAACAATAATAAATGAAATTTTAAACACTAAAAATAGTATATATATATTAGATGCATTGTTTCAACATCCTATATGTAAAAGTAGTACTATATATGATGTTGTATGTAAAAAGACTAATATAGATTCTAGTACTATTGATAGATATATGAAAAAATTAGTTGAAAATGGAATTTTAATGCCTGAAAATGATAAGGAAAGACACAAAAAATATTATTTCAAAAAATTAATAGATATTATTCAATAATCTTTCAAACGATAAGACGCAAAATTAAAACAACTTTTAATTTATTTTTAGCTGCAGAAATGCGTCTTAAAGCACAACAAAACGCAAAGAACATAAAAAATGCGTCTTAACAATATTTTAGCTGCAAAGATGCGTCTTAAAATACAATAAAACGCAAAAAACACAAAAAATGCGTCTTAACAACATTTTGACTGCGAAGATGCGTCTTAAAATACAATAAAACGCAAAAAATATATTAAGTTTAAAATTTATAATTAATTAACTACACAATGACCATCACCAGGTGGAGATGGTGCAGAAATAATTTATGCTCTTCGCAATAGTGATAAGTTATCTAGAATGATTGCTAATGAGTTCATTAAATCGGGGCAAAATGTGCGGAAATATTATCAAAGAAGGTTACCTAGTAATTCTAGTAAAGATTATTATTATATGCTTAGAGAAACACCTAATAATGAATCTATAATTGTTGAATATGGATTTTTAGATTCTACCGTTGATGATGTATCGCAAATAAAAAATAATTGGGAGGAACTTGCAGAAGCTGTAGTTAGAGCTTTAGCAGATTATGTAGGAGTTACTTATATACCACCAGAAGGTTCTACTAGTAATTATTATATTGTTAAAAGTGGTGATACTTTATATAGTATAGCAAGAAATTATGGAGTTACAGTTAATGCTTTAAAATCAGCGAATAATTTAGAAAGTAATAACCTAACTATTGGTATGAGACTGGTTATACCAACTGATGTGGTTACACCAGATGATTCTAATATTTATATAGTTCAACCTGGAGATTCTTTATATAAAATAGCAAATTTATATGGTATGACTGTTAACGAACTAAAAACTTTAAATAATTTAACAAGTAATAATATAAGTATAGGACAGCAATTAAAAGTGTTAGAAACTGATATTACTCCAGCGAATACATATGTAGTAAAAGCAGGCGATTCATTATATAGTATTGCAAAAAGATATGGTATAAATGTAAATACTTTAAAAAGTGCTAATAATAAAACATCTAATTTACTTTCTATTGGAGAAATATTAACTATTCCTAATACTAATGATATTTATAGAACACATATTGTTGTGCCTGGTGATACTTTATGGAGTTTAGCAAGAAATTATGGTACAACAGTAGATCAAATAAAAAGTTTAAATGGTTTAAATAATAATGTATTAAGCTTAGGAATGATTTTAAATATTCCAAATTAAATAACCCTATTAATATAATAGAGTTATTTTTTTGCCATCTTTTTTTATAAAACCTTCATCTTTTAAGTTTTTTAATTCTCTAGACATGGCACTTCTATCAACTGCAAGATAATCTGCTAGTTCTGAATAATTAAGTGTTAAATATATTATTTTAGAACCATTTTTTTTAGATATAATTTTAAAATATTCTAAAAGTTTATCTCTAATAGATTTTTTAGTAAGTATTTCAATACGTTGATTTTTTTCGTTTATTTTTTCAGTAACTATTTCGAGTAAGTTTTTAATAAATTGTGTGTAATATGGATATTTATTTCTTTCTTCATTTATTATACTATTATATTCTATTACAACTATCTTTGTATCTTCTTTAGTAATTATTTCGTGTTCGGTATTTTTAAGTGATGATATGGTAGTTCCAAATACTGAATTTTCTTCTAGTTCTTCTAAAATTGTTCGATTCCCGTTATAGTCGGTACGTGTTATTTGCATATATCCATCAAGCACTATTCCTATAATATTATCCCACTTTACACTTGTCAAAACTTGACAATTCTTTTTGAAATATAGGGTGTTTGCCTCTAAAATTCGAAGAAGTTTTGCCTTTTGTTTTGGGGTAATATTTTCAAATAAATTAATCATATTTACACCTCTTAAAATTATTTTAACAAAAAAAACAAAATGTTGCAATTGCAACAAGATAAAATCTTAAAAAATGTTATAGTTGATGTAAGCGATAGGGAAGGAAAAGAAGTATTATGAAAGTTATTAAAAGAGATGGACATATGGTAGATTATTGTCCGGAAAAGATTGAAAAAGCAATAATGAAAGCTAATAATGAGGTAGAAGAAGAACAACAAGTTTCTATGACTCAAATTAGAAATATTATTAAATATATTGAGGGGTTAGGGAAGAAAAGAATATTAGTTGAAGATATTCAAGACATTATTGAAATGAAATTAATGTCCATGGGTAAATATGAACTTGCTAAAAAATACATTACTTATAGATATACTAGAGAATTAGTTAGACGTAGTAATACAACTGATTTAGCTATTAAGGAATTAATTGATGGTGAAAGTGAATATTGGAATACAGAAAATTCTAATAAAAATGCTAAAGTTGTTACTACTCAAAGAGATTATTTAGCAGGTATTACAAGTACAGATATTACAAGACGTTTTTTATTACCAGAAGATATTGTTCAAGCTCATGATGATGGAAGAATTCATTTCCATGATGCTGATTATTTTGCTCAAAATGCATTACATAATTGTGATTTAATAAACTTAGAAGACATGCTTCAAAATGGTACTACTATTAATGGAGTAATGATAGAAAAACCACATAGATTTTTAACTGCGATGACTATTGCAACTCAACTTATTACGGCAGTTTCATCTAGTCAATATGGAGGTTGTACTATAACATTGACTCATTTAGCACCATTTGTTAGAGAGAGTTATAATCGTTATTTAAAAAAATATCAAGATAGAAATTTGACTAAAGAACAATGTGAAAAATTTGCTAAAGAAGACTTACATAAAGAAATTGTTGATGGTGTTCAAACATTCCAATACCAAATAAATTCAATGACTACTACTAATGGTCAAGCTCCATTCTTAAGTGTTTGTATGTATTTAGGTGAAACAGAAGAATATAAAGAAGAACTTGCTATGATTATTGAAGAAGTTTTAAAACAAAGAATTGTTGGTATGAAAAATGAAAAA
This sequence comes from Bacillota bacterium, assembly GCA_015059425.1. GTDB lineage: Bacteria > Bacillota_I > Bacilli_A > RF39 > UBA660 > Caccenecus. The sequence continues at coordinate 52,884 of SVAM01000007.1, read as the reverse complement.
GGAGTATATGTTACACCAGCATTTCCAAAACTTTTATATGTTTTAGAAGAAGATAATATTAAAGAAGATGGTAAATATTATTATTTAACAGAGCTTGCTGCCGAATGTACTGCTAAGAGAATGGTCCCTGATTATATTTCTGAAAAAATTATGTTACGTGATAAAATTGATAAAAATGGTAATGGGAATTGTTATCCATGTATGGGATGTCGTTCATTCTTAACACCTTATATTGATGAAAATGGAAAACCTAAATATTATGGTAGATTTAATCAAGGTGTTGTAACTATTAACTTAGTAGATGTTGCATTATCAAGTGATAAAAACTTTGATGATTTCTGGACTATTTTTGAAGAAAGATTAGAATTATGTCATAGAGCATTACAAGCAAGACATAAGAGATTAAGTAAAGCTACAAGTGATGTTGCTCCAATTTTATGGCAACATGGTGCTTTAGCAAGACTTAAAAAAGGCGAATCAATCCATGATTTATTACATAATGGATATTCAACTATTTCATTAGGTTATGCTGGTTTATATGAATGTGTTAAATTTATGACTGGTAAATCACATACTGATAATGGCGAAGGTAAAGAATTCGCTTTAAAAGTTATGCAATATATGAATGATAAATGTAAGGAATGGAAAGAAGCAGAAGCAATAGATTATAGTTTATATGGCACTCCAATTGAATCTACAACTTATAAATTTGCTAAAGGGTTAAGAGAAAGATTTGGTGTTATTAAAGGTATAACTGATAGAGATTATATTACTAATTCATATCATGTTCCTGTATTTGAAGAAATAGATGCTTTTACTAAATTGAAGCTTGAAAGTGAATTTCAAAAACTTAGTCCTGGAGGAGCTATAAGTTATGTTGAAACTCCTAACTTAGTAAATAATATTCCAGCAGTAATGGAATTAATTAAATTTATTTATGATAATATTATGTATGCAGAATTAAATACTAAACTAGATTATTGCCAAGAGTGTGGATTTACTGGTGAAATTTTAATAGATGAGAATTTAGAATGGTATTGTCCAAATTGTAATAATAGAGACCATGATAAATTAAATGTTGCTCGTCGTACTTGTGGTTATATTGGTGCTAACTTCTGGAATAAAGGTAGAACACAAGAAATTAAAGAAAGAGTTATGCACATAGATAACAAAGATGATGAGGAATAAAGATGAGATATAATAAAATAAGAAAGATGGATATTTCTAACGGGCCAGGCGTTAGAGTATCTATTTTTATGCAAGGTTGTACTTTTAATTGTATAAATTGTTTTAATCCAGAAACTCATGATTTTAATGGAGGTAAGGAATTTACGGATGAAACTATTGCAAGAGTATTAGAATTATGTAGTCCAGATCATATTGAAGGATTATCAATATTAGGTGGAGAACCTATGCATCCTAAAAATATTGAAGGAACTACTAAACTGGCAAAAGCTTTTAAAGAAAAATATCCAAATAAAACTATTTGGTCTTGGACTGGATTTTTAATGGATAAACATTTAAAAGATAAAGAAGTTTTAAAATATTTAGATGTTTTAGTAGATGGTCAATATCAAGATGAATTACATAATTTTTTGCTTAAATGGTGTGGCTCTAGTAATCAACGAGTAATAGATGTTCAAAAATCTTTAAAGAAAAATAAAATTGTTTTATTTGAAACTAATGAACAAGCAAAAGTAAATACGAAAGAAGAGGAGAAAGAATATGCAAATGTTTAATGTTAATATAAAAAAGTTAGATGAAAAAGCAATTATTCCTAAATATGGAAGTGAATATGCTGCTGGTTTTGATTTATATTCAGTTAGTGATGAAGAAATAACTATTAAAGCTCATGAAACTGTGTTAGTAAAAACTGGACTAGCTATGGAAATTCCTGTTGGTTATGCTGGTATGATATTTGCAAGAAGTGGGCTTGCTTCTAAAAAAGGGTTAGCACCTGCTAATAAAGTAGGGGTGGTAGATGCCGATTATCGTGGTGAAGTAATGGTAGCCCTTCATAATCATACTGGCGAAGATAAAACAATAGATGCTCATGAACGTATAGCACAAATGGTAATAATGCCATTTGCTACCGCTAACTTTATAGAAGTTGATGAACTATCATATACAATTCGTGGTGAAGGCGGCTTTGGTTCTACAGGAACAAAATAAAAATCTAGGAAACTAGATTTTTTTAGTATATTTGTTCACATGTACCTGTTTGAGGTCTATAAAAACAATGATTTTTATATTTACCTGCTAGAGGCTGGCTATACCATGTCTGAGTACAATTATTAGAAACTCCTGGTGCATAAAACCATAACGAATGTGTAGCAGGATAGTAATATTCACCGTTTAATATGCGTTTAGCAAGGTTTTTTTCTGTTGTAGTAGAAGAACCATAGAATAGGGGAGAATCAGCTCCTACAAACTGATTAGGCTGGTAGATAGCGTCTGTAATACTATCAATGTTTTTAAAAGTATAGCAATCTCCTAAAACTCTATTAACAACAACATTGCCAACCATAAGCATGCCTAAATCTCCTTCAGTTTGGGCTTCTGCACGCATAATTCTTGCTAATAAATCTAGTTCTTTAGTTGTATAATTTATAATCATATTATAATCACCTAATTTATTATATGAAAATACTAGCAAAATGAGATTTATTGTGTTATAATACTTTTATCACGTAGGGGCGTGGTATAATGGTAGCATAGGAGTCTCCAAAACTTTTGATGGGAGTTCGATTCTCTCCGCCCCTGCCAGATTTAAAACCACTCCAAACTTTGGAGTTTAAACATATCAAAACCATAGGAAATATAAGGGTTTCTTATGGTTTTTTGTTATGCAAAAAAAGGAGTGGAAATTTATGGATTATTCAGTGAAAAAGTTAGTAAAAAATGAAAGTTTAGAAAAAAAGATAAAAAATATATGTAGTTTTAATAAATCAAGATGTGAAATTAAGCAAGGTAGAATTATTGATATTGATAATGTTAATGTAAGTTTTATAGAGCCTCATAGAATAATAATTCGTGGTAAGAATTATAAATTGCTTATTATCTATTATGATGACAAAAATATATTCCTATATGATAGAAGTATGCCATTAAGCATTAAGCAATTAGAAAGTTTGCTTAAAGAGTTGAATAGTTAGGAAAGGAGTTAATATTATGGCAAAGAAAAAATTAGGAATAAGTAGTTTTGATATAGATAAAAAGTTCGAGAGCAAAGAAGAAGCATTTAAATATGGTAAAAGATTAAAGGAATATATTAGATATATTTGTAAAAAGAATGCTAATAAAGGTTGGCAATGCCAAGCAATAATATGTATTAGCAATATTAGAGGCAATAGTGCTTTTACATATTATGAGCATAATGGAAAAGTTGGAAGACCAAAAATAGCAAAAGATTATTCTTCGTTTGATGTTAGATATTATGGTAATGCTTTAAATGTTGAATGGCATATTCATGTATTAATAGTTTCAAAACCAATGTATGCTTTTAGAGATGATATTAAAAATTATATAGATAAAAATTGGGGCGAATTAAAAGATAATAAAAATATATTTGATTATGATATCCTTAATAAAGGAAAAAAGGTATATAAGAAGAATTGTAATATAAATAAAATAGAATATTTTATACAGCAAAGCGTAGCAACCTTATTTTGCAATTATAATTATACAAATGAGATTATAATTCCAGATGGTTATAGTTTGAAAGATTTATATAAAGCATATATGAAATGCAAGACTGCTTTAAAATATTGTGGTAAATATATAAAAAGTAATAATTGGGGCGAAAAGGAAATGTTAGATGATAAATATGAGAAGATAAAAAGGTTTTATTTAGAATTAACAAAAGAAGAAGATGAAAAAGCAAGTAAAGCATATATGGAAATGGTTAAATATAATAAGATAAAAGATTATTATCGAATAAAGTACAGAGAAATTGATGATAGCATATTTTAAATAAGCCTTTTAAATACAGCAATAAGGCAATAAAAAAAGATAGTTATTGGCTATCATAAAATATATGTATATATTAGTATATAATTAGTATATTTATTATTATAAGTATAGTATAAAAATAAGTATATAAATATCTAATAAGTAATATATAAATCAGTATAAATTTATTAAAATATTTTATATTGATTTAAAATCAAATTGTTTAAAATAAAGGTTAAATTAGTCAGTTTAAGATAAATCAGTATATATTAATCATTCAAGCCATCTATATATGCTTCTGCTTTTGCCTTATTAATAGTAGATAGTTTGCTTATTTTGTTTAGTAATATAAAATCAGCATCAGAGATATTATTTGGTTTAATATCATTTATTGGCATATCGTATTTGGTTCTGCATAATAGATAGTCAATAGAAGTATTATAATAATTTGCTAAAGCAATAAGCATATCATAACTTGGAAAAATTCTACCAGTTTCATAAGAAGATATAGTTTCTTGGGTAGTTCCTAAATCCATAGCAACTTTTATTTGTTTTAAATCTCTTTTAATTCTTATATTCTTAAAATTGTTTTTCTTTAATTTATTATCTTCCACAAGTATTTCCTCCTATATATAATTTTAAGGTTTATAAAATTTAGTGATAGCAATATTAGTAATATTAATATGCGTAATATTGTATATTTTATAAAAATGGTTTATAATTATAATGAGGTGTAACGATGAAAGATAAAGTTTTATTTGTAAAAGATTTAAAGCATTATGAGGGTTTAGAGTTAAAAGAAGATATGAATTGTAAATTTATATTGACTAATTTTAGAATAAGAATATGTGATATTAAAAATAGAGAATTAAAAAGCATAGATTTAAAAGATATAGTTAATGTAGGTATTATTAGCGATAAAGAATTAATTGAAAAAGATAGAAATGTTATAGCTCGTGGTGTTATTGGTAATGTTTTGTTTGGTGGTGCTGGGTTAGTATTAGGTGGTTTAAGTGGTTTACAAACAAAGAAAAAAGAACAAATTGTAGACTATTTAATTATCAATTATAAAGAAAATGGCGAAGATAAAGTAATTAATCTATATGCCAAAGAGTTTGTTTTAAATGATATGGTAATGAAAAAATTAAATTATGCTATTGAAATGTCAAAGAAAGATTTAAGATGTCCTCATTGTAATGCTGAAATTAATTTTGAATATGTTAGATGTCCTAAATGTGGTAAGAAAGTTAATAAATCTAATAAAGGTAAAAAGATTTTAATAGGTTTCATTATATTTGTAGTTATAGTAGCATTTATGCAAATTATAAGAGTTGAAAATATGGGAAATAAAGAATTAGATATTATAATGAATGCTATTAGTGTTGAAAGTGAAAAGGCAGAGGAAATTAATAATATATTTGAAGAAATTGGTTTAGATAATATTAAAGAGATAAAAGCAGATAGCGAAAGTTTAGATGGTTTTGAGGGCGTTGGATCAAAAGGTTATAGAATTAAAAATGATATAAGCGATAATATAATTTTATATTTAGATAGTGAAAATAATGTTATATGTATTAGATATGCAGATAAAGATTATTATAGAAATGGCGAAGTTATAAATAAGTTTTAATGAAAGATTTAATCATATTAGCAAAGTCATATAATAATTATTTAGTTAAATTAAATAAAAAAGAAAATAAATGCTATTCAGTTGATATAAAATTAAAATATGTTTTTGGTTATGATTATGCTGAAAAGTTTATGAGATTTAGTTGTTATCAATATTGTGATAATATCAATATAAGTAATAGATTAAAAAAGGAAATATTAAATTTGATTAATAAGAGCGATTTTAAGGCGATTTAAGCAATTTGGTATAAAAGTATATTGAATTGCTTTTTTTATTAGAATTTGCAAGGAATAAATTAGTGTATAGTAATATTAAGTTATAATTGTAAGGTATTTGAAAAAGTGTACTTTTATAAAGATTTAAATTTTAAGTAATTTAAGTCTTTTTTTGTATTTATAAAAGTTATCTATGCACTTTTTAAATATTTGAAAAGTTTTGAGGAGTTTATAAAAATATGGTTGAGATTTTCCATAAACGAATATATTATATATTTTAATAAAGTAAGGAGGTGTGTTGAATGAATGAAGAAATTTTAAGAAAAATAGTATCGATGGTATGTGATGGCTATGTTGATACTATTATGACTGCAATAGAAGAAAATCAAACAAAAGATTTCCCCTATTTAATTGCTTGCTCTAATTTTATTGCAGAATTAAAATCTAAAAATATAATTGTAGAATTCTTTGGAACATTTGAAGATACAATTATAGATAGAATATTTAGAGAAGTTAGTAATTATTTAGCGAGGTAGATGTATATGAATAATAAAATATTTGGTTATGCGAGAGTTAGCAGTAAAGAGCAAAATGAAGAAAGACAAATAAATGCTTTTAAAGAAATGAATATAAATGAAAGAGATATTTATATTGATAAGCAAAGTGGCAAAGATTTTGAAAGAAAGCAATATAATATTTTAAAAAATATATTAAGGGAAAATGATTTATTAGTTATTAAAAGTATAGATAGATTAGGCAGAAATTATGAAATGATTATGAATGAGTGGAAAGATATAACAAAGAATATTAAAGCAGATATATTTGTAATTGATATGCCTTTATTAGATACAAGGAATAACAAAGATTTATTAGGAACATTTATTAGTGATTTAGTATTACAAATTTTATCATATGTTGCAGAGCAAGAGAGAACATTTATTAAAGCAAGACAAAAAGAAGGTATTGAAAGTGCTAAAAATAAAGGTATTAAATTTGGAAGACCAAAAATAGAAAAACCACAAAATTTTGATATTGTGGTTAATATGTGGAAGAATAAAGAAATAAAAAGCAAAGAAGCAATGGAATTATTAAATCTTAAACCTAATACATTTTACAATATGGTTAAAAATTAATAAGGTGGATTTTCCAATTTATAATTTTCAATAAATGATTTCAAATCAGTTAAATCTCTATTTTTAAAACATTGAATTTTAATGGCATCTCTTTTATCTTTATAGTTATCTATATATTCTTGGGAATATTTAGAACTATTACTAAAAATATTTATTAGGTTTTTATCTTTTTTCATTAGTTGCTTATATTCATATGATTTTTGAATAGTAGCAACAACAGAATTACAACCTATCATTTTGCCATTATAAGACTGTTTCCTTTCGCAATAGCGATTATCTGATTTTATAGCAATATAGTATTTATTACAATGTTTACATTTTTTAATACAATAAGTAGCATTAGAATTATAAAGACATTCTAAAAAGACATAAAGCAATTCAATTTCATTATTACAAATAGATTCTTTTATTGCTGAAATATGATAAATAGAACTTCCTTTTTTTGCTAAATTATCAAATAAATTGGCATTTTTAGGAATAAAATCATTAAAGTTATTAAATATCAATTCTCGTTCTTTTCTATTTTTTGTATAAATAGCAGTTATTCCATTTCCTTTATCATTATGTTTTGCTAATCTTTTTGTATATCTTTTGCTTATAGGACAAATTGTTAAACCATTTGCCATTTGATACATTAGCCAAGTATCTTGGTTTATATAATCATTTGTATAATTTAAAGAATAATTATAAATCTTATCTAATTCATTTATTGCTTCATTTGAAAGCCTATCAAAAAAATCAATAAATGTATAACTGAATAATTTTGTATTGTCAGATATTTCATTATTGCTATGTAAAAATATTGTGGGTTTATGGTTAATTTCTTTTACTAAATTTTCATGATATCTAAAATACATTTTTTTTACCTCCTAAATGTCGAAATGTTTTTAACTAAATATATTCGATATTTCTATTATTATATCACACTTTTTTTGATATTCTCGTATTGCGAAGAAAAATTATATAAATTTTTTAGTCGACTATGTAATTTTTCTTTAAGGAGGAGGAAAAAATGAAAAAGAAAAAAAGCAATGTAATACCAATTTTTGAAGAATATGTTAGAAAAAATCCACCTATTGAAAAACCACTATTTGGGGAACCACGAAGATGGGAAGACATATTAGATGAAGACCAATATTGGTATGAAGAAGAACCTATGTTTGATGATGATGGAAATTATATAGGAATGAAAAAAATATTTATGTGATTTTTAAAAGAGTTATTGGTTGGAGAAGAAGATATCCAAAGTCAAAAAATAATTCAAAACCATTATTTGAATTAAATAGTAAAAAAGGAAGGATGATTTAAATGATAGAAAATGAGAAAAAAATTGTTGCTATATATACGAGAGTTAGCACCAATGATCAAGCCAGAGAGGGTCATAGTCTTGAAGAACAAGAAAGAAGATTAAGAGCAAGATGTGAAGCTGATGGTTACGAAATATATAAAGTATATACAGATGCCGGTATTAGTGGTAAATCTACTGAAAATAGACCACAATATCAACAAATGCTAAAAGATATGAAAAAAGGAAAATTCAATTTAATAATGGCTTTTAAATTAGATAGAATTAGTAGAAGCATTGTTGACTTTGAAATATTCTTTAATGAATTAAAGAAAAATAATTGTGGAATAGAATTATTATGTGAAAAAATTGATACAAGTGGTGCAGCAGGTATGATGTTTGCAAGAATTTTAGGTATATTCGCACAATTTGAAAGAGAATTAATAAAAGAAAGAACATTGGTTGGTGTAGAAAGTGCTGTTAATAAAGGACATTTTGGTGGAAGACCACCATTAGGTTATAAGCATAAATTAGATGAAAGTGGTAAGAAAAAATTGAAAGAATGGGAAATTGATGAAGAAGAAGCAAAAATAATAAGAGAAATATTTGATTTATGTTCTAATGGAAAGACATATTTTCAAATTTCAAACATATTAAAAGAGAAATACCCCAATGTTATTTCCTATATAAAAACTGATAAAAAAACAGATGAAAAAACTACAATATATAGACAATGGACTGATGGTTCAATTTCTCGTATATTAAATAATAAATCATATATTGGAATATATGAACATCGTAAAAGTGTAAAAGATAAAGATACAGTTGAGATTAGTGGTGTTATTCCTTCAATTATTAGTGAAGAACAATTTTATGAATGTCAAAATAACATAAAAAAAAACATGCGAAACTACTATAGGTCAAAATCTTACTTATTTATGCAAAAATTAGTTTGTCCTAATTGTGGCAGAATATTAGGTTGCAATGGAACTAAAAAGCCAAATGGTGTAGATTATAGATATTATAAATGTATAAGTTGCAGTTCGTATATTAGAGAAGAATTAATTGAAAAATCATTAATAAAAAAATTAAACGATTTGTTAGAATTAAGTTATATAATAAATGATAATTATATAGCGGTTGATAAACAAATGGCAGAAGATTTTAATAATTGTAGATTAAATCATAGAATAAGATTTGCGATGGATGAAAACATTATAAAGAAAATAAAAAATGATTATAATGCTGATTTAAATGAAATATGGAACATTGCAAGTTACGAAGCGAAATGCAACTTTATACAAGAATATGTTGATTGTATAACTATTGAGCCAATAAAAAATAAAAGAAATTGTATAACGCAAGTAAAAGCAGTTGATTTAAAATTAAAGAAAACTAGAATTCAAAAAATATTTGAATTAAAAGATAATAATATGTTAGATGAAATATTAGGCGAAGATAAAAGTAAATTTAGTAATGCATTCTTTAAAAAGGAAGATGATGCTTTAGAATATATTGAATTATTAAGAAAAAAATATAAGTTTGATGTTTTAGAGGTAAAACCTGATGACTTTGACGCTTTCTTTTGGGATATTTCATTATTTAAATTAATTAATATCAAACCTACAAAAGCAATAGAAAAAAAGAAGACATTATGTTTGTATTTAGCAGATATTTAGTGTATAATAAGCATAGTGAGTTGAAAAATTTAAAAGGCATAAAGGAATTTGAAATCCCTTTTACTATGGTGCCATTGAGATTTAGTCGAACCAATGTGTTCGTTAAGATAAACTTGGTATGATAGTATCAAGTTTTTACTTGTAAAAATTTATATAAGTAAAAATAATGTTAATGAAATGTATATAAGATTTTGAATAATGATGATTTAATAATTTATGTGGTATAATATAATTAGGAGTGGTTTTAATGAAAGAAATTGATTGGGATTTCCCAGTTAATGGTTTTGATTTTGATAATGCTAAAAAAATTGCAGTTAATCATGCTATTGAAGAGGTTATTAGTAGAGTTATTCCTTCAAGATTGAGAAAGGAATATAAAAAATTAGATGATTTAATATGTAATTATATGTATATATGTGGATCTTTAAGCAGTTTGAATTGGGATATCAATAGAGAAACTGAGCCGTTTGCAGAATTAGATAAATCAATTGAAGATTTAAGTAGGCTAGAGGAGGATATAATTCAGAGATTGAATGAGCTAGTAGCAACTTTATCTACGAACCATGCGCCAGATAATTTTAAAATGATAGCTGAGTTAAGTACTCAAGGTTTAAAAATATCTAAAAGTAGGGAGAGTAGGCAGCATCTTGTTGATAGCGGTAGAAAAGACGTTACTCAAAAATCAGTAAATGCTAGAGATGCTCAAACTGAAATCAAATTATTGGTTGCTCAAATTCAAAGTCAATTATTAACTATTGAAGGGCTAAATAACAAAGGCATAAAGCGTTTAGATAATTTAGAGTTAACAGAAAGGCAATTAGAAGTTGTTTATCATCTAAATATTAGTGCAACTGAAAAAGTAAATTTAGTTCGATGTATAAGATCCCGTATTAGCATGTTAATAGCCATTTATAAAGAGGTAGAAGAAATTGCTAAAGAAATGCTTAATAACTATAAAGATAGAAGATTGTTTTTAGATATGCCTATTCCGCTTATAGACCGTGCTAGATTGGTATACTCTGCTTCTCTAATTACGTCTGATTTTGAGTTTGGAATTGCAAGTTTGAGTGAAGATGAAATTCAAGCTATGGATTATATTACTAATTTTTTAAACGATACGTTTGATACTGATCCAAAAATTATACAAGATTTTTCATATAATGGACATATTCGCGCTAATTTTAGGCGAGCAATGGTAGATTTAAGAATTGCTTTAGATAATAAAAAATATATACAAAACAATCGGTAAGCATATCAAAATGATATGCTTTTTGTATTAACTTTTAGGGGGTTAATGAAACGTTAAACAAATACATATGTCCTTTTAAATATTTTTAAAATCTTTATTAGCAAAAAATAATCAATTATTCATTTTCTGTGTTAAAATATTATGTACAAATTCAAGTTTCAAAAAAACTTTGAAAGGATTTAATTATATGGAAAGAAATAAAGAAATAGAATTATCTTCAGTTGAAGCTACTGCTTATTGGTGGATTAATGTAATAAGAAATAAAATTAGAATTAGTAATTAGTGGGACATCAGATAAACAAGAGATTAAATTTGTTGAAAAATTTTATGATTACACCGAAAAAGATTGGAGAAATTTATATTTAGAACTAGTAAATTATATAACTGAAGATGTAAATAATTATGTTCCGATCAACATAATGGGTATTGATGCATTTAATCAAGATACAGCTAAAAAAGGTCGTGATAGAATTAATGCAGAATTATCTAATATAATGCACTGCTCTATTCCTGATAGTCGTTTAGCGAGTTCATCAGCAAAAGATTCAGTTATATATACTAATATGTTTGGTGCTAGAGTGTGGTATAAGTCTTGTAATGTAACTGATTTATCCACGAAATATACTCCGACTTATATTTTAACTGGAGACGAACAAGAACTTGATTTTTATAATTTAGTTATTTCAACAATTGCTGTTTTGGAAGAACAAGATAGAAGTTTTCACTCTGTTTCACAATTGAGAAATGGTTTTTGCAAAGAATATAAAAAAGTTAATGATTTGCAAGAAGATTTAAAAGTACTTGCAGATAGATTTAACCAAGCTTTTGAGAGAGCAAGTGATAAAGGAATTATTTTAGGTAGTTATTGGAAAGAAACGTATTTTAGTTATTTTTGTGACATAGACTATGTTGGACTAGAACAATATATGGAAATGGCTGAACATTATGCTAGTGTTATATTACAAAAAAGTAAAGATATAAAACCATATAGCAAACAATTAAAAAGAAATTAGCTTATAGTGATATTTTATAACAACAAGTTCAATAATTGAATTAATGAATAACCTATTTATTAAAATAACAATTTAAAAAGAATGTTAATATATTAAAAATCCACATTATTGTGTGTTTAAAAATAAAAATGAAAGGTTAGTAAAATAGTTTTGAATTATAAAACGTAAATAATTGTATGAATTTAAAAAATTTTAATAATTATTCAAAAGTAAAAAACTTCTGAGCTTTAGTTTAATATATATTTATATTATAAGTACTAATTATTTTGACATAGAAATTGTAAATTTGAATACTTTTTGATTGCAAATTATCAAAAAATTGTTATATTTATAGTAATTAATGTATATCACTGGTTTAATTTTTTATTGTTGTATAATTTTTAGGAGGTATATTATGAGCTATATTGAGCAAATGATGGAAAATTCAATGAGGGATAATGAAAATTTATCTTTTAATTTAAGCAATTCGACAATTTTAGTAAGATTAACTACATATGGTGAGGAAATAATTAAAAGGTTAGATCCAACTGGTGCTTTTAAAAAAAACAAGATGGTTTATCTATTAAAAATAGATAAGGTATAAATTTTGAATTGATTTTTGTTCTTAACTTGGTAAGTATTTATCAAGTTTTTTTGCTATTTTTTATATAATTTATAAATAATAATGTTGAAAAATCTGTTTATAAATTGTACAATAATGTTAATTCTTAGGGGATATTTTTATTATCTCAGATTTTAATGGGGGAATTATAATGGAATTAATAGAATTTAATAGTTTTGATGAATTAGTTACTACAAAACCAGAAAACGAAGAAGCAAAATTACTAAGATATGAATTGCTTGAAAAAATATATAAAACTAGCTATAAAAATGCAAAATGGATAGGTTTAATTATAGATTTTTTAAATGCTAATGATGAGGGGAAATATTATAGTGAGTATTACTTAACTCCAGATTTTAGCTATGGTACAAGAAAATACACTTATAGATTTATATCTACAGAAGAAGATAAGCCATATTCAATAACTGATGATGATATACAAGTCTTAAAAAGATTAAATGCACAACCAAAATTTATTTTATATGATTATCAAGAAAAACCTAATTCAGATGTATTTGCTTATTTACAAAATGAAAAAACATTAATAGACGTAATTCAGGCTATAGGTATGCCTAATGAATTAAAAAGCTACTTGTGTGATTATTGCTTTAATAGATTGAGTCATGAGCATAGTATGTTAGTAGTACAAGAACAATCTGATCCTGCATTATTAAGACAAAAATAATTATAAAGGAGAAATATTTATGTTAGATAAAATAAAAAGTGATTTAGAAAAAGAATTTTATCGAAACATGAAAATAAATAGGAAACTTTTAAATTAGAAATAGTATTATAGAGATATTTTGGACATTTGGTGTATGTTAAAAGCTTGATATTTACGTATCAAGTTTTTTTAATCACTAAGATTTTTTTCTTACTTTACATCAAATATTAATTATTTTTGCCAGGGGATAATGATTAGTGGTATATTATATATATGCTTTTGATATTTAGGAGGGATAATATGCCTGTTGTAAAAGTTTATGATATGTCTACTATTGAAAAAGTAAAGGACACTTATAATGAAACAGTGAAATTGAGAGAGTGTTCAAAATATAATGAATATTCAAATGATAGTATTATGCTAATTAGAACAACTGGAATATTCCCGGAAGGAAGAATAATTAAACCTCTTTCTGAAGTATCTTTTATAGCAAAGACTAGATCAAATTTTATATATCAAGCTGTGGAGTCTGAAATTGATTATGAAGAACTTAAAAAATTTGAAACATATGAAATGTATTATAGAAGTACTGTTCATTTTACTGAAAATGGATTAGTATCATCGCACATGTATGGTAATTTTGATAATCAAGATTTTATTATAATGGATCCTTTAAGTGAGCATTTAGGGGTAAGTGATATTAGAAATTTTGCAGGGCAAGATACATTTATTAAAGGTAATGTTACTTTATCTAAGAAAGCTATAATTATTGTTAAAGCTGAAAAATATGAAAGTATTAAAGCGGCATATCCAGAGATTGATGATTTTAATGTGATATTATATTATGGTATTCCAGAAGATGTTAAGGAAAAGTATATTTTAGAGAATGAGGATAAAATAACTGTATTTGATGTTAATGACCAAAGAGCTGTTGTTGAAAAAGTTTTAATGGACTTAGGTTATACTCCAGAATTAATTGGTTCTCATTATATAATTAATAGTCCAACTTCTGAAAAAATAAATACAGTTAATGAAACTTTAGGAGAAAAATACGGAGTTTTAGCAAACTCTAAACATAATTATAGTGATGAATATAATATTGATTTAAAAAATAATATATTTATATCTGAAACTTTTAATAAGTTATTATTAGCTTTTATAATTAAAATGCATAATATTGATAGCACTATAATTAATATAGATGATTCTATAGGTAGTATAACTGCTCATAAATTGATTGAATTAATAGATATTGATGTAATAGTTAAAGATATTGAATTATTTAATTATACATTAGAGAAAATGAGAAATTTAGATATGTTACCTATAAGTCAGGATTTAGTTGATAATAATATTCCTGATATATATAGTGCTTATTTGCGTTTAGATATTGAAGCTGGCAAAAAATTATCATAATGGGAGATGTTTATATGGAAAATTATATCGTAACAGAATATGAAAAGAGTAATATGGAGAAATTAGGCTTTACCTATGATGCACAATTAGATATGTTCTTTTTAGAAAATAGTTTATTTATTAGAAATGTGCCTGATGATATAAATGATATAGATGAAATATTATATGGTGAAGTTAAAGAGATTCCAAGTGATGTTTGCGATCAATTATATCAAATGAGTACTTTAGGATTTCAGTTTGCAATTGGTAAGGGTGGAGTTGATGCTAATGGTGTACAACAAAATAAGGGCTTATATTTTACGAATTATAAAGAAATGAAGGAGATTAGTGAACGAAAAAATCAAAATAAAATATAATTAAAAAACATGTTGATTTCTAACATGTTTTAGTTTGCTGTTAATTTTACTTTTATATCTTTTTCTTTATTATCTCTAATAATAGTTACTTGCATTTCTTCGCCAACTTTATGTTTATATAAATAGTATCTTAAGTATGCTACATTTGCTATTTCATGACCATCTATTTTTGTTATAATATCTTTTTCTTTAATGCCTGCTAAAGATGCTGAACTTTTATCCTCAATGTCTGTAACTATTACACCAGCAGTTAAATCTGCATCTTTTATTAATGAATAATATTCTCTAGAATAATAAGCTTCTGTAACGTCTAACATGTATATCCCTAAATAAGGTCTTTCTACTTTATTTCCTTTTAGTAATTGGTCTGCTATATCTAAAGCATTTTCAATAGGAATTGCAAAACCCATACCTTCTATAGAAGAACTAGCAAGTTTAATTGATGTTATTCCGACTACTTCACCATTTCCATTAGCTAAAGGTCCACCACTATTTCCAGAATTAATTGCAGCATCTGTTTGTAATGTGTTAACTACCATTGGAGTTTTAGTATTTCCGTCAGTTAATTCTACTTCTACTAGTCTGTCTTTTCCTGAAACAATACCTCTTGTAACACTCCAAGAATAAGCACTATCAAGTGGTGCTCCAATAGCAAATACTGTATCTCCTAATCTTGACTTATCACTTTTTCCTAATTCTGCAACCTTAATAATATGTTCTTTATCAACTGCTAAAACTGCTATATCTGAATATACATCACTTCCAATAATTTCTGTTTTTACAACACTTCCATTAGTAAATGTAACATATATATCATCTCCACTATTTATAACATGATTATTAGTTAGTATATATGCTTTCTCTTTATCTGTTTTATAAACAAAGCCTGTTCCAGAACTGTATTCTTGTCCATTTTGATAAGTGTTTACAACTACTACGGCATCATATAGTTTATCTACTGCTTCTGCAATGCCTGTATCAGTTATGGTAACATTTTTGTCTATTTTAGTTACTTCAGTACTTATTAATATTGGATAGTATCTTACTAATCCATACATAGCTCCCATTCCTAAGAAAAATACTATAATTGTTATTACTATATTTTTTGTTATATTGTTTTTTTTCATTTTAATCCATCCTTACTATATCTTTATAATTTTTTGGGAATCCCATTTTGTCTAATATTTTCTCTATGTCTATTGTATGAAGTCTACCTGTCAAATAATCTAGTTCATAAAATATTTCATTTAACATTATATGAAAATCATCTTCTCTTAATAATCTTTTTAAAATAATTATTAAAGCAAATAAATCGTTTATACCATATATATATTCACCGTTAGTTTTAGGAATATTTAAATCTTTATGGTACTTTGTTATAGGTATTTCTTTTTGTGTTTTATGGTCATAACACATATCTTCATGAGCACATAAATTACGATAATTTGCAATTATTGGTAAATATGTTAATAAACTTTCAACATCTATATTGAATATTTTTGCAATATCTTCTTGATCTTCAGCTTTTAAAATGGTATATAATTCGCCAACGATACCAAATGATAATACCTTAACTACTACCCATAATGGTATATATCCATAATTATTCATATAGTGACTAGTAGCAGTATGTTGTTTGCCATTGTTGATTATTTGTCTCTTTACTTTTTTTATTGTGTCATTTACTTGTCTTGATTTTTTAGGATCTTTGGTAAAGTTATTAGGATTTAAATATTTTTTTTCTGTAAAACCATATCTTCTAGATAATTCGTAAGAAATAATACTTTTTAAATTGTTTTCTAATATAAGTATATTTTTAAATAATATATTTCTTAATTGTCTATCAAAATTAAATAAAGCATATAATTCTCTAAAATTAGTACCTTCTATAAAAGTTCTATCTCTTAATGATTTCATAAATGGAAATCTATATCCATTAATAAAGAAATAGTTTTCACGTAAAAGAATATTTTTTACATATACTTCATCATCTATGATAAGATTTTTATCTCTTAAAATGGTAATTTGTTCATCTAGAGTCTTAAATATCTTTTCCATATGCTCACCTATTTTAACATTATACCATAAATATAAAAATTATTATAGTATTTTTAAAAGTTTATAGTGTATGTTTGGTTAAAATACTGTAAATATGTTATAATTATATAGGGTGATATTATGCCTTGTACTTATACACATTATATTTTTGCTAAAGATGTTTTGAAAGCATGTAATAGCGATGTGAAAAATAGAATAACAAGCAATGAGAAAACTTTTTATGTGTTTGGACAAAGTTTTGATATTACATTTTTTAAAAGTTATTCTTTTGGCCATTATGCTCATACTCATAATTCAAATATGTATTTTGCTAATATTGTCAAATATATTAGAGATAATTATTTATATAATAATTCACAGGTTATGGCGTATTTATATGGTTCAATTTGTCATTATGTATTAGATACGATAGTTCATCCTTATGTTTTTTATAAAACTGGGAACTTTTATTATAAAAGTAAAAAAACTAAAAAGTATAAAGGACACCATAATTATTTAGAATATATGATAGATGCTATAATTTATGAAGAAAGAACTAATAAAAAGATTTATAAAGCTAATTTAAGTAGGGTTGTTCTTCCTAAAATTAAGTTTAGTCAAGAACTTTCTAATACTATTGATTATGCTTGTTTAAATGCTTTTGAACGAAATAATGCTAGCAAATTGTTTCGTATAGGGTTGAAAAATTTTAGGTTTATTGTTAGTCATGGTTTTCAATCTAGGTTTGGAATTAAGTACTTTATATATAAAATTTTAGATAAAATTAATTTTTCTAAAAAAAGGAAATTAAGTAACATGTGTTATTATATTAAAAAAATGGATTATTCTGTTTTAAATGTAGAACATAAGAAGTGGAACTATCCTGTAGATAAAAAAACTTGCTTTCATTATTCGTTTTATGATTTATATGATGTAGCGGTTGAAAGAGCAAGATATTTAATTAATAATTTAGATAACGTTATTGATAAAGATGGAAAAAAAGTAAAAAAAGCTTTAAAAGAAATTGGCAATTTAAGCTATACAACAGGAAAGAGTGTTGATAACAAATCTACTATGAAATATTTTGAATATTAATAATAGTTTATTATTCCTTTTGTAATAATTTTGGCTAATTTTTGTTGATATGAAGAACTTATTAAAAGTTCTTTTTCTTTTGGATTAGATAAAAAACCGCATTCTATTAGTACACCTGGTATATTTAGTTTATCATACATATATGTCTTATTCGGTATTTTTTTAATTTTTCTATCATTATTTAAATTTTTATTTAATTCTTCTTGAATAACTAATGCTATATTCTTATTAGTATCGTTGTAAAAAACTTGAGGACCACTGTAACTACTATCATTTAAATAATTTAAATGTATAGATATATACATATTAGCATCACAATTATTTATTAATTTAATACGATTATCAAAATCACTTTTTTTGCGCCATTTAGCATTAGGCGTACTTAAATCATAATCGCCATCTCTTGTTAAAATTACAGTTGCACCATTTTTTATCAATTCTATTTCTAAATATTTGCTTATTTCTAAATTTATATTACTTTCATATATTTTGTCATTTACTGTTCCTGGATCTTTGCCACCGTGACCGGGATCGATAATAATTATTTTACCACTTAAAGGTAATAGAGCCTCTACTTCTTTGTTAATAAATAGGGCACTTATTAATAGTATTGTTAATATAAATATTTTTAATATATTTTTCATATTAAATTATATGTTTGGAACAATAAAAAATAGCTAAAAAGCTATTATTTGGTATTTGGTTTTCTTATAATAATTTCATTTGGTTTTGTATATAAAAATTTTTCTTTAGCGTATCTTTCAACATATTCCGGATTTTGTAATTTTTGTACTTCAGCTTTTAAAGCTACTTCGTTATCTAATAAATCTTTATAAGTAGTTTCAAGAATTGAGATTTCTTTTTTATTTGCCATTATTTTTAACCAATCCGGAAATATATTAACGCACATGAATGTAATAATAAATAAAAATGTTACTACAAATAGCGTTAGTCTTCTCTTTTCTTTTTTTGTGACTTTCTTTGTAATGGCTATCACCCCTTATTATGTTCAGTATAGCATTTAGTCTTTATTTTTTCAATAAATTTGCGTATCTTTACATTATTTGCCATTTTTTTTGTCACTTTTATGTTACTTATATATCCTAAAATAATCATTATAAAAAAATATATATGAAAATTCCCGTTGTTTATTTTAAATATTGATATTATATATATTAATACTATGTTGTACATAAAAAGTATTGTAATAATACTGCGATATATACTTTTCATATTTTTTATTATTTTATTATTTATAAATATTAAGTAATATAATATAAAACCATATAGATATGAAAAAGCTAAAATTATTAATTGTGTTTTAGCATCCATTATTTAAATAATTTAGATATTAGGCTTTCTTCTTTAATTTTTTCTTTATTATCTAAATAATTAAAACTGTTTATTTTACCTTTTATTTTTACATTGCCATCATGTGTATCTAATCTCATTATTTCTAAATTAGAACCTTTAATTAATATAATCCCCATATTACTTTCTAACAAAAATTCTTCACTATCAAAACTAGCTATTTTTTTAATTCCTGTTAATGCAATTTCTCTTCTGTCTACTATTCTTAATTCATGATTCCCATAATTTACTATTTCTTGTGCTTTGTCCATATTTATTCTCCTTTAAAATAATTATATGTTTTAAATTCTTAATTATACCAAATAAAAAACTTGCTTGTTGCAAGTTTAATTTATGCTTTATTAAATTCTTCTAATATAGCATCTTCAAACATCTTACGTACATCAGGATTGATTGGATGAGCTATATCTCTATATCCACCAGTAGCAGTTTTTCTGCTTGGCATAGCTATAAATAGTCCGTTGTCTCCTTCAATTATTCTGATGTCATGAATTGCGAATGAATCGTCTAATAATACAGAAGCAATTCCTTTCATTCTTGAACCATCTTTTTCAATTTTTTTAACAGTTACTGATGTAATTTGCATAAATATTTCTTTCCCTTCTAAGTAATTTACCTTTACTTAAATATATTTTATAGCAAAAAATGGTAAATAGCAAGAGTTTACTCATATTTTATTTTTATATCACCTGTAATTACATCAGCATAGCTAAAACTTTTTTCAGAAGTGCCATCATGTATAGTAAATATATTAGGGTATATAGATTTAATTTGCCCATAATAAGTATTTGTTTTGTTTCGCATTCCGTATACTTTTATTGTAACTAATTTACCTATATTTTTATTTAGTTCTTCTTTAATAAATTCAGGATTCATGCTTCCCCCTTATCTTGGAAATCCTACATACATCAAGCCACTACATTTAATGCCGCCTATTCCGTCGTGCCCATATTTTGTTTTATCTAAAAGTTCTATTAAATTTATTTCTTTATTTCTTTCTGTTAGTGCAAGAGTACTCGCAATAATTGCTGGGTCTAGTGCATGGATATTTATTCTTTTTGGGCTTGATGCAAAATTTGCTCCAGCTTTTAATAATTCTTCATAGTTGCTTTGACAGGCACCTGCAATTATTATTAATTTATCATGAGATTTTTCATATTTTCTTGCTATTTTTACTGCTTTAATAAAATTAGCAGTGTTTCGATAATTTTTTAAATCATTAATATTTCCTTTTTTAGAATAATATGCGTCATGACCAGTAATAATTACAATATCTGGTTTGTGTTCTTTTAATAATGGCAATAATTGTTCATATATTTGCTCTTCACTTACTTTTTTTCCGATGGCGTATACACCTTTTTTTTTATAATATTTTAAGCATTTATCTAAATAGTCTTTATCGCCATCTATATGTAATATTTTAGCAGGTATATAAAAATATTCGTTACGCTCCAGATTAAGTTCACTTTCGTCTATTATACTTAATTCTTCTGTATTTTCTAATATTTCATATTTTTCTAAGTCATCTTCTTTAGCGTCCGCATATAATCTAACTTCTGTTCCTTTTAGATAATAAATATCATCTTTTATATTTATTATTTTAAACACTGTATCGTGATTATAACTTTTTCTTGTTACTAAGTCACCTCGTTTTAATTCCATTGAATCACCAATAAATAATATGTTTTTATTTTGTTTTTATGATTTAAAAAATGCTATGCTAAATTATTAGCTATAGCTATAAATAAATCTAAAGATATTTCTTCGGCGCGTATATTATCTGGTAAATTATTCTTTATTAATACTTCATTTATTTTGTACCAATCATAATTTTTTAAATTGTTCTTTAATGTTTTCCTTTTCATTTTAAATGAATCTTCTATTAATTTAAATAATAATTCTTCATTTTTAATATCCGTTTTTTTATCTCTTTTTTTGAAATTAATAACGGCACTATCAACTTTTGGTATAGGCTCAAAACAAGTATTTTTTACAGTAAATAAGTAATTAATTTCAAAATAATAATTTAAATATACTGTTAAAGATCCATATGCTTTAGAGCCAGGATTAGCACTAAAACGTTCTGCCACTTCTTTTTGAACTAAAAGACTCATACTTTCTAACTTTGGTAATTCTATTACTTTTTTTATAATTGGTGTTGTTATGTAATATGGGATGTTTGCTATAATATATATATTTTCATAATCATAATCTTTAATATCTTCTAAAATGTTTGCTGCTAAAAAATCCTGAAATATAATTTTTGTTTTATCATCTTCTAATTTTTTTAATATTTCTGTCATTCTATTATCGATTTCATAACATACTAAATACGAGTTTTTATTTTTTAAATGTTTTGTTAAAGCGCCTTTGCCTGGTCCTATTTCGATTATTAAATCATTTTCATTAGTTGCAATAGAATTAGCTATGTTTTTTAAAACTGATTCTTCTTTTAAAAAGTTTTGACCTAATGATTTCTTAGCTTTAATATCCATAATTCCACTCCTTAAAAAGATGGGATTATTTTTCCCATCCAAATCTTAATACGTCATATGTTATAACAGTTCTACCAATATGTTCTCCAGCATAAGCTTCACTAGGAGTTAATAGATCTATATCATTTCCTAATACTCCACGATCAAGTACTATTGCTATAACTGGCTTTTCACTTATTCTTAAACTATCAAATCTTATAATAGTTCCACATGGTAAGTTTTTGCTTGATGCTACAATTCTAACTTCACCATAAGTTTTATCTTCATATGTAGTTCTACCATTACTTAAATCTAAACTACTCATACATGCAAGTCTACCAGTACATAATGCACAATCTGCACCATATCCAGTTAAATCGCCTGTATAGCTATCTAAAGAGCCCCATAAATAAGTTTGTAAGGCTTCTTCATTTCTTTTTTCTTCCTCTTCTTTATTAATAAATATAGCCATAGTAGATAAGTTGACACTTTTGTTTAAGTTTTCGTTACTACTATAAGTTTCTATTTTAAAAGAAGATGATTTAATACCAAATAGTACTAAAAATATAATTACTATTTTAGCTATATATTTAAAGTAAAATAATTTACCTTTCATCTTTTCACCTCAATTGGTTGTATTAATAATATCATAATAAAAGTTAAATGTCAAAAACTCGTTTGATATTTTCGTTGGTAATTTGTGAGAGTTCTTTTAATGAAATATCTTTTAAATCACAAATAAAATTTGCGATGTCAATTATTCTTGCTGGTTCATTTCTTTTACCTCGATAGGGTACTGGTGTCAAATAGGGACTGTCTGTTTCTAAAATAATATTACTTAGTTCTAACTCTTTTACTACTTCTTTTAAGTTGCAGTTTTTAAAAGTTATGACTCCATTAATTCCTAATAAAAATCCCATCTTTATATACTCTTTTGCTGTTTCTAAAGAACCTGAAAAAGAATGGATAACGCCTGTTACTTTATGTTTTTTTAGTATATTTATTGTATCTAATGTTGCCTCTCTACTGTGTATTATAACCGGTTTATTATATTTTTCGGCAAGGCATAATTGTCTTTCAAATAACGCTATTTGTTTGTCTTTGTTTTCTTTTGTATAGTAATAATCTAGGCCAATTTCCCCAATAGCAATAACTTTTTTGTTATTTAAATTATTTTCAATATATTTTAAATCATTTTCGTAATAATTATCTACTTCTTCTGGGTGTATTCCTATTGCTCCATACATGTTATTATGTTTATTTATCAAATCTATAACTTCTATATTACTTTTGTTATCACATCCATTGTTAATAACTTTTGTGATATTAACATTTTTTGCATTATTTAATACTTCTTTAATATTTTCATAATATTCACTAAATATGTGACAATGAGTATCTATAAACATAATAATCACCAAAAACATTATATATTAATTTTAAAGTTTAGTAAAGTTGTGTCTAATTTCGTGATTTATTATTTAACGTTTTTTAGTTGTTTGATAAAATTATATTGGAGGAATATAAAATGAAAATATTTTTGGGTTGTGACCACAGAGGTGTGGATCTTAAAAACAAATTAATAAATTATTTAAATGAGAATGGTTTAGAAGCTTTAGATATCGGTTTACCTAATAATGAATCTGATGATTATCCAGAATTTGCTTTTAAATTAGGAGAATTAGTAAGGGATACAGAAGGATCTTTAGGTATTCTAATTTGTGGGTCTGGAGTTGGTATGAGTATTGCCGCGAATAAAGTTAAAGGGATTAGATGTGTGCGTGCTGTAAATGTTGATGATGCTTTTAAAGCTAAAAATCATAATGGGGCTAATGTTATTTCTTTAGGAGCAGATATTACTACTGATTTAAATGAAGTCAAAGAAATAATTGATACTTTTATTAATACAAAATCACCATCAGAAGAAAGACATTTAAATAGAGTTAAGGCTATAACAGTTTATGAGGAAAAGAATTAATGAGTATTAAAATATATTTATATGTTTTTTTTACCATGTTTTCTATATTTATATTAAATGGTATTAATTTTAATGGTATTATGAAAAAAAGTAAAGAAATTGAAGCCAAATTGTTAGTATTATCATTAAGTTTTGCACTTAGTTATTTGCTTACTAATTTTGTTATAGATTTTGTGTCTTAGAGGTAAATTATGAAAAAAATTATGAATAAGTTAGTTAGGGATAATATACCTGATATTATAGTTAAAAATGGTGATATTCCTTATTGTAGAACTTTAGTAGATGATGAATATATTAAAGCGTTAAAAGATAAGTTATTTGAAGAGTATAATGAAATAATAAATGCAAAAAGTAAAGAGGAAGTATTAGAAGAATGTGCTGATTTATTAGAAGTATTATTTGCCTTAACTAAAGCTAATGGATATAGTGAAGAAGATTTACTTAGTACAAGAACTTTAAAAAGAGAGAAAAGGGGAGGCTTTGATAAAAAAATATATTTAGTAAAAACTGTTTCTAAATAAAAAATTATGTTTCAATAAACATAATTCTATCGTAATTGTTAAAGTCTTTTATAACTCTAATATTTGAATTTGGAAAATAGCTTAAGGCTATTTTTTTTATGCTTTCGGCTTGTGTTGCTCCGATTTCAAATATTATTGAACCATTATTATTTAACATATTCACTGCATCTTTTATTATTTTTTCATAAAATTCTAAACCATTGTTGTTTGCAAATAACGCTATTTGTGGCTCGTATTTTGTTTCTAAAGATACTGTTTCATCATGTTTAACATAAGGGGGATTACTAACAATACAGTCATATTTTTTATTTATATTCTCTTTTAGAATATCTATCTTGAAAAAGTTTATTTTTGTATTGTTTTCCAAATCATTTTCTTGTGCTGTATTTAAAGCTTCTTCACTTATATCACAAGCATCCATTTCTATATTTAAATGCTTTTTTAAAGCAATTGCTATAGCGCCACTTCCAGTACATATATCAATTATTTTTTTGTATTTTTTTTCTTTTAAGAATTTAATCGTTTCATCAACTAAAATTTCTGTTTCATACCTTGGAATTAAAACTGATTCATTAACATTAATTTTAGTGTTATAAAAGTCTACATATCCAATTAAATATTGAATAGGGTAGTTTTCTTCTAGTTTTTTATAAGCTTCATCAATATTATCTTTATATATTTCTTTTAATAATTTTAATTCAGCATTACCTATTTTATTCAAACGATTCACCAGCTAATTTAAGTCTTAAATCTTCTGTTTGTAAGGCTTCAATAATTGGTTCCATTTCGCCATCCATTACTCTATCTAAACTCATAATAGAGAAGTTTATACGATGATCTGTAACACGGTTTTGAGGATAGTTATAAGTTCTTATTTTTTCGCTTCTGTCTCCAGTCCCAATCTTACTTTTTCTAGCATTACCTAATTCTAGTTCTTCTTTACTTCTTATTTCATCGTGAATTTTTATTTTTAGTAATTCCATAGCTCTTTCACGATTTCTTAATTGGCTACGTTCAGTTTGGCAAGTAACTACAACACCAGTAGGTACATGCGTAAGTCTTACGGCAGAGTTTGCTGTATTTACTGATTGTCCTCCAGCACCACTTGAATGATATACATCCATTTTTATATCACTTTCTTTTACGTCAATGTTAGCTGTTTCAACTTCTGGCATAACTAACACGGTTGCAGTGGATGTATGAACTCTTCCTTGAGTTTCAGTAACAGGAACTCTTTGTACACGGTGAGAACCACTTTCATATTTTAATTTTTTATATACATCTTCGCCTTTAATCATAATTTCTACTTGTGAATATCCGCCACTTGTACCTTCTAATGTATTTATTTCTTCAATTTTCCAACCGTTTTTTTCGGCATAATAAGTATACATACGGTATAGGTCACCAGCGAAGATATTAGCTTCATCTCCACCAGCAGCTCCTCTAATTTCCATGATAACATTTTTACCATCATTTTCATCTTTTGGAACTAGTAATATTTCTAATTCTTTATTTATAACTTCTAATCTTTCTTTTAATTCTGCATATTCTAATTCTGCCATTTCTTTTAATTCATCATCTTTCATTAAAAGTTTTGCATCTTCTATACCTTGGATAGTTTCTTTATATTCGTGATATTTTTTAACTGTTTCCTCTAAATCACTAGATTCTTTAGATAATGATTTTAATTTGCTATAATCACTAATTATATCAGGATTAGTTAAATCTACTTGTAATTCATTGTATTTTTTTTCTATTGCATCAAGTCTTTCAAACATATTATCAGGTCCTTTCTCGTATAATTATATCAAAAACTTTTAAAAAAACAAACATTAACTGTTTGCTTCTTCATCATCTACATCAATTACTACTAAATCTTCTAAATCATTGTCAGGGATGTCATCTTCATTTTCTGAATCGTAGAAAATGTCTTCTTCCTCTTCTTCAGTAATTTCTTCGCTATCTTCGTCAACTTCAGTTGTAATTTCATCTTCTTCATCATCTACAATAACTTTTGGATTATGTAATTCTTTTAAATCCCATGAACCATCTTCTAACATAATAAATCTTTTATCAGTTGTTAATAGTTCAAAGAAATCAGCAATTTTTGCCTCGTATTCAGCATCACTTAATTCTAAGGCATCGCATATTTTTTTAAATAATACATTAATTTTCATTTTAGTTTTTTCTTCATTTAAAATTATTTCTGCAATGTCATCATAATTCATTGTTTCTAATTCTTCTTTTGTTATATCTTTTAATTTCATAGCAATCTCCCTTTTTGTTAATTCAAGACATTATATGTATTGTAGTTTAAAAATGTGTATGTCATTTCCAACGCTTATAATAGTAATATATACTTATAGGGTTTGTCAATTCTTAATTTACATTTTTTCAGGAATATTTATACCTAATAAATTTAATAAATATAAATTATTATTATATATTATATTTGATAGGGCTAACCATGATGCTCTAACTTCACTATTTTCTTCTGGTATTATCTTGTTTTCTGCATAGAAATTGTTATATAAATTTGTTATTTTATATAAGTATTCTGCTATTTCATTAAGTGAACAGTTTTCAAAACTTCTTTTAATTATTCTTCTTAAATCAAGCATAGCTAAAATAATCTTTCTTTCTGCTTCTGTAGATATTTTTATAATATCATTAAATTCTACACCGGCTTCTTTAGCTTTATTTAATAAAGATTTCATTCTTATAGTTGAATATAATAAATAAGTTCCGGTTTTACCATTTAAATCTGTAAATTTTTCAATATCAAAGTTGTAATCAGTAGTTCTAAATGGTAAAAGGTCTGCGTATTTAATAGCCGCTACAGCAATAGTTCTTGCTGTTTCATATCTATTTTCAGTAATGCTATCCATTAATCTTTTTTCACATTCAGCAGTTACCATGTCAAGTAGGGTAGAAAGAGGCATAACTCCACCATCTCTTGTTTTAAATGGTTTGCCATCAGGTCCATTCATAGTACCAAAGCCATTCCATATTAATTTTATTTTTTCATCAACCATTTTACTTTTATAAGATGCTCTAAATACTTGATTAAAATGTAATTCTTGTCTTTTATCTGTTAAATACCATATTTCATCTGATGGATAATTTCTTGTTCTTTCCCAGATAGCTGCTAGATCTGTTGCAGCATAAGAGGCAGCACCATTACTTTTAACTAATATTAATGGGGGTACTTCTATTTTGTCATCATCTTTTTTAACATCTATAACTTGTGCGCCTTCGCTTTCTTCTACAATATTTTGGCTATATAAATATTTAAATACAGCATCTATATAGTCATAACTATTAGATTCGCCTTCCCATAAATCAAACGATACATTTAAATCTTTATATATTCTTTTAACTTCATTAATACTAACTTCAGCAATTTTTTTCCATAAAGAGTAATATCCAATATGTTTGTTTTGTAAATCTAGATTTATTTTTCTTGCTTCTTCCATAATAGCTTCATCTTCTTTAGCTTTTGTTGTAGCAATAGGATATAGCTCTAATAAATCATCATTTGTAATTTCAAAATCAACTTCTTCACCACTATAATCTTCTTTAAAATAAGCTAGTTCAGGGTGTCTTGTTTTAATTTCTAAAATAACCATACCCATAGGTCTTCCCCAGTCACCCAAATGAACATCACTGATAGTTTTGCATCCTACAGCTTCACAAAGTCTTTTAAGTGCTTCACCAATATTGCCACTTCTTAAATGGCCAACATGCAATACTTTAGCAACATTAGGTCCACCATAATCTAAAAAGATAGTTTTATTTATTCCTAAATTATAATTAATTTCGATATTTTTATTGGATTCATTCATAAAATCAATTAGAAAGTTATCACTAAATGTTAAATTTATAAAACCTGGCCCTGCAACACTTGCTTCTTTAATTTCTTCATATTCTTTTACTAATGGAACTAATTCGTTAGCAATTTCTACAGGATTTTTATGATATGTTTTAGCAAGAGGCATAATGCCATTAAATTGATAGTCTCCTAAATCAGGTCTATTTGAGGGATTAATAGTAACATTATCTAGTTCATAGCCTAATGTTTTTAAACTTTCTTTTATTTTATTTTCTAATACTTCAATTTTATAATTCATTTTGTTCATCTCCAATTTCTAATATTATCTTTAACGGATTTTCTTGGCTTATAAGTTTGTATTCTAGAATTATTTCTTTACTATTTTCAAAATTCACATATTCTAAAGGAATTTCTAAACTTTGTTTTAATTCTTTTAATGTTAGTAAACATTTATCTTTTGTTATTTTTAATATTGACTCAACATTTTCTTTAGTAAAACTAAACGTTTTTAAATTGATTCTTATGTTATCATTATCAGTATTAAATTCTATATAATCATCTTCATATATACAAGTCGTATGATTTTTAAATAATAATATATTATTTTCATAGGTACTTACTACAATATTTCGGTTCATAAAATCCCTTCGTTCATAAGTTAAATTATACTAAATATGGTAATTAATTACAATAATTAATTATTTCGAACGTTTGAACGCAAATAACTTGTTTATAAGTTAAAGTAATTATTATCTTCCTACTAATATTATTACTATTTATAGCTTTGATATAAAAGAAAAACCACCTAACTCAGCATTGAATTAGGTGAACCAAAAATGTTTGGTAACACTCAACAAGCGATATCAAGTGTTCCTTTTTTATTTTATAGATTTCTTCATCTGTATACATTTTACCATGTTTATTATTAAAAATCAACTTTAGATTATAAATTTATGTATTACATCCATATTAATATTGGGTGAGTCTTTTTGAGAGCATTTAGATTTCTTTTTAAAATAGGTTTATTTATGTTTGTATCCTTTATAGTAATAATTGTAGGTTTATATACTTATGCTTTTTTAAGTCCAAAAATGGAACTTAGAACAGCTGGTCAATATTACATATATGATGGGAAAGATAATTTAATATATCAAGGTTCTAGTACTAGTAAATGGGTAGATATTGAAGATATAAATTATAATTTGTTAAATGCTGTCGTGAGTATTGAAGATAAAAATTTTTATAATCATCATGGGTTTGATTATTTAAGAATTGCTAAGGCTATGTATACTAACATAAAAAATGGTACAATTACTCAAGGAGCTTCAACAATATCTCAACAATATGTTAAAAATATTTATTTAAATTTTGATTCTACATGGGAAAGAAAAATTGAAGAAGCATTTTTAACTTTAGAACTTGAAGTTCATTATGATAAAGATGAAATATTAGAAGGATATTTAAATACAATAAATTATGGTCAAGGTAATTATGGGGTTGCTAATGCTAGTCGTTATTATTTTAATAAAGAACCTATAGATTTAACTTTAGAAGAGTCTTTAATACTTGCAGGTATTCCTAATAGTCCAGCTTATTATAATCCAGTTGCAGATTATGATTTATCGGTTAAAAGAGCTAAAATTGTAGCAAAAAGTATGCTTGATAATGAATATATAACTAAAGAAGAATATGATGATTTGTTTAAAACTAAATTAGATATATATGGTAAAGCTAGTGAAGAAAATTTAGATATGCTTATGTATTATCAAGATGCTGTTATTGAAGAATTAAATTCTATTAAAACTATACCTGAAAAGTTAATTAAAAATGGTGGTATTAAGATATATACTTATCTTGATTTAGAAGCGCAAGAAACTTTAGAAAAAAATATTCTTACATATTTAAATGATAGTGAATTGCAATCCGCTAGTGTTATAATTAATCCTAAAACTGGTGGAGTAATAGCATTATCTGGTGGTGTTAGTTATGCTAAAAGTCAATTTAATAGGGCTACTCAGGGCTATAGACAGGTAGGCTCTGCCATGAAACCTTTTTTATATTATGGGGCGTTGGAAGAGGGCATGACTTCATCATCAACTTTTAATAGTCAATATACTAGTTTTCCACTAAGTAATGGTACTGTATATTCTCCAACAAATTATGGTAGTATATATGCTAATAAACCAATAACTATGGCTCAAGCTATAGCGGTATCCGATAACGTTTATGCAGTTAAAACTAATATGTTTTTAGGTGAGGAAAAGTTAGTTGAAGTGGCGCAAAGAGTAGGAATAGAAAGGGAATTAGAGCCATTACCATCACTTGCTTTAGGTACTAAAGAAATGTCTGTTTTGGATTTAGCGCGTGGCTATACAACTTTAGCTACTGGTGGCATAAAAAAAGAAGTTTCGTTAATTAGAAGAGTAGAGGATAGTTCTGGTAATATTTTATATGAAAATAATAATAGAGAAGAAGTTGTTTTAAATGAAAATTATACATATATTTTAAATGAAATGTTAACAGGTACTACAAATAGTCAATTTGTAGATTATGCTAGACCTACAGCTTTAACTATTGCTTCTAAATTATCAAGAAAATACGCTATTAAAACTGGAACTACTGATAATGACTTTTGGATAGCGGGATATAATCCAGATATTCTTATGGTTACTTGGGTTGGATACGATGAAAATAGAAATACTAATGCTACTGATTCTTATATTTCTAAAAATATTTGGGCGGATACAGTTGAAGATATTTTAAAAGATAAAGGAGAATTATGGTATAAAATTCCATCTAACGTAGTAGGTGTTGTACTAAATGCTGTATCAGGTAAACCTACAAATGATACTAGTAAAGCTACTATATTTTATTATGTTAAGGGTACTGAAAATAGTTTTGACGATGCAGAATATGTTTTTAAAAAAGAACAAGAAGAATAAAAATTGTTAATAACCAAGGGTGTTATTAACAATTTGTGTTTCTTCTTTATTTAATTCTGGTAAATTAGCTTGGGCTCTTAATTTTTTTAAAGATAAGTGTACTAATGGTAAATTATATTTTTTAGCATATTCTCTTACCTCTTCTATATTAGGGCAATCATCTGTATAAAATACTCCTATAGCTTTAGCACTGCTATTTAAATATATTTCTGAATAAGCAGTTGTTTTCTGATAATTTAATATTTCGCTATTATATGCAGCATTTCTAGCAATGGCTTCTTTTTCTAAATGTTCTGGTAAACTAATCTTAGAAATATTTGGATTTTCATAAAAAATATTATTACCTTGGGGATTAGTAAGCTGCCATGAATCTGGTAAGCCTCTATCTATAAACTCTTTTTTTGTGATATTCCAACTTCCGGCATCACTTGCACACATAGTTTCTACTGATTCTGGGGTATAGTCAAATATTAAACCACAATTTCCATATGGTACTGTTAATAAATTTGGTGTAGCTATTGAACAACATGCTTTATTCATTTCATTTGGTGGAATCAATCCTCCTGAAAAAGTGTGTATTAAATATGTAAAATCTAGATCATTATGTTCTTTAGGGTTTGTTAATGTATTTTGCCATTTCTCTTGAGTTAGTGGTATGAGAGTTTTTTCAATCTCTATTACTTTTAAGTAATTTTTTTCAAAAGCATTATATTCTTTTTTATATTCTGGTGTTAAATATGGATAGCTGTCATAGCTGTCACTTTTAGGATATTTGGTATAAAATGATTCCATTTCAGCTAAAATGCTATTTAAATCGTACTGATTATCAGTTAACTTTTGGACACATTTAAATATATATTTAGCACGCTTAAACATAAATTCAGGGTTACCTTGATAAGGTTCCATTTCATTGTTTATCATTATTTCTTTATATTTTTTGGTACCATCCATATAACTTTGTATTTTTTCTGCAATTAATACTTCTATTGGCCTTTCAGTTTCTATGTATTCTATAACAATATTTTTAATTTCATTTTTATAAATATTTTCCCATGTTTTTTGATTTATAGATATTGGATAGACTTTATATTTATCTCCATTAAATTGTACACTAAAATAATAATTGCAATATGTACGAATTTCTTGGATAAGTTTATCGCTTACCATTTCGTTATAGCCTATTCTAAATGAATATTGCGCAAGTATTTGGTTAGTAACTACATCTATAATTAAGTTGTATATTTTTAAATATTCTTCTTTTGTTATGTCTTTTTTTAATATTTTGTTTATTAATTTTTGTTCAGGTATTAATTTTAATAGTTTAACTTTAATTTCATTATCTGCTTGAAGGTTGTTAACAATCTGTTTTAATTTTTCTCTATACATGAATATCACCTTATCTTATAGTTAAATTATAACAAAATAATAATTTGTAGAAAATAAAAATGTTAATAAATATTTGTTTATTAACATCTAGTTTATAAATAAAGAATTTGTATCGGCCATTTCTTCAGGTAGGGCAATGTCCATATATTCTAAAATTGTTGGCGCAACTTGAGTTAAGTCGCCACTTTTTTTAAGTTCTACATTGGTATCTGTAATAATAAAAGGCACTTTACTTGTAGTATGAGTTGTCACAGGGTTGTTAAATTCATCTAACATAATATCTGCATTTCCATGATCTGCTAGGATAAACATAGTATAAAAGTTATCTTTTGCAACTTCGTATAATCTTTCTAAACAAATATCAACTGTTGTTACTGCTTTCATTGTTGCATCTAAATCACCGGTATGTCCAACCATATCTGGGTTTGCAAAATTAACAAAAATAAAATCTATATCTTTTTCCATAGCGCTTATTGCTTTTTTAGTAACTTCTGTAGCGCTCATTTCAGGTTTTAAGTTATATGTATCGACTTTAGGAGATGGTACTAATACTTTATCACATTTTTCAATTTTTCCGTTATACATACCATCAAAGAAATATGTTACGTGAGCATATTTTTCCGTTTCCGCAATACGAGATTGGGTTATTCCTAGACTACTTAAATATAAACCTAATGGGTTTGTGACATTAATATCTTCTAAAAAATTTATTGTATTAATATTTTTATCCGCTTGGAAAAAAGTATATATTGGTAAATTTTTATATTTATATGTTCTAAAACCATCAAATGATTCACTGGTAAAAGCACGAAGTATTTGCTTTGCTCTATCACTACGATAATTCATCCATACAATTATATCGCCATCTTTTATTGTATTTTCAGGTTTAATAATTAATGGATATAAAAATTCATCGGTTTGATTCTTTTTATATAATGATAAAATGCCATCAGTAGCGGTTTTAGCTTTAATACCAATTCCGCGGGTTAATAAATCGTAGTATATTTTAGTTCTGTCATAATTTGTATCTCTATCCATTGCATAATATCTTCCGCATATACTTGTGATGCTAGCTTGTTCATCATCTTTAATTTTTTCTTCTAATTCATTTATGAAATTGATACTAGCATTAGTTTTAGTATCTCTTCCATCTGTAATTAAATGAAAATTGATTTTTTTTGTTTCATGCTCTTTTAATACGTCATACATACTTAGAAAATGTTCTAAATTTGAATGCACTTTCCCGTCGCTAAATAAACCTATTATATGTACAGTCTTGTTTTTAGCTGATTCTAAAAATTCATTAAATTCTTTATTATCTTCAGGTAAGTTTTTGAAAAACTCTGTAATTCTAGGACCGTGTTGTTTAATTTTTCTTCCTGCTCCAATAGTCATGTGACCAATTTCACTATTTCCAAATTCTCCCTCATTTAAACCAACATATTCTTCAGATGCATGTAATGTTGTATGAGGATAATTTTCCCATATTTTATCAAAGTTTTTAGTGTCTGCCATTTTTATAGCATTCCCATATTCTTCTTCTCTATATCCAAAACCATCTAATACTACTGTTAAGATTTTACGCATTTTATTTCACCTTTTTTCATTAAAATAATAACATATCTTAAATATATTTACAAACATTTATAAAAAAAGATAAAAATTTGTATTTTTTATCTAGTTAATTTTTGACCGTTAAAATATTCAACAGCCGCATTATGATTTTCAACAAAAGTGTTTTCTTCATTGTGGCTAAAAAGTTCTGGGGATATTGCTCTACTAAATGATTGGTTTTCGTTTAGCAATGTTACTTCTTCTGAAGTATAATGGTAGCTTTCGTCATATCTACTTTCAACTAAACCATTAGAGTTATATTCATAAATATGGCTACTGCTTTCTATAAGAATTTTTAATTCT
The DNA here is from genome assembly GCA_015059425.1 of Bacillota bacterium. Classification (GTDB taxonomy): domain Bacteria; phylum Bacillota_I; class Bacilli_A; order RF39; family UBA660; genus Caccenecus. The sequence goes on along the minus strand of SVAM01000007.1, from coordinate 18,139 downwards.
TCTGTAGATATTATTATTGTTTCATTATCGTAACTTATTTCACAAGGTATTCCATTTATTGTCCATTCATCATTTATTGGTTTTATGTTTTTGCTATTTAGAAATTTACCAATATTTTTATAACTAAAATTTCTTCTGAAGTTATCTAAGTAAGCAATAGAATAAAATTTTTCAAGGTATGCTACCAGTCTTTCATATATTAATATATCATAATCTATCATTTTAATACCTCTTTCTTGATTATGTATTATATTTGTTTATTATACCTTATGTCAAGTAGTAATAAAAAAAGGCTATTAGCCTTATATTTTTATTAATTTTTTATCATATCTTAGTCTATCTGCGATTGTTGCAATAAACTCTGAATTAGTTGGTTTAGCTCGGTCAAATGCTACACTATTACCAAAAATTTCTTCCATTAAATCATAGTCGCCTCTAGTCCAACTTACTTCAATTGCATGTCTTATAGCTCTTTCAACACGTGATGCAGTTGTTGAAAAACGTGTTGCTACTTCTGGATATATTTCTTTTGTTATTCCGCTATAGGCATCGCTATTTTTATAAAATAGAAAAACACATTCTCTTATGTAACTATAACCTTTAATATGACTAGGAATACCTAACTGATGTAATAGTTTACTAATGGCAATGTGTACTTCTCTTTCTTGCTCATTTAATTCTTTTGCTTTTGTAAATATATTATTGCTTAATTCTAAGATTCTTGTTTCTAGAGCTAACATACTGAATGGTTTTAGCATATAATAACTAACTCCATATGTATTAGTCATGTTTATTGTGTATTCTTTTTTATAACTTGTTAGTATTATTACTTTTTTCTTAATATTATTTGCTTTCATTTTTTCTAAAATGGTTAATCCGTCTATTTCAGGTAGAATTAAATCCATTATAATAATATCAAATTCATTTTTGTTATTAAGTATATAATCTAAAGCTTCTATACCATTTTCAATAGTTTTTACTACTTTGATTACTGCGTGACTACTAAATTGATCTTCAATTTTAGTTAAGACATTTTTGTTATTGTCTATGACTAAAACTTTTGTTAAATTTTCCATTTTTTTCTCCTTTTATTTAGTTACTTATTTACTACACGCATTACCATTGTAGCATATTGTGTCGATTATTCCTAGAAAATAATTTGTCTTGTTGTGTAAAGTTTTGTCGAATGCTGTCATATAAAAATGATACTAATTATTTTAGTATCATTTTATCTACAATTTTTTTTATATTGGCAGGGTTTAATGAGGAATTTCCAATGATAAATCCATCTAAATTATTTATTTTTTTTAATTCATTAATATTGTCTATCGTGATATTTCCACCATAAACTACTTCTATTTTACCATGATAATAATTATCTATTATGTTTTTAATAAAATTAATAGTGGTTTCTATTTTCTTAAAGTCAGGATTTATATTTGTACCAATCATATATGTTGGCTCATAAGCTATAATTATATCTTTAAATTTGTTTCTAGGGATGTTATTTATAATTTTTGCTATTTGTTTCTCAAGTACTTGGTATTCTACTTTTCTTTCTAACTCTTCTTTTGTTTCGCCAATGCAATATATAACTTTTAAATTATTTTCTAATGCTAGATTTATTTTCTTTAGTATAATATCTTCCTTTTCTTGATAATATTTTCTTCTATCATAATGACCAATAATAGCATATTTAACATTTAAACTTTTTAAAGCTTCAATATTGATATCTCCGGTTAAGTTTAAATTACTATTAATAGATAAATCTTGAGTACATAATGTTATATCTTCGTTTTTGAATAAAGATAGATATACAGAACTTGGGGCTATAATTAATTCGAGATTACCTTTGTTAATATTTCTCAATCCGTCTTTATATAATTCCATTTCATAGAAAGTTTTATGAGCTTTTAAATTACAAATCAAGTATTTCAATTTCATCTTCCTCTGCAATAACATCTATTCCCGGTAAATGTCCATTTGCTATATATTCTAGACTTGCGCCACCACCACTACAAATATTAGTAAATGCATCTTTAAAACCTAAATTATTTAAGGCTGATACAGTATCTCCGCCACCTATAACAACTTTGTCTGGTGCTTGTTTTAAGATATTAAATATTTCAATAGTACCATTATTAAATTTTTCGTTTTCATGTACTCCAACAGTACCATTTATAAAAACTGTATTACTTTCATTAATAATTCTTTTGTATTTATTAATTGTTTTAATCCCTATATCTTTAATAATATCATTATTATCTATTTCGTTTGTATTTTTAATTTTAACAGATTCTTCATATGTTGTTGTTACTACTACATCTAATGGTAAAGCAAATTTTTCTTTATATTTAAACATTAAAGTTTTTAACTCATTTATTATTTCAGGATTATCTGTTTTTAATGATGAGCCTACATTTAAACCTAAAGCATATAAGAATGAATTTGCGATACCACCACTTAATAATAAATAATCACATTTAGTTAACATACTTTTAATAATAGGTAATTTATCATCTACTTTTGCTCCACCCATTAATACTGCAAATGGTCTTGCAGGATAATTAAAAGTTTTATCTAACATTGAAAGTTCTTTTTCTACTAAGAAACCTAAACAACTTGGTAAATATTTTGGTATGCCTGTTACGGATGTGTGAGAACGATGCGCAGAAGCAAAGGCATCTAATACATAAATTTCGCCTAGACTTGCAAAGTATTTAGCTATCTCTTCATTTTCAACTGATTCTAATTTATTTGGAACATCTAAATGTCTTGTGTTTTCTAATAATAATATTTCGCGAGCTTGTAAATTGAAAGCTAAATTTTTTGTTTCTTCAGATACTATATTTTTAGTAAATTTAATTGGTCTATTTAATAATTTTTCTAAATTATTTTTAACGGGTTCTAATGTGTTAATTAATTTGTCATCTTCAGTTTTAACTCTGCCTAAATGACTTAGTATTATTATTTTGCAGTTTTTACTTAATAAATAATTTATTGTTTCTAAGCTTTTAACTACTTTTGTATTATCTAAAATTATTCCATTTGATATTGGGACATTTAAATCACATCTTAAAATAACTCGTTTATTATCTACGTACATGTTTCTTAATAATTGTTTCATTTTATCCCTCTTATTCTTTATATATTATATCCTATTTCTGTTTTATTTTACAACTATTTATTATCGACTTTATATATTTATTTTGTTATACTTGTTACGTGGTGGGTTTTTATGAGAAAAAGAATTGATGAAAGTTTTAATAATTTGCTAGATAGAGAAATATATATCGTAAATAAAGCGCCAAAAACGTTAAATACTTTAAAGAAAACTTTAATTGCAAATGTTGATGTGAATAATCTTAATAGTATTGTTAAACAAATTATCAAAGCAAATAGTAATATTGAAGTTCATAAAATATATTATATAGAAAGTTTTCAGCAATTAATTTTTTTAGCAGATGATGAGCTTGATATAAGCGTTTATACTGCTATGCTAAAAAATTCTTGTAAAAAATCAGGGAAAAATAGTTTTGCAAAGTATTTAATACAAGCTTTTGAAGATTTAGACGAAATTAAAGTAGGAGAGGTTAGTTTAGCAGAAATTAAAGAAATATATATTGCAAAATCTTCAGAATTTATGGAGATTAAACAAAAACTTAAAGAAGAACTTGATTTAAAACTGATTGCCAAAACTAATTATAGATTTAGTAGTATTTTAAATTTTAATTATAATACTAATACCTTATATTTAATGTTTGATAGAAAATATAAGTTAAATGTTAGATTTAATGATGGTAAAATTGAATTTTTTGATAATGATGAAAAATTTCTTTATTTATCTAGTGTTCTTTGGGATATTTATGATATGTATAAAAAATATGAAAGTTTTAATGTTTCTGAAATTAAAAATTTAGCTTCTACAAATACAAAATTTTTTATTAATTTTGATATGTTTGGATTTGAGTTTTTTTTAACTGATATTCAAAATAGTGAATTGTTAAAAATAACGTTTAATGTGTTTGAAAATGATTTGCAGATATTTATGATAAACAATAATAATAGTAGACAATTTATTGAAGATAATTATCAGGATTTTTTAAACTATATTTATGTTGCTATAGATAAATTGCCAGTTTGGCTGCAAAAAGAATTACTTAAAAAAAGGCAAAAAGAATTGAATTTAAAAAGTAATGCTGTTAGTGGAGTATTAAGTTTAGTGAGAAAAATTAAGGATTATTTTAAATAATTCTTTTTTTTGAATATATTTTATTAGTACTTTTCATATATTTGAATATAAGGAGACTCTTATGAATAGATTACTTGTTTTAGTAGTGTTTGTTTTATTGCCGGTAACATTTGTTACCAGCAAAGAAGAAGTTGATACAGTAATGCTTGGGACAACTTTAGAAAAGATAAAGTTAGATATTCCTGTTGAAATAAATGATGTTTTAGATAGCAATTATCAAGTTTTAATAAGTAATAATAGTGATAAGAGTGATCCATATCAAATTGATTTAGAAGAATATATTATTGGTGTTGTAGCTGGCGAAATGCCTGCTTCATTTAATATGGAAGCGCTGAAAGCTCAAGCGGTGGCTGCTAGAACATTTGCTATGTATAAAATGAAAAATGTTGATAACTATGTTTTGAGTACAACTATTAATGATCAAGTGTATTTAACTAAAGAAGCGATGGTGAATAAATGGGGTAATGATTTTGAATATTATTATAATAGAGTTAAAGATGCAGTATTAAGTACTAAAGGAGAAGTTATAACTTACAATGATGATATAATTATTTCTTATTATTTTGCAATATCTAATGGTTATACTGATGATGCTAAAACAGTGTTTAATGAAGATAGAAGTTATTTGGTAAGTGTAGATTCAACTTGGGATAAAGATTATTCTAGTTATTCTTCAACAAGAACAATTTCTATAGATGCTTTCTGTACAAATTTAAATATAGTTTGTGATGGTATAAATATAGAAAATGTAATACGTGGTGAAAATAATTATGTTAGAGAAATTACTATAAATGGAACTCCATTTACAGGTAGAGAAGTATTTAATAAATTAAGTCTTAAATCTACTGATTTTAATATAAAAGTTAATGGTAATGATATAATTATAGAAACTTATGGTTTTGGCCATGGGGTAGGAATGAGCCAATATGGAGCTCAGAGTATGGCAAATAATAATTATTCATATAAAGATATTTTAAAACATTATTATAAAAATACTGAAATTTCTGTTATTTAAAGTATAATAATTTAAAACTTGCTCACTTTAATATTAGAAAGGTGAGATGGTTTTGAAACAAAGAAAACTTAGAGGATATGTATTACCAACAATCTATGTAATTATTTTAATGCTTGTATTTGGAACAGTAAGTGTAGTCAGTTCATTTATGAAATCTAAACCAAATTATTTATATTCGGTAGATATAAATAATGAGGAATCAACCCCTGTAGTGGAAGTACAAGGTAATATTAGTGAAGGAATAATTAAACCTTATTTAGATGAAAAAGTAAGTATTGATAAAACTTATTATGATATTAATGATTCAGAAGAAGAACAAGCTAATTCATTAATATATTTTGAAAATACTTATATGAAGAATACTGGTGTGCTTTATAAGAGTGAAGAAGTATTTGATTGTGTTATGGTTTTAGATGGTACAGTATTAAATATTAAACAAGATGAAATTTTAGGTAATGTTGTAGAAATAGAACATAATGCTAATTTAAGAACTATTTATTATAGCCTTGATAATGTTGATATAAAAGTTGGAGACTTTTTAAGTCAAGGTGAAGTAGTAGGGTTAAGTGGTAAAAATAATATTTCTGAAAGTAATTATAATCTTTTATTTGAAGTGTATTATAATGGCGCTTTAATCAACCCTGAAGATTTCTATAATATGGATGTTGCTACATTAAATTAACATAATACCCACTAATTAAAATATATTTTTAATAGGTGGGTTTTTATTTTGGATAAAATTATTGTAAAAGAGGCTTTATATTTAATTAGAACTAATAAAACAATTAGAGAAGTTGCTAATCATTTTAATATATCTAAGACTACTTTACATAGGCACTTAAGTAAAGAATTAAAATATATTGATTATGATTTATATCTAAAGGTTAAAAATGTGTTTTTTGAGCATAATAAAATTAAGCATATTAATGGTGGGGCGGCTACAAAATTAAAATATGCTAAAAGGTGATAGTTTTGAAAAATATAGTTGTTTTTATAGTAGATGATTTTATAAATATTGTTTATAACAATAGAGTTATTAACAAAAAATTAAGTAATGTTATAGATAAAGGTTTTATTGTAAATAAAAGTAACTTTATTGAAGAGTTTATTAAATTATCTAAGAAAGAAAAAATTAAAACTAAATTGTTTGGTGAAATTATTACTATTGTTAAAAATTCATTTTACTCTATTAGCGATGTAGCTTTTATAGAAAATATATTTAATGAATTAGGATTTTTAAAAGTTGACTATTTAGATATAAAAGAATTATTTTCATTAGAAGACGCAACATTTATTGAAATTAATAATTCTTATATGGTAATTAATTTTGATATAGGATTATATTTTGATTTAGATTATTTTAAAGATATTCCGCGTATATTAGATTATTTTTCATTGTTTATAAAAGAAGATTTAATATTGTTTGGAACTAATAAAAATATTCCTAAAATCAATGTAAAAAATAAAAAAGTTTACTATTATGATAACTTTGAAAATTATATTGCAGAAAGTTTACTTAGAGTAAAAAAATGTGACTAAAAAAGTCATATTTTTTTTGACATTGTGTAGCCATTTATTATATAATTACTTATAGTAAACTGGTGTGGAGTGATATGATTGATTAAGTTTATTATTGTCGATGATGACAAGGAAGAAATTAAGCATATTGAATCTTTGCTTAATGATATAGTTAATGAGAAAAAAATTTTAAAATTTACTAAATTAAGTGATGAACTTAAGAATGAAATTAGAAATTTAGAAGAAAGGAAAATTTATATTCTTGATATTGAACTTGGCAATAAAGTTAGTGGAATAAATATTGCTAAGTTAATAAGAGATGTTGATTGGGAAAGTGAAATTATTTTTATAACTAATCATGATAAGATGTTTGAAACAGTTCATAGAAGTGTTTATAACGTATTTAATTTTATAGAAAAATTTCATGATTTTGATAAAAAATTTAAAAAAGATATAAAAGAAATTATTAAACGTAATTTTGATAATAAAATGTTTGTGTATAAGGCTAATAATGTTGAACTAAATTTGTATTATAAATCTATTTTATATATTTATAGAGATACTGAAGATAGAAAATTAGTAGTTGTAACAGATAAGAATGAGTATATGATTACTTCAAATATTAAAGATATATTTAGTAAGCTGGATTCTAGATTTAAACAAACTCATAGAAGTTGTATTGCTAATACTCTTAGAATTCAAGAGAAAAATTATAAAGATGGTTATTTTACTTTAGATAATGGAAATAAAATTTATATGTTATCTAAAAAGTATAAGAAGGATTTGGATGTATGATGGAGTTTATTATTTGGTTAGTGGCATGTTTTATATCTACTATTGGTGTTACTTATATGTATTATAGATTAAACGGTGTTAAATTAACTTATAATTTAAAATTGTTTTTAATTTTTACTAGTGGTGTGGTATTTATAACTATTTTAAAATTTTTAAATGTAGGTGTATTAAGTTCTTTAGCTTATTTTATATTTTATCCAATCCTATTTTACGTAGTTAAGCCATGCAAAGTTAATAAATTAATTTATTATGTATTTGTAATTTGGTTATGTGGAATTTTATTAGATTTTTCTTCTATGTTAATAATGTCTTTATTATATTATTTGTTTAAATTAAATGTAAGTAATTCTATTTATATTATTTTAATGTCATTATATGTGTTCAGTTTATATTTATTATTTGCTAATATTAAAAAATTTATTAATTTTTTAAATGATTTTTATAAACTAATTTCTAAAATAAAATATTCAGATTTTTTGATTATTATTTTTACTATTTTTGTTTTGGCTTTAGCAATAACATTATCTTTTAACATGCATCATATAAATATTGGACTTTTAATTGCAACCATAGTACTTTTAGTTATATTTATTTTTGCTTTATTATTAAGATCAAAATATAATGAACTTGAAAACTCTATATTTATTAATACTTTAAGAAAGAATAATGCTTTTTATTTAACTGTTGATAAAGAACAAAATATTTTTAAACATAATTTAATTGCTAAACTTTTAAGTGTAGAATCTGTAGCAAATAAGAAAGCAAGAATGTTATTGCAAGATTTAATAAAAGAGTTTAATTCTAATATCGATTATTCTCAAAAGATTAAAGATATTCCTTATGGATTAGATGGAGTTATAAATGAAAAAATCTACCCATATAATGATAAGATAGATATTAAGATAGATAATAAAATTGACATTGATATTTTTGATGTTTTAAAACCAAGAAGATATAACGTTTTAGTAGAAAAATTGTCTATATTATTAGATAATGCATTAGAATCTTGCGTTAAAAGTTACGATAAAATTTTAGTTATTAATTTATATGAAGAAAATAATCAAATTTGCATCGAAATAAAAAATACCTTTGTTGGAATAATGAACGTCGATGAAATCGGCAAGGTAAATTATTCTACTAAAGGTAACAGGCGAGGATTTGGTTTATATTCCGTGTTTAGAAACAATGAAGTTTCGTTAAATGTAAAAGTTGTTAATAACATGTTTGTGGCAAGGCTCAGTGCATCACGAAATATAAACTTGGATTAAAAAATATGGTTAAAGCCATATTTTTTGTTTGCTTTAATTATATAAGTTCTTCAGGGCATTCAGGTTCATCGTATACAAACCATATTGTATATGGGGTTCCTGATGATGCAGTTGCAATACCACTTAATAAATTAGCTAAGAATTCCATTTAGTCTACCTCCTTTACCTCTTTTTTGTTTAAATATATATAATCATTTAAACCATTATTAATTTTTCTTCTTGTAGTACTTATAATTATTAAATTGAGTGTTTGTTAATTTATAAGTTAATGGGTTTATAAATATAATTTGTATAGTTAATGCATAAATTAAACTGTTATTTATAGTAGTATTTTTACTAAAAATAAAAATTAGTGAGTATATTAGTACAATTATTGTTGATAATATTTTTAATTTATCTCTTTGTTTTTTTCTAATTAATGGTTTTTTTGGAGTATCAGCGGGTGCCCATAATATTACAGAAATAAAAGATATTATTAATATGATATATCCTATAAAGGATGGTATAGTAAGGTTTTTAATTAATATAGGAATAATATTATATATAAGAATAGTAGTTATCCAGCATGAAATATTACTTTTAGCATGCCATCCATAACTAAATGTTCTGATTCCGGTATAAAATAATAAATATAATAAAGTATAAGTAATAGTTTTAGTTATAAATGCCATTATTAAAACTATAGTTAATTTAACAAATAAACTATATAAACCTTCAAGGCCATATTTTAATTGTTTCATTTTTAAATCATTAATTTCTTGGTATTTACTTATAAAATTAATGGATGAATTGATAAAATTTTCTTTCATCTATATACTTCCTTACATCATAGCTAGATTATAACTCTAATATATTTAGTTATGAATGGGTTTTGTTTAAACATATTAAAATATTGTCTAAAAAATCAAAAATAAGTTATAAAAATTTTATTGGTAATTTTTGGTAACTAAAATAATAGTTTTAGGCAATGTGGGTTTATTTTGATTTTTATTTATGGTATTCTAATTTTGCTCGATAAATTAACCCATTCTTCGTTCGAGAATTTATTGGGTTCAGGGGTTGTCTGTATGTTATTTTTTTACGAAGTAGAAAGGCGAGGTGTGAGGTATGCTAGGCAAGGTCAAGTGGTTTAATAATGACAAAGGTTATGGCTTTATAGAATACGAAGAATTAGAAGATATCTTTGTTCATTATTCTGCAATCATTAAAGAAGGTTATAAAACTTTAAAAGAAGGCGCTACTGTCGATTTTAAATTAATTGAAACTTCTAAAGGTTTACAAGCTGTAGATGTTTGCGAAAAAGAACTGACTACTATTTAATTTAGTAGTTTTTTTTTATCATTCATGCTATAATTTAAATATAAGGAAGGTGAGATTATGGAATTAAATATTAGAGGAGACAAAGTAACAGTTACAAAAGCTATAAAGGATTATGTAAATGAGAAAATAACTAAGCTTAATAAGTATTTTGACAATGAAAAAAATATTAAAGCTACAGTTATTATTAGAGTTAAAAATGGTGAGCAAATAATTGAAGTTACTGTGCCTACCAATAAATTTACTCTAAGAGCCGAAGAAAAACATGTTGATTTATATGCTGCAATTGATTTAGTTGTTGATAAACTAGAAAGACAAATTAGAAAGAATAAAACTAAACTAACTAATAAATATAAAAATATTATGCAACTTGATATTAATACTGATTTTGAAGTTAGTGAAGATGAAGAAGAAGAAATTAAAGTTGTTAAAAGAAAAAATATAGATTCTAAACCTATGGATGAAGAAGAAGCAGTGTTACAAATGGATCTTTTAAATCATGATTTCTTTGTATTTAAAAATGTTGATGAAGAATGTGTTTCTGTCATGTATAAAAGAAAAGATGGGAATTACGGAATTATTAATGTGAAATAAGAAAGGGTAACGGGAGTTACCTTTTTAATTTACTGAAAAATATATGTAATTACATAGTTCGACAAAAACTGCGGGAAAATAGTGGTATAAGCTTATATGGGTGGTTTTGTGAACACAATAATAAAAAATAAATTTAATAATATTAATCAAGCAATACTATATTTTGTTAAGCATAATTTATTTGATTCAGATATATTTATAAATACAACAGATAAATATGATTATAACCTTTTATCTCAGAAACAAATTTTTAATCTAGTTAAAAATATGTATTTAAAAAAAGGAAGAAAAATAGTATATAATAATAACCAAAAAATATATATAACTAATGAAGATATTAAAGAGTGTGTTGCAAAAATATTAAGTAATAAGTTACAAAAAGATTATTTGAATTACCATTTTGCAATATTTGGTTATTTAGATGAAATAATAGAAAATGGAATTTTAATAGCTCGTGGCAATGAAACTAAAGGAAGAGTTAAATATAAGCTGTGGGATTACTATGTGAGTATGGTTTATATAAATGAATGTAGATATATAATTGAATTTGATACAGTCTTAAGATTAGATGAAGAAAAACATTTTAGGTTAGAACGTATTTATAATTATGAAGAATTAATAAATAAAAAACAGATACTCTGACCGGTCTTCTAATATAATATTAGCGAGTCGGTTTTTAGAGTACCTGTTTCTGTTTATAATTTTATCATATATTTTTAACAACGTCAATTTTTAGATATATCAAGATTGTATCAAATTATTTGTATTTAAGGCCGTTATTATGTTATAATCATATTTATGGAAGGTGGGTAACAATGGGATTTTTACGTAAATTATTTGATACCGAATATAAAGAATTAAAAAGATTTGAAAAATTAGCTGATGAAATAATGGCTTTAGATGAAGAAATGTCTAAATTAACAGATGATGAATTAAAGGCTAAAACTGTAGAATTTAAGAAAGATTTAGAGAATGGTAAAACATTAGATGACTTAATTGTTCCAGCTTTTGCAGTGGCTCGTGAAGCGGCACATCGTGTTATTGGTGAGAAACCATACTATGTTCAAATACTTGGTGGTTTAACATTACACTTTGGTAATATTGCAGAAATGAAAACTGGTGAAGGTAAAACTTTAACTGCTACTATGCCAACATATTTAAATGCTTTAACTGGCCTAGGTGTACATGTCGTAACAGCGAATGAATTTCTTGCTAAGCGTGACTCAGAATGGATGGGTAATATTTATCGTTTCTTAGGTTTAACAGTTGGGCTTAATATGAGAGAGTTATCTCCTAAAGAAAAACAAGAAGCTTATAATTGTGATATTTTATATTCTACTAATAATGAAATAGGATTTGATTATCTTCGTGATAATATGGTTGCACAAGCTCAAAATAGAGTACAAAGACCACTTAATTTCTGTATCGTGGATGAAGTTGATTCTATATTGATAGATGAAGCTCGTACACCATTAATAATTTCTGGAGGAAGATTTAATTCTAATAATTTATATGTAGACGCTGATAGAGCAGTTAAAAGATTAAAAGAAAATACTGATTATGTAGTAGATGCTAAAACTAAAAATGTATCTTTAACAGAAGATGGAAGTAAAAAAATAGAAGAAATTTTTAAATTAAAAAATTTATATGAACTTGATAATACTGCTTTAGTACATCATTTAAATCAAGCTTTAAAAGCCAATTATGGGTTTAAAAAAGATGTTGATTATGTAGTACAAGAAGATGAAGTTATTATAGTTGACCAATTCACAGGGCGTTTAATGCAAGGACGTCAATTTAGTGAAGGATTACATCAAGCAATAGAAGCTAAAGAAGGTGTAACAATTAATACTGAAACTAAAACTATGGCTACTATTACATTCCAAAATTTATTTAGAATGTATAATAAATTATCTGGTATGACTGGTACTGCTAAAACAGAAGAAGAAGAATTTAGAGCTATATATAATATGTATGTAATTCAAATACCTACTAATAAACCAGTTATACGTGAAGATTTAGCAGATTTAGTTTATGCAACTAGTAAAGCTAAATATAAAGCTATTGTTAATACTGTTAAAGAAATTCATAAAACTGGTAGACCAATACTTATTGGTACTATTAGTGTTGAAGCTAACGAATATTTAAGTGGATTACTTAATAAAGCTGGAATTAAACACGAAGTTATTAATGCTAAAAACCATGCTCGTGAAGCTGAAATAGTTGCGCATGCTGGTGAAATTGGTGCTATAACACTTGCTACAAATATGGCTGGTCGTGGTACAGATATTAAACTTGGTGAAGGTGTATTAGAACTAGGTGGTTTATGTGTAATAGGTACTGAAAGGCATGAATCACGCCGTATTGATAACCAACTTCGTGGTCGTGCTGGACGTCAAGGTGATCCTGGTATGAGTCAATTCTTTGTATCTTTTGAAGATGATTTAATGCGTCGTTTTGGAACTGATAGAATCAAAATGATGTTAGAAAATTTAGGTGTTGATGAAAATGCAATTAGAAGTGGAGCTTTAACTAAATCTATTGAGTCTGCTCAAAAGAAAGTTGAAGGAAATAACTATGATATTCGTAAAAGTCTTCTTGATTATGATAATGTTTTAAATGAACAAAGAGAAATCATTTATGCTAGACGTAATGAAGTTTTAGATATGGAATCTATTCATGATAGAGTTATTGAAACTTTTAAAAATGTTATTGCGGATCTTTGTGAAGAACATTTAGAACCTGAAGGTTATCTAACTGAGGGTGACAAAGATGAAATTGTAGAATATGTTAATAATAATTATTTAAAAACCAATGACTTAAAATTTGTTGATATTAAAGACTTAAATGATGATGATACAGTTAAGTTTATTACAGATTTAGTTATAGATGATTATGAAAAGAAAATAAAAGATGTTCCGGTAAGTGATGACTTTGAAAAAGCTATAACATTAAAAGTAATAGATTCTAACTGGGTTGAGCATATGAGCGCAATGGAACACTTAAAAGAAGGTATTGGACTTCGTGGTTATAGTCAAGTTAATCCAGTTCAAGCTTATACTATGGAAGGTTTTGAATTATTTGAAGAATTCTTAACTCGTATTGATAAACAAATTGCTACTTTCTTATTAAATGCGGAAATTAGACAAAATATTGAACGTAAACAAACTTTAGAGGGGAAAGCTAATGATGGTAAAGAAAAAGAAAAAGCTACTCCTAAAAGAGTGAGTAAAGTTGGTAGAAATGATGCTTGTCCATGTGGTAGCGGTAAGAAGTACAAAAATTGTTGCCTTAGAGGCTTATAAAATAAGGGATTTATTTAATTTTTAAAAATTTATAAGTGGTAGCGAAATTCGCATTTGTTATCATATGTCTAAAATATTATTGATAAATAAAGGGGTGTTAACCATAATTTGATGGTAACATTCTTTTTATTTTATAAAACTAATCAAAAATGTAAAGGAGTTGATGAAAAGTGATTAGTATTCAAAAAAGAGGAAAGGTGTATCAATATCGTTTTGAAGTTGCTAGAGTAAATGGAAAAAGAAAATATCTTTCGAAGTCGGGTTTTAAAACAAAAAGTCAAGCATTTGCTGCTGGACAAAAGGCATATGATGAATATCAAAATGGAGGTTGTAAAATTGAGGCTTATATGTCTTATGGTGATTATCTAGATTTTTGGTTAGAAAATTACTGTAAAGATAATTTAAAGCATAGAACAATAGAAGAATATTCTGTTATCGCTAATAAATATTTAAAAAGAGATTTAGGACATTTTAGATTAAATGCTATTACAAGTTATCAATTAAATAAATATATGATGGAAACTTGTAGGAGATACGATTACTCTTATGGATATTTTAATAATTTTGTAAAAGTAATAAAAACTTCTTTTAAAATAGCTACAGATTTTTATGGATTTATTAATTATAATCCTACAATAACTTTAAAAGTGCCAAGCATAGCAAAGTTAAAAAAAAGATAATTAGGCATATTTATACACAAGAGGAAATTGATAAAATATTAAATAGGTTTGCAAAAAACGATGCTTTTACATGCTTGTTTATTACAGCCTGCTTTACTGGAATGAGAACAGGAGAAGTTTGTGCATTAACTTGGAATGATATTAATTTTGAAGATAAAACTATAACAATAAATCATAATGTTTATAGTAAAAGAAAAGATGAAAAAGGCAAATGGTTTATAGGAACACCGAAGACAATAAATAGTGAAAGAAAAGTTTATATGTGTGACACATTATTAACAGCTTTAAATAATTATAAAAATAAACAAGAAAATTTAAGAAAGTTATATGGTAAAAAATATCATTATTATCATATAGAGGATGTGAAAAATAAACATGGAAAAGTAATAGAATATAGAATTGTTGAAACTAATAAAAAAAGTACAAAAATATACAATTTTGATTTAGTATTTACTAAACGTGATGGAACTTATATTGGTACAGATATTGTCAAATACCCATATAAAGTAATTCATGATGAATTAGGATTTGAAAACTGTAGGTTTTATGATTTAAGAGGAAGTTTTGCTACTAAAGCTTTACGAAGTGGTGTTGAAATAAAAGATGTTGCCGAAATATTAGGTCATTCCAGGATAGAAACAACAGAAAACTATTATATTTCTAGTTCCATTGAAAATCAGAAAAATGCTACCAAATTAATTGAAAAACAAATTAAGTCAGAAACTATTAATAATATCATTGAATTTAAATAAAAATAATTATTTTTATTTGCAAAGTTAGTAAAATTAATCAAAACCATGATATAATAATCAAGAAAGAAGGTGTAATCATGAATATAAATTGTGATGGCGTAGTTTATAACCCACTAGGAGGGGCATCATATATGTTTGAAAAGGAAATAATTCCATATTTATTAATGAATTTAACAAAAAATATAATAAAAATAAGTGTTGGTGCTCAGCCAAATTCAAGCCCTCATTTTGGTACTTTAGAAACAATTGCATTATCATTTGGTTTGGCGAAAAAAATAACTGAAGTAGATTCAAATAAAAAAGTAATAATCTTGTATGAGGTTATAGAAACGGCACCAGGTGAAGAAATTATTATTGACGGCATTAAATATCAAAAAAATTTAAAAACAACTGGTAAAGTTTACAGATATATGAAAGAATACATTGAAATACTAGAATATTATAAAGCAATAACTGGAATTGAATATGAAATAAGATATCAAAATGAATTTAATAATCAAGCGGAAATAGGCGGTATAGTAAAAAAAATAATTGATAATAAAGATTATATTTGCAAAAGACTTGATCCAAAGCATAATAATTTAAGAATAAGAATGTCTTGTCCGAAATGTGGATTAACGGATAAAAATGGTATTAAAAATAAATATACAGATAATAGCATTATTTTCTACTGCCCAAATCATGGAGAATATACTGCGGATATAATTAAAGATACATCAAAATTTGAATATAATTCACCATTAAGAAATTTAATTAGAGGTATTTATTATACTACTGTTAATAATAGTGATAAATATGATTATCAAATATTAAGGGTTACAGGTAGTGATTATGCGGGATTCTATCAGGAAGAAATGAGATATAAATTAGCTTCATATTTAGGAATTGATGTTTATAATATGTCTATGATTTTTTATGCACCACTAGTATTGGATTGGTCGGGCGCTAAAATGTCAAAATCATTATATGTAAAGAAAGGTGCATATTCTGATATTCCCAAAGCTTTTATAAATTATACGTTTTTAAAAGAAAAGTATGGTTTGAAAGGACTGGATATTTTATTTAATATTATTATGGAATGGATAAATAATCCGTATATGCTATTTAGGCATTATAGTATTTACTATTTTATAAAGGAGTTTAATAAGTATGAGTAAAGGAATATATGTTAGCATAAATAAAACTGCAGTAGAAAAAATAATTAATAAAATTAAGAATCATGAATTTAGAAATTATATACCTAAAAGAGAATTTGATACTTTATATGTTTATACAACTTCTCCTAAAAGCGAATTAAGATATTTGCTAAAAATTGAAAAAATTATTGAATATCCTAATCAAATAATGTTACAGGGTGATGGAAATTTAGAATTTAATAATGGGCAAAAAGCTAAATATGCTTATAAGATAAAAGATATTTATGAATTAGAAAATAGTATATCATTAAAATGCCTAAAGGAAGAGTATGGATTTACACCACCTCAGTCTTATGCATATGATGATAGATATCCAGAGTTAACTAGAAGATTAGAGCAGTCATTAAAAATAAAAAGGTAGTGAAAAAATGGAATATAAATTGAATTTAAATAATAGAGCTTTTGATGCAATCAAAGCTGGTACTAAAAAAATAGAAATTAGAGTAACTACGGATAAAAATAGAATGAATTATGAAGACATCAAAAAAGGGGATATTTTAGAATTTACAAATGAAAAATTGGAAAAAATTAAATGTTTAGTAAAAGAAAATGCTTGGTATGAAAATTCTTCGAAATTATTAGAAATGGAAGGAACAAGGTTTACTTTATCGTCAACAAATGATATTAATAGAGGTATTGATTCTATTAATAGATTTACAGGTTATAAAGAGGGAATTGAAAAAAATGGTATTCATGCAATACACCTTGAATATCAACCTCAACCTAAAATTGTTAATATGAGTTTATATAATGAAAATTTTGGTTATATTAAAAATGGAACTAAGAGAATAGAAATACGATTGAATGATGAAAAGAGAAAAACTATTTGTGTAGGAGATTATATTGAATTTGAAAATTTAGATACAAAAGAAAAATTAATGGTAAGAGTTGTAGCTTTATTAAATTACGAAACTATAGAAAATTTGATAAATGATTATAAAATAGAATTATTATTAGATAAAGGTATTAGCAAGGAAGAGTTGATAAATATATTTAATAACATATATTCAAATGAAGATCAATATAAATATAAAATATTAGGTATTAAGTTTGAGATTGTTAAATAAAGTTATAAATGATATAATATTTTTAGAGACGAATGCTGATGATAACAATGTGTGCAATTTGTGTGCAAAAAATTAAAAATTCATAGTACTGTATGTACTATATGTATCGTATAGTACCAATTCTTATCAGACCCATTTTTCTTTTAAAAACTTATAATACTATATATATTCCATAGTACTATATATACTAAAAAAGGACGAACATGTGGGAGTGGTCGCAAGTTCAAGCAATGTTGTGGTAAATAAACTCGCAAAGCCCATAAAATAAGGGCTCGTGAGGTTTTTTCTTTTTTCAAAAAGTTGTACTTTTTACTCAAAAAGTTCTTCTACATACGTTTTACATACGATTTTTTCAGTAATTTTGAGCATAATCTTGATAG
>SVAM01000006.1 GCA_015059425.1 Bacillota bacterium | reverse complement strand
ATTGGCACCTCGATGTCGGCTCGTCACATCCTGGAGGTGGATTCGCTTCCAAGGGTTGGGCTGTTCGCCCATTAAAGTGGCACGCGAGCTGGGTTCAGAACGTCGTGAGACAGTTCGGTCCCTATCCATCGTTGGCGCAGGAAAATTGAGGAGAGCTGTTCCTAGTACGAGAGGACCGGAATGGACATACCTCTGGTGTATCTGTTGTAACGCCAGTTGCAGTGCAGAGTAGCTATGTATGGACGGGATAACCGCTGAAAGCATCTAAGCGGGAAGCCTCCTCCAAGATGAATTTTCCCATTCTTCGTGAAGTAAGATTCCTTGTAGACTACAAGGTTGATAGGCTGGGTGTGGAAGCGTAGTGATACGTTGAGCTGACCAGTACTAATAGATCGAGGATTTAACTTATTTATTTAATTAATTTAATGAGTAAAGCATTATCAAGTTTTTAAAGGACAAAATCCTTTATTGGTAACGATAGCCTAGTGGGTACACCTCTTCCCATCCCGAACAGAGAAGTTAAGCACTAGAACGCCGACGATAGTGTAAGCGAAAATAGGTAGTTGCCAATTTTTTTATGCTTTCAAAAGCCCTAAAACCCAGTGTTTATGGGCTTTTTTTATGTTTAAATATAAAATACTTATTCAAATTTTTATTAGTACTAACAAAATTTATATGAAGATCTATATTTGATATAATAATTTTTTTAAATTTATCGATATATAGTATATATTTTGACAAATTTTTCACTTTGTTTATGCTATTATATAAATTTGAGGTGATTGAATGCAAAAAGGCATAAAAAATGAATATGATTTTGTTTTATTTTTAAATAATAAAATAGTTGGAAATTTAAATAAAGATTGTCAGGATTTGCTATATAATATTTTTGATACTATAAAAAGTACAGATAGACTTATATGTTGGAAAAGTAAATTTTGTGAAAAAGCAGATATTAAAATAAAAATAAATAAAGAAATAAGAGGACTAAGTATAAAAACAGGTAAACACCCTTCAATTCATCAAGAAAGTATAAAAACTTTTTATCCTTTTTTAACAAAAATTGGTGTTGATAATTTTATTATAGAAAAATTTGATAAATTTATGAAAGGATATTTGAATGGAAATAGAGTAAAATCAAAAGATTATATAGAATCAAACAAGGAGGACATTAACACTATACGAAATAAATTTAATGAATATTACCTACTATTAAACTTTATAGTAAGGTTTTTAATTCAAGGTACAGAAAAGCAACATTATGATTGTGATGCTATAATTTATGGGACACCAAGAACTTTTATGTGGGCAACTAAAGAAGAAATAATTAAATATTTATTGAATTATAAAACAATAAATTTTAATTTTATAAACATTAGTGCATTAAATATAAAAGCATATGATAGAAATTTAAGAAATAGTAAAAAAGTAACAATAAAACAAGATGATATACAAATTAAATGGTTTAATATAGAAAGTCATTTTTATAATATAAAAACTCTTAGAAGCATAAAATAATTAATAAAGTGGTTCTAATTTAAAGTAATTTATGTTAAAGTAATAGTAGTGATGAAAATGAAAAAAATAGTTATTTTTGGTGGAGGCTCAGGACTTTCACAATTATTAAAAGGATTAAAATTATTTCCAATTGATATAACTGCAGTTGTATCAGTATCTGATAATGGCGGGTCTACCTTAAAATTACGAAAAGATTTTAATATACCTGCTGTAGGAGATATTTCTAAAGTAATGCTATCAATGAGTAATATGGATGAAGATATAGTTAACTTAATGAATTATAGATTTAAACAGTCAAAAAGTTTAGGTAATCATTCAATTAAAAACTTGCTTTTAACAGCATTATTAGAACAAAAAGGCAACTTTGCAAGTGCAATTCCAGTATTGGCAAAATTATTAGATATTAAAGGCAAAATATTACCTATAACTGAAGATAATGCTGAATTAATTGGTATAACAGAAGATAATAAAAAGATTTTTGGAGAAACAAGCATAACTAAAACTAATAAAAAAATAAAAAAAATAGAATATGATAAAAAAGTAGAAGCAAACCCAGAAGTAATTGAAGAAATAAAAAATGCAGATTTAATTATATTTTCTTCAGGTAGCCTATTAACTAGCATAATACCTAATATTATAATAAAAAGTATAGTTAAAGCTTTAAAAGATAGTAAAGCTCCTAAATTGTATATATGTAACTTAGTAACTCAACCAGGAGAAACAGATGGTTATACTGTTAGTGATCATATAAAAATATTAGAGCAATATATTGGTAAAGGCACAATTAATCTAGTATTAGCTAATAATAAACCAATACCTATAGAATTAGTTAAAAAATATGCTACAGAGGAACAAAAAGATCCGGTAGAATTAGATGAAGATAAATTAAAACTAATGAATATAAGAGTTATAAAAGATAAAATATATACAGTTGAAGATGGTTTTTTGCGTCATGATACTTTAAAAACTGCATATTTAGTATTTTCGATATTAATGGAGAAAGAATAAGATGACATATACTATAAGAGTAAAAGAAGAGATAGTAAAAAATAAAATAAATGATGCTGAAAGAATATGTGAGTTATCAGGATTTGTAAGGTTCTCAGCTATTATAAAAGATAGTATAACCATAACTTTAGAAAATGCCAGCATTACAAGAAGAATATATACAAATTTTAAAGAGATTTTTAATATACACCCCAAAATTATAATAAGAAATCAAAAGCGTTTTAGAGTAAAACAAATTTATATCTTAGTTATAAATGAAAAAGTTGATTATATTTTAGAATTTTTGAATATTATAAGTAAAAACAAAAAAGTACTACCAGATGATAATTTTTTTGGCACAAAAGAAGAAAAAATAGCTTATTTACAAGGAGTATTTCTAGCAACAGGAACAGTAAATGATCCAGCAAGCAGTGGATATCATTTAGAAATAGTAACAAATATGAATAGAGAAGCTGTATATATAACAAATCTTTTTAAAGAATTAGAAATTATAGCAAAACATCTTAAAAGAAATTCAAAATACATGATATATATAAAAAATGCCGAGGTTATAAGTGAAATAATTAGAATGTTTCAAGCCACCAATGCATACTTTTATTTTGAGGATATAAGGATATATAGAGACCATAAAAATATGGTCAATAGGCTTAATAATTGCGAAATAGCTAATCAAGAAAAAACAATTAGTACAGGATTAAGGCAATTAGAAGAAATAAAATATTTAAAAGAAAATGAACTATATAGTTTATTAGAAGATACCACCAAAATAGTTCTCGATTATCGTGAAAAATATCCAGAAGTTTCATTAAAAGAATTAGCAGATATAATAAGTTTAGAAACTGATTATCAAATAGGAAAAAGTGGCGTAAACCATCACTTTATAAAAATTAGAAATTTAATAAAAAAACACAGAGAGAAGAAATAAAAATGAACATTAAATTAATTGAAGTAAAAAGTCAAAATAATGAGTTATTTTTTAATATTTATGATCAAGACATAAATAAAAACATAGGGATATTATTTACCTCTCTTAATCACGTAGCTTATGAAATTTATCCAGAATATAGGGGGCAAGGAGCAGCAACGGAAGCTGTAAAAAAATTATTAGAAAGAATAGAAAATCCTATTTTAGAAATTACTTTCACAAACATTCCTTCAATAAAAGTAGCAAAAAAAGCAGGATTTACGTTAAGAAGAATAGAAGGAGAATTTGGAATTTACGAACATAATCATTTAAAAAGATAATTAAATAATTTGATCTATCAGCCCATATTTAAAAGCCTCATCAGCACTCATAAAATTATCACGTTCGCAATCCTTAATAATTTTATTTACATTTTGACCAGTATTAGAAGCTAAAATTGCATTTAATTTCTTTTTTGTTTTAAGAATATGTTCAGCATGAATTTTAACATCCGTAGCTTGCCCAGAAGCTCCACCCAAAACTTGGTGTATCATAACCTCGGCATTAGGTAAAGCACATCTTTTTCCTTTAGCGCCACTCGATAACAAAAACGCACCCATTGAAGCAGCGAAACCAACTACAATTGTCCTAACATCACTCTTGATATAATTCATTGTATCATAAATTGCTAAGCCTGCAGTAACAGAACCACCAGGAGAATTAATATATAAATAAATATCTTCATTATTTATTGAATCAAGATATAATAGCTCACTAACAACAATACTAGCAACATTATCATTAATTTCACCACTTAAAAAAATAATTCTATCTTTTAAAAGTCTTGAGTATAAGTCATATGCATATTCTTTATTACTGCTTTTTTCAATAACTGTTGGAATAATATTCATTATAAAATCACCTATATATTATATAGTAAAAAAAAATTAAATTTATTCATAATAAAATAGCAAATATTTGTGACAAAACAGATAAAATATGATAATATATAATAGAATATGGGGTATAGACATGGAAAAAATAAAAATTATTTATGATACTAACAAAGAAATAGAAGTTGAAAAAGGAACAACTTATTTAGAAATAAGCAAACTATCTAAACTAAAAGATAGTGTTTTAGGTGTCCAAAAAAATAATGAAATATTATCACTTACAGATAAAGCTATGGAAGATGAAACTATAGAGTTTTTTGATGTAACATCATTAAACGGTGCTAAAATGTATAAATCAGCAGTTAAATTTATATTAGAAGTAGCATTAAAAACAGTGTTTAAAAATGCTGAAATTCATTATTTGCATAGTGTACCAGGCGGCATGTTTGGTGAAATAAAATGTAACAAAAATTTAACTTCTAATGACATATCAAAAATAAAAGAAGCAATGGCTAAAATAATAATTGATGATCATCAATTTGTAAAATACAATATTTTAAAAAAAGAAGCAATAAAGTTTTATAGTTCTTCATTATCACCCGAAAAAGCAAATAATGCAAGAACATGCGACCACATTGTCACATTATATAAATTAAAAGATTATTTAAATTATTTCTATACACCAATGCCATATAGTACTAAGAGTATAAGTAAATTTGATATTAAATACTTAGATAATAATCGTATAGTAATTTTATATCCAAGTAATTTATCATTTGGAGAAATACCAGAATATGTACATCATGAAAATATTATTAAATCATTTTACGAAGGGGCAACATGGCTTAAAAAACTAAATGCGCCATACGTATCTGATTTAAATAATTTAGTTAGTAGTAGTAAAATAGAGGGATTTATTGAATCATGTGAATTACAATTTACAAGTCAAATTAAACAAGCATGTGATGAAATAATTAGAAATAATGAAACACGGTTTATAATGATTGCAGGACCTTCAAGTAGTGGTAAAACAACTACAACAAGAATTTTAGGAGCATACTTAAGAAGTAGAGGATATGACCCAATATGTATTTCAACTGATGATTATTTTGTAGATAGAGTAGATACACCAAAAGATGAGTTAGGAAATTACGATTTTGAATGTTTAAATGCCATCGATATCAATTTAATGAATACAGATTTAATTAATTTATTAAAAGGTAAAGAAATAAACGTACCAACATATAATTTTATTGCAGGCAAAAAAGAATATCATAATAATATAATAAAATTAAAAGAAAACAGCATAATATTAATGGAAGGACTACATTGTTTAAATGATGATTTGACACCATTTATTCCTCAAAAGTATAAATATAAAATATATTTAAGCCCATTTATACCATTAAATATAGACAGACACAATTATATATCAACTATTGATTTAAGATTAATTAGAAGAATAATAAGAGATAATAGAACTAGAGGACACGATGTTAGTAAAACAATTGAAGGATGGCAAAGCGTTAGAAATGGCGAATCAAAATATATTTTCCCATTTACCCATCAAGCCAACACTATAATTAATACAGCATTACCGTACGAATTAGGTGTTTTAAAAGTATACATTGAACCATTATTATTATCAATAGATACAAACTCAGAATATTATGAAGAAGCTCGAAGATTATTATATTTTTTACGTAGTTTCTACCCAATAAGCAGTGATTATGTAAGTAAATCAAGTATTTTAAGAGAATTCATAGGAGGAGGAAAGCATGATTAAAGTAGCGATAAACGGTTTTGGTCGTATAGGTAGATTAGCTTTTAGACAAATTATAACATCTACAGATTTCGATATAGTAGCAATTAATGATTTAGGTACGGCTGAAGAACTATCTTATTTATTAAAATATGATACAGTTCATCGTGCATTTCATGAAGATTTAATTAGTTATGTTGATAATGACATTGTTATCAACAATATAAAAAAAATAAAAGTATATAATGAATTAGATCCAGAGAATTTACCATGGAAAGAACTTGGTGTTGATTTAGTTCTTGAGTGTACTGGTAAATTTACAGAATATGATAAAGCTTATAAACACATAAAAGCAGGAGCAAAAAAAGTATTAATATCTGCACCATCTAAATCAGACAATGTAAAAACAATAGTTTATAGTGTTAATGAAAATATTTTAGATGGCACTGAAGAAGTAATCTCAGCAGCAAGTTGTACAACAAATTGTTTAGCACCTATAGTAAACATCTTAGAACGTAACATAGGTATAGAAAATGGGTTTATGTCTACTATCCATGCTTATACCAACGATCAAGCAACATTAGATATTTCACACAAGAAAGGAATTAAAGCTCGCAGAGGAAGGGCATGTGCTTCAAATATTGTACCTACTTCCACAGGTGCAGCATCTGCTATAGGTAAAGTTATACCAGAATTAAATGGTAAACTTGATGGAGGTTCTTATCGTGTTCCCGTAGAAGATGGTTCATTAGTAGAATTAACATTTATTCCAAAAAGGGAAACTACAGTAGAAGAAATAAATAATATATTTAAAAATAATCAAGATGACACAATAAAAATTACTTTTGACCCAGTAGTATCAAGTGATATATTAGGTAAAAAACATGGAGCATTAGTTGATGGTTTATTAACTAACGTAAGCAACAATTTAGTTAAAGTAGTAGCATGGTATGACAATGAATATGGATATACGGCACAAATGTTAAGAACTGCAAAAGTATTATTTAAAGATTAAATTATTAATCTTTTTTTAATTATATAATTATTGTTTTGTTTTTTTAAATATGTTATTATATTAATAGTAGAAAAGGGAGTAGGTTAGTGTGGCTAATTTAGATTCACATTTCAAAGTAAATTACCAAAATGCCATTAGTAATCCAAAATCAATTTTTCAAGGTAGTAAATATCGAATAACGATATTATCAGAGAGATTAATAAGATTTGAATATAATGAAAAAGGCATTTTTTTTGACCAACCAACTGAATTTGCAAGATTCCGTAATTTTTCTGTACCTGAATTTCAAGTTGAAGAAAATGACAAAAAACTAGTAATTAAAACTAAGTATTTTATTTTAAAATATATAAAAGACAAACCATTTATTGGTCCTAAATATGCTCCTGATCAAAACTTAAAAGTAAGTTTAACTAACAGTGATAAAATATGGTATTACAATCATCCTGAAGTAAGAAATTATGGAGCAACTAAAACATCTTTAGAAAACGATATCAATGAACCATTAGAAAAAGGTTTATATTCTACCGATGGATTTACATCAATTGATGATTCAAATAATTTAGTATTTATGGAAGATGGTTTCTTAGTAAAACCTTCTGAAAAAAGAGTAGATACCTATTTATTTATTTATAGAAGAGATTTTGGATTATGCTTAAAAGATTATTATACTTTAACGGGATATCCCCCATTAATACCAAGGTATGCG
This sequence comes from Bacillota bacterium, assembly GCA_015059425.1. Taxonomy (GTDB): domain Bacteria; phylum Bacillota_I; class Bacilli_A; order RF39; family UBA660; genus Caccenecus. Next base: position 75,116 of record SVAM01000006.1, on the reverse strand, counting down.
TTAGGTATTTGGTGGCACAAAGATGTTATATATTCATTTAAAGATACAATAAAACTAATAAAAACATTTAATAATCACAACGTACCTTTATCAATAATTTTATTAAATGAATTTTGGCATATTAAAGATAAAAACAATTTAAATAAATTTAAAACAGGATTTACATTTTCTAAAGAATTATTTCCGGACCCTTATGAATTTACAAATTATATGCACGATAGAGGCATACATATAGGACTTAACATTGATCCCGTAGAAGGTATTGGATATCAAGAAGAAAAATTTAAAAAAATTACCAATGAATTAGGATTAGTTAATGCTAGAAATATTCCTTTTAACATTTTTGATAGAACATTTATAAAAATATATTTTGAAAATTTAATTAAACCATTAGATAGTTTAGGAATTGATTTTTATTGGATAGATTACAAATATAATTTACAAAGTTTAAAAGCTTTAAATCATTATCATTTTAATAATTATATAAAAGATAATAGATATAGACCACTTGTTTTCTCAAGAAATGGATTAACCGCATCTCATTTATATGGAATTCATTATTCAGGCCCCACAAATGTTGGTTATGATACTTTAGATTACTTACCTTCATTCAATTCTAGTGCAAGTAATATTGGAGTTTCATGGTGGAGCCATGATATCGGAGGATTCAAAGGTGGTAAAGAAGATCCTGAATTATATAGAAGATATGTACAATTAGGAACATTTAGTCCAATATTTAGATTAGCATGTGAAAGAGGCCACTATTACAAAAGAGAACCATGGGAATGGGATGTTTTAACTTATACTATAGCTAAAGACTATTGTAATTTAAGGCATCGTTTAATACCATATATTTATACAGAAGGCTATAAATATCATAAGATAGGACTACCTCTTATCCAACCTTTATATTATACGTACCCTGAAATATATGATGAACCAAAATATAAAAATGAATATTATTTTGGTAGTGAATTGTTAGTAAAACCGATTACCAAACCTAAAGATCTTACTATGAATAGATGTGTAGAAGAAATATTTTTACCTAAAGGAATATGGTATGATTTTAAAACTGGTAAAAAATTTAGTGGAGATAGAAGGTACATAGCATTTTATAAAGATGAGGATTATCCAGTATTTGCTAAAAGTGGAGCAATAATTCCTTTAGCAATTTTACCTGAAAACTTAAATGATACTAATGCACCAGTTAATATGGAAATTCATGTTTTTCCAGGCAGAAGCAATATCTACAAACTATATGAAGATGATGGTATTTCAAGATTACATGAAGAAGGTTATTATATTATAACAGCAATAGATTATACTTATTTAGCAAATAATTACACATTAGTTATTAAACCAATTGAGGGTAAGTCAGGAATAATACCAAACAATCGTAATTATAAAATTAGATTTAGAAATACAAAACAAGCTGAAGAAATAAAAGGATACATAAACGATAAAGAAATAGCATTAGAAGCATATGAAGAAGATAATGACTTAATAATTATAGCTAATAATGTATCAACTGTTACAGAGTTGAAAATCAAATGTAGTGGTAAAAATATTGAAATAGATTCGGGTAGATTAATTAAAGAAGATATTAACAATATAATAAATGATTTAAACATAATAACAAGTTTAAAAGAAGATATCGCTGCTATAATTTTTAATGAAGAAGCTATTAATAAAAAGAGAATAGCACTAAAAAAATTAAAGAAAAAAGGATTATCAGACGAGTTTATAAAAATGTTTATAAAACTACTTGATTATGTTAAAGAATTTTAGTAAAATATGATAAATACGTTGAAAAAAAGAGTAGTAGTAATTAATTTTACCTATAGAGAGTTAATGGTTGGTGAAAATTAACGTAAAAGATTATGAACTTGCTTTTTAGAGTATGTGGGATAGTTCCCTTAAAGACTAATAAAGTAATAAATAAAGGTGGTACCGCGATTAATTCGCCCTTGATAGTACCACTTTTTTATTTTAGGAGGATATATGAAATACGAAGAGAGTTTATTAATTTTTTTAACCTTATTTATAATTATATTTATAGTGGATTATTTTTTTATCAATAAAAGGAAATTAAAGTTATTAAACAATAATGGAACTACTAAAAAAGGTAAAAAGAAAAAAGTTAAAAATATAAGTGAAATTGATTATTTAGTTGCAAAATTCAAACTAGACAAGAGAAAATTAAATAAAGAAAATATGATTTTATGGATATCTATAATTAACAGTTTTATTATATCAATTGTATCAAGTGTAATAATAATGTTTCCGTTTAAAATAATGTGGCAATTATTAATCGCATTTGTCTTATTATTTGGACTTATATATTCACTATACGAAATATACGGAAGTTATTTAAAAAGAAAAGAGGATAAAAAATGAACACAAAAGAAATAGAAACAAAATGGATTAAATATTGGGAAGAGAATAAAACTTTTAAAACAGACATATGGGATTTTACTAAGCCTAAATATTATGCATTAGACATGTTTCCTTACCCATCAGGAGTAGGCTTACATGCTGGACATCCTGAAGGTTATACTGCTACAGATATTGTATGCCGTATGAAAAAAATGCAAGGTTTTAATGTATTACATCCAATGGGCTTTGATTCGTTTGGTTTACCAGCAGAACAATATGCAATAAAAACAGGTAATCATCCAGGCATTTTTACTGAAGAAAATATTAAAACTTTTACTAATCAGTTAAAGATGTTAGGTTTTGCTTATGATTGGGATAGACAAGTTAGTACAAGTGATCCTAAATTCTATAAATGGACTCAATGGATATTTAAAAAACTTTATGAAGATGGTTTAGCTAAAGAAATAGAAATGCCAGTTAACTGGTGTGAAGAATTAGGTACAGTTTTAGCTAATGATGAAGTTATTGATGGCAAAAGTGAACGTGGCGGATATCCAGTAATTAGAAAAAATATGCGTCAATGGGTAATTGATATGCCTAAGTATTCTGAAAAGTTATTAGAAGGTTTAAATGAAATAGATTGGCCAGAATCTACCAAAGAAATACAAAGAAATTGGATAGGAAAAAGTATTGGAGCGCATGTAGATTTTAAAATAAAAGATAGTGATAAAACATTTACAGTATTTACAACGAGATGTGATACATTATTTGGAGCAACTTACTGTGTATTATCACCTGAACATATTTTAGTAGATGAAATAACTACAGAAGAATTTAAAGAAGAAGTTGATAATTACAAAAAAGAATGTGCTAAAAAATCAGATTTAGAAAGAACAGAATTAAATAAAGAAAAAACAGGAGTTTTTATTGGAGCATATGCTATAAATCCTGTTAATAATAAAGAAATACCTATTTGGATAAGCGATTATGTTTTAGCAAGTTATGGTACAGGTGCCATAATGGCAGTACCAGCTCACGATGAAAGAGACTATGAATTTGCTAAAAAGTTTAATATAGATATTATACCAGTAATTGAGGGTGGAAATGTTTTAGAAGAAGCTTATACTGGAGACGGAGTACATATTAATTCTGAATTTTTAAATGGTTTAGACAAAGTTACTGCTATTAATAAAATGATTGAATGGTTAGAAGAAAATAATATTGGTAAAAAGAAAATAAATTATCGTTTAAGAGAATGGATTTTTGCTCGTCAAAGATATTGGGGAGAACCAATTCCAATAGTACATAAAGAAGATGGTTCATCTATGGCTTTAGATGATGAAGATTTACCACTTGTATTACCAGAATTAGAAGATTATTCTCCTAAGAATGGTTTAAGTCCATTAGAAAGTGCTACGGATTGGAAAGAATTAACTTACAAAGGTGAGAAAGTTAAAAGAGAAACATCTACAATGCCAGGATCAGCCGGATCTAGTTGGTATTTCTTAAGATATATTGACCCAGATAATGATAAAGAGTTTGCTAACCAAGAATTATTAAAACATTGGATGCCAGTAGATTTATATGTAGGTGGACCTGAACATGCAGTAGGGCATTTATTATATTCACGTATGTGGAACAATTATTTATATGATAAAGGTTTAGTGCCAGTTAAAGAACCATTTAAAAAGTTAGTTCATCAAGGAATGATTTTAGGCTCAAATGGTATTAAAATGGGTAAAAGATATCCAGAATATTCAGTTAATCCAAATGATATAGTAAATAAGTATGGTGCAGATACATTAAGATTCTATGAAATGTTTATGGGACCACTTGAAGCTGATAAACCATGGAATAATAGTGCAGTTGAAGGAAGTCGTAAGTTCTTAGACCGGGTATGGAGATTATATACTGAAGAAAATAAAATAAAAGATGAAGAAAATAAAAACTTAGAAATGATTTATCATCAAACAGTAAAAAAAGTTACAAATGATTATGAAACACTTAACTTTAATACTGCAATAAGTCAAATGATGATATTTATAAATGCCGTATATAAAGAAAATGTATTTCCAAGAGCTTATGCTGAAGGATTTATTAAATTATTAAACCCAATTACACCATTTATGACAGAAGAAATATGGGAAAAATTAGGACATAATGAGTCTATAGCAAATGAACCATGGCCAACATATGACGAAGCTAAAACTATTGAAAATGAAAAAACTATAGGAATACAGGTAAATGGTAAATTACGTGGTGAAATAACAATTAGTACGGAGGATTCTGAAGAAATAATCAAAGAAAAATCTTTACAAAACGAAAATGTATTAAAACATATTGATGGTAAAGAAATAGTTAAAATAATAATTATTAAAGGAAAAATAGTTAATATAGTTGTTAAATAAAACGAGTTGAAAATGAGGTTAGAATGAGAAATATAGATACCATAGAACCAATATTTTACATAAGCGATGAAAACAAAAATAGTATTAAAAAAATAGAAAAAAAACTTTCTTTAATAGTTATAAATGATAACAGTAAAAAAAGAAACTTGCAAATAAAATCTAAAGTTAGATCTATTTATTCTTCTCTTGCTATAGAGGCTAATTCTTTATCCTTAAATTCAGTTGAAAGAATCATTGATAATGAAGTGGTGTTAGGTGATAGAAAAGAAATTCAAGAAGTAAAAAATGCAAACGAATTATATGAAAATATAGATAAATATGATTGGAAAAGTGAAGAAGATTTTTTAAAAGCACATACTCTTTTAATGAAGTATTTTGAAGATGATAACGGATGCTATAGAAATCATGGTGAAGCAGTAAAAAAGGGAAATAATATAATTTATACAGCGCCTGAATCTATATTAGTGCCACCACTAATGAAAAGTTTATTTAAATATTTAAAAGATAATGAAAACCTAATACATCCATTAATTTTATCAGCCGTATTTCATTATTATTTTGTTTATATTCATCCATTTAGTGATGGTAATGGAAGAATAGCCAGATTTTGGGTAAGTTTAATTTTAACTAGTTGGAATTCAAATTTTAAATATATACCAATTGAAGAAGAAATATATTTAAATCATGAAGAGTATTATAATTCAATAGCAACTTGTCATATAAATGGTAATGCTAATATATTTATAAAGTTTATGTTAAATTGCATTAATTCATCATTAAATAAAACTACCCAGAAAACTACCCAGAAAATAAAGTTAAACCACAGTCAAATAAGAATAATAAATCTTATAAAAGATAATCCAAAAATAACAAGAAATGAATTAGCAAAAGAACTTAAGATTACTACTGATGGCGTTAAATATAATTTAAAAAAATTAATAGACAATAATTTTATAGAAAGAATTGGCCCTGATAATGGTGGATATTGGAAAGTAAAATAAAGAAAGTGTCTAATATGACACTTTTTGACATTTTTATGTAAATATGCTATAATTACTGTAATTAAGGGGGATATATATTTTGGTTGACAAGTTAATTTGGGGAAAAATTGTCGAAATAATTATTGTAATAGGTTTTGTAATAATTTCTATACCTATATGGAAAAATTTTGAAGAGAGATTTAGTACAGCTAAAGTAACAACATTAGATGATTATAATATGTACTTTGATATTTATGAAGAAAATGATATAGATACAATTATAGCTACAAATGAGTATTATATAAATAAGAATTATAAAATATTATTAGTAGTAAATGAAGATATTGATGTATTAAATTCAACAATAAAAATCAATGAAGAAAATTATAATTTAAAAGATTTTTATAGTGAAAATAAAGGAAATAAAGAAATATATACGTTAGTTGATACATATATATCTGCAGATACAAACTATTTTGATATAAAGCCAACAATCATTGGTAAAAACAATAATTATTCATACGATTTCATTGAAAACAATGTTTTTTAAAAAAGTGATAAAATATAAGTTTATTTTATCACTTTTTTATGTTATTATTATGATATGGTGAGTAGAATGAAAATAAAGGATATATTGAAGAATCAAACTACAGTAGTAGCTATTGCTATAGTATTAGTAGCACTTACATTAACTGGGGTAAGTTATGCAATATTTTTTGATGTAAAAGCAAATACTAAAAATCAAGTTATAACCGCAGGAACTTTAAAATTAATTATATCAGCAACTGAAGAAGAATTAACAAATATTGATGGGGATTCTTTAGTAATGATAAATGATGTTGGAATATCATCTTCACCAATTGCTACATATACAGTTAATCATACAGAAGAAAGTACTTTACCAGCTTCATATACTATATACCTAGACATACAAAATGAAAATATATTAGATTATGTCAAATTATCAATTGATGAAGAAGAATATTTTGGTATAACAGATTTAAGTGAGAATGATATATTAACAGTAGATAATAATACTTATTATAAAATAGATTCAAATACATTACAGCCTGGAGTAACTGGAACAACAACAGAATTAAGATTATGGTTAGATGAAGATATGATAACACAAGATATCAAAGAAGAGACTGTAACAATAAATTTATATATAATTAGTGAAGTAGCTGAAGAAAATATAGAATAAGATATATCAAAAAAATTATTTTCTAAACAGATAAAATAACCTTTATTTTATCTGTTTTTTATGTTATTATTATAATACGGTGGGATAGTATGAAAGTACAGGATATCATAAAAAAACAAACTACTGTTATAGCACTTGCTATAGTACTAATTTCCATAGCATTAATTGGAATAAGTTATGCTATCTTTTTTGATGTAAAATCAAATGAATTAAATCAAGTTATAAAAGCAGGAACCTTAGAATTATCTATAAGTGGCGTAAATAATAATAATCCTATTAATGTATCAAATGTTATAAGTTTAGATGAAGCTAAAGAATTAGAACCAATTTCTTATACAATAAGTAATTCAAATAGTGATATACCTGCCACATATGAAATATATTTATACACAAATGAAACAAATACAGTAAATCATGATTATATATACATATCAATAAGTGATAACGGTAATGAGTTCACTGAACCAGTTATATTATCAAGTTTAATAGATAAAGATGGTTCGTTTACACAAAATGGAATAAATTATTATAAAATTGAAAGTGGAGTTTTAGAAATAGGAACCCAAACAGAAACTAAGTATTTAAGAATATGGTTAGATGATAGTTTAATTAGTGAAGATATAGAGAATAAGACCGCTAACTTTAAACTAGATATTATAAGTGAAGCAGGAGGAGTTAAAGATTATATCCTTGCTCATAGTAAAATAGGTGAAGGGGCACCTAATTTTAGTAAAACAAGTTATTCAACATGTGATACTGCAAATGATACAACATGTGAAGCAACAGTAGGTATTTATAAAGCTGCAGATGATGATGGTACTACTTATTATTATCGTGGAGATGTAACTGATAACTATATGAAATTTGCTGGATTTTATTGGCGAATTATTAGAATAAATGGTAATGGTTCTATACGAATGATATATACCGGAGATGCCAGTGTTATAGATAATTTAGAAAACAGAGAAGAAGTATTATCTAATGGATATGATGATAGTGAAACCACATATTTTCAAATAGGGGAAAGCGCATTTAATACAAGCAAAGATCAAGCAGAATATGTAGGATTTAAATATACATTGGGTACTGCAAATGGTAATGGAACAAAATCAGAAGTGTTAAAAGCTCTAGAATCATGGTATGAGAGTGAAGATAATGAACTACAAGATTATGAAGAGTACTTAGATATTGAATCTGGATTTTGTGGAGATAGAAGCGCATATACAAACTCCAATGGAACAATAGAAGGTGGAGGGACAGGAACTACTAACACATATTACGGAGTTTATGTTAGATTAAGCAGGTCAATCAAAAATCCATCATTTAAATGTCCTGACATTAAAAATAATCTATATACAACAAGTATTTCAGGTAATGGAAATAAATCATTAGACTATCCGATTGGTTTAATTACTGCAGATGAAGCAGCTTTTGCTGGAGCTTTACATTATAATATATCTAGCGAAGAAGGAAATAATAAAGAATATTATTTATATACGGGTGTAGAATATTGGACAATGTCCCCAACCTATTCTTCTGGCGGGACGTCGTATGTTTTGCGAATCAGAATTAATGGTGACATCTGTTACACCGTTATAAATTCAAATGGAACAGTTGTCCGCCCAGTGATAAATATAAAACCAAATAAAATAGCTGGAACAGGAACTATAAACAGTCCGTATTATATTCCTTAATATAATAAATTTAGAAATATACGAAAAAAATATTCAATTTGAATATTTTTTTAATAAATTAAAATTATTGTTTTTTAGGCTTATTATGATTAAATTCTTTAGCTAGCAATCCTTTTTTATTTAAAGTATAATAAGCATTTTCGTTTAGAATTAAATCAAATTCTCCAATAAATTCATATAAATGGGGATTGAAACCTAATTTAAAATCATTTAAACCTTTATATGGATTATTATTTGTAAAATCGCCAGTAATCCCATTTAAATCTACAAATTTATAAGCATCTTTATAGTATTCTAATATTTTATAATGCAAATAATAATTAGCATTAAATGCTTTATATTTAGTATCAATACCACTAATTGCAATATTAATTCTATTATTAAATTTAATAGTTAAAGCTCCAGCTATATAGGTTTTTTCGTTTTTATTTAAATAATGAGTAGCGTATTCAATATCATTTTTATATGATAGTAGTGCTTTATCAGAATTCATTTTTTTATTTATATTTGTTTCGCTAGGATCATTAATTAAATTATGGGATAATATATTATTTTTTTCTAACTCTTTATCATATAAATTTTTGCTATTCAATAAATATTTTTCATAATCTATTTTGATTAAAAACAGATCACATGAATTATTTTTTTCAAAAACATTAAAATAATTTTTATAATAAAATTCATTTCTATTTTTTTTATTTTTAATAAAATTAAATAATATATCTAAACCTTCACGTTCAACTTTTTCTATAACTAATCCTTTTTTATCAGCTTTTCTTATTTTATTTTTAGTATTTTTATTTAGATTATTAAAATCATATTCTTCTAAATTTACAATTGCATTAAATCTTGGGAATAATGCTTCAAAATATAAATTATCTTTTAATTTTTTATACCCTAGCTCTTTTAAATAATCTCTAATAACTATATTTTGATTATAATTAGTTAATTTGTTTTCTTTATTTATTTCACCGATTGCAATTTCAGGGTTAATTTTTATAAAAGCAAGTTTTTTAGAATAATATTTTTTTATAGCTCCTGTAAATGATTTTAATAAATCATAATTAAAATAATCAATTAAAAAACCTTTAGGAGAATAGCCATATTTATACATACCAATTTTTTTAATTAATATTAAAGCAGCAGCTTGTATAACACCTAATTCATCTACATACCCAATTAAATCATAATCAAAATTGTTTTCTGCCATTAATAAAGCGTAAGATGAACTTTGATAATATGAACCTAAGATATTTGCTTTAGCATAAGCATCAAATTCTGCAATAGTTAATTCTTTAATATGCATTTTTATTCCCCTTTCAAAGGAAATATATTATAGCATAATCTAGTCTTTTTGTCTATTTATGTTAAAAAAATATTTACTAAACGCGTAAATAAAATATTAAAAATATAAAGTTTTACGACAAAATATTTATTTGACTACTACTTAAAACATAGTATAATAATAATAGGAGGATAAAAATGAAAAAGAAAGAAAAAAGCTTTTTAGAAAAAATAAGTTTTGAATTTAATAAAATTATTTTAGCAGATATAGTACTTAATATTTTATTTTTAGTATTTGGATTTATTATTTATATGAATCCATACGTGACAGCGAATATCGTAGGCATTATTATAGGTTTATATTTTATATTTTTTGGAATATTTGCTATCTATGAATTTTTAATGAGAAAAGATTTACCAATTTTTAAATTTAAAATATTTATGGGAGTATTATTATTAATATTAGGCTTGTTTGTAATGTTAAATCCACTAAAAATTATTAAAATATTGACTCTTACCATAGGCATGTATTTAATTGTAATTTCTACAGTTAAATTATTGGAGACTTTCAAATTAAAAAAAATTAGTTATGATGGTTGGATAATCATGTTAGTTACTAGTATTTTACTATTTATTTTTGGATTATTAATGCTTATTAATCCAATGGCATCTATGGATATCATCCAGTTGACTGGTATATTTATAGTTCTTTCTTGTATATTAGAAATTGCTAATTTATTTATGATTTATACAAAAGCTAAAGATATTAAGAAATTATTTAAGGAAATTAAGTAATTTCTTTATTTATATACATATAAATTTATAGTAATTATAGTTTACAAATCAATATTTTTTTGTTATACTACTAAGCGAGTAAATGAATTACTCCTTGCTTAAAATTAAGTTTTTAAGCCAATAGACCATGAGGAGGTGGAAAAATGACTAATTATGAAATCATGTTCATCGTTAAAACTACTATGGAATCTGAAAATATTAAGAAAACTATCGAAAGTATGAAAAAAATTATTACTGATGGTAAAGGTAAAATAGTAGAAACTAAGGAGATGGGCGAAAGAAAATTAGCATATCCAATTAAGAAAGAATTAACTGGATATTACTATGTATTAAAAGTTGAAGCTGATAGCGAAACAATACATGAATTTGATCGTCGTGCATTAATTGATGAAACAATATTAAGACATTTAATTATTAAATTAGATGAGGAGTAAAATATGAATAAAGTAATTTTAATCGGAAGGTTAGCAAGAGATCCAGAACTTAGAACAACACCATCTAATTTAAGTGTTGCTACATTTTCTATCGCAGTATCTCGTCCATTTAATTCACAAGGTGGAACTCCTGAAACAGATTTTATAAACTGTGTAGTATGGAGAAGACAAGCTGAAAATTTAGCTAAATACTGTCGTAAAGGAAGCCAAATTGCAGTTGAAGGACGCATTCAAACAAGAAATTATACTGCACAAGATGGTAGTAAAAGATATGTTACAGAAGTTATGTGTGATAATATTACCTTCCTAGGGACAAAAAATGATAATCAAGGTAGTGCAAATCCTTTTGTAGATAACAATTATCAAGCTCCAATGGAGCCTAGTGAAATGCCTACTACTGATATTTCAGAAGATCCATTTAAAGATTTTGGTGAAGAAATTACTTTAAGTGATGATGATTTACCATTCTAAAAAGGAGGAATAAATAATGGCAGAATTTTATCGTAAGAAAAAGAAAATTTGTCAAATGTGTGCTGGTAAAAGCGTTGATTATAAAGATGTTATGATTATTAATAAATATATTAATGATAAAGGAAAAATCATGCCTAGACGTATGACTGGAGCATGTGCTAAACATCAAAGACATATTGCAAGACAAATTAAATATGCAAGATTTATGGCTTTAATACCATATGTAAAATAAGCACTTAGTGCTTTTTTATTTTGCATTTTTTTAGAACTTTTGATATAGTTTGTCGAACGTGTTTAAAATACATTTTATTTGTTCTATATTAAAGTAGGCAGAGGTGATAAGATGCTTAAAGTAGATATGGAATATAATAATGGTATTTTATATGTTAGATTAAATGGAGTATTAGATAGAAAAGCTACTTATAAAATTAATAATTATATAATACCAGTAGTATTAAAGCATAAAATTAAATATTTAGTTTTTAATTTATTTGATTTAAAAGATATTGACGAATGCGGATTAGATGCTTTATTAAATACTAAATGCGCTATTAAATCCAATAAAGGTAAAATTTGTTTGTGTGAAGTAAGTGATTTTATTAGTAATAAAATTAAAAGGGTAAGAATGAAAGTGGCTTCTAATGAACTAGCGGCTAATCATTTAATTAATATATAATGACTACTAATGAACTTATAAATTCTAATATGGGACTTATTAGAAAAATAGCAAACAAATTTTATAATACTGAGAAAGAAGATTTAATACAAGTAGGAGTAATTGGCCTATTAAAAGCATATCAAAACTTTAAAGATAATGGCGAAACTAAATTTAGTACTTATGCTTATACTTATATATTTGGAGAAATGTATCAGCTTGTAAATAGTAATCGTAATATAAAGATAAGTAAAGATTTATTAAAAATATATAAAATGGTTGAGAAAACTCGTTATGAACTTGCCCAACGTATGAAAAGAATTCCATCTAATGAAGAAGTAGCATTGTTTTTAGAATTAGATATTAATATGGTAAATGATGCTATAAATAGTGCTCAAGTAATGATGAGTTTAGATGATGAAGCGAGTGAACTTAATTTACATGAAGTTATACCAGATAAGAAATCTATAAATAGTGATTTAAAAATAGATTTAGATGATAGTTTTAAGGTTTTAAATAGTTGTGAACAAGAAATAATTAGATCGCGTTATTATGAAGATTTAACACAATCAGAAGTAGCGCGTAAACTTAATATGACTCAAGTAATGGTATCTCGTTATGAAAAGAAAAGTTTAGAAAAAATGCGTGCGCAATTAATATAAACACTTTAATAAAGTGTTTTTTCTTGTTATAATAATATTAATGCTGGAATAGCTCAGGGGTAGAGCAACGTACTCGTAATACGTAGGTCGGAGGTTCAAATCCTCTTTCCAGCACCATTATTGAGGTGTTTTGGTTATGAATAATTGCTTTAAAACTATATTTGAAGGATATGAAATATTGTTGCCTAAAAATAATGTTAAATTTAAAAATGGTTCTGGTATTGTTAATGCATATTTTAAAATGAAATATGATAATTTAATTGTTGATGAACCGTTAATTGGTATTGTCGATGAAGATTATAATTTTATAATTGATTTATTTCCTAAAAGGTTTATTAGAAGTATAATTTATTTCCTAATGATATAATTATTCAGTATACAGAAAAGTTAACTGATAATGATGATTATGTCTTCTTAATACCAAAAGATGATTTAAAAACTAGATATAATTTATTAGCTAGTGACTATCAAGTTGTTGATAATAATATACTTATTTTAAAAAGTATTGATGATGAATTACCTATTTGTGCTTTATTTGATATTAATAATAAAAAATTATTAACGCCGTATTATAACTATATTAGTGAATTTAAGACAGTGAAGGATTATGATGAAGACGTTGCTGTAGCGTACTTTTATATACGTAATGAGCATAAAGAAATAATAAGTAAAATAGAATTTTATATAAATAAAAAAGGTGAAGTTGTGTCATTTTATAAAAATACTATGACAAATGATACTTATGATAATTATTTAGATTTTGAAGAAGTTTTAGAATTAGTTAAAAGTGATATTTTTAATAGTTTAAAGTTAGTTAAATAATTTGTATATATAAGATACTTAACACATAAAATAATAAAGGTTACAAAAAAAACTTGACGTACGCAAAAAAGTACGTTATAATAAGTTTGTGAGGTGATATGATGAGCACTATAAATATAACAAATGCAAGACAAAACTTATTTCAACTTGTTGCAGATGTTAATGTTGGTTTTAATCCTATAACAATAGTTAATAATAAAGGTAAAAATGCAGTTTTAATTTCAGAAGAAGAGTGGAAAAATATAGAGGAAACTTTGTTTTTATCTAGCATACCTGGCCTTGTAGAGGATATAAATAATATTAGAAAAAATGAAAATTGGGAAACTGCTAAGGAGTTTAGTCCGGATGAAGAATGGTAAAGAGTATATTATTAAATTTTCAAAGCAAGCGTTAAAAGATAAGATAAAATTAAAAAGTTCAGGATTAGATAAAAATTGTAAGAATATTTTAATTTTAATGCAAAAGGATCCATTTTGTTATCCACCATCTTATGAAAAATTAAGTGGTGATTTAAGTGGCTTATATTCAAGAAGAATTAATAGACAACATCGTATAGTATATGAAGTAGATGAAGAAAAAAATGAAATACACATTTTAAGAATGTGGACGCATTATGATAAATTATAATTTAGATTAAATAAAAGTTGATTTTTATAAATTAATATAATATAATACTTATGAAGTTTATTTCTAGGTTTAAATTTACTCCTTAAATTTATACTTGGATTAAACCGATTAATTAAAAAAGGAGGAAAAAATATGGCTATTACAAAAGAAACTAAAGCTAAATTAATTAAAGAGTTTGGTAAGAATGAAAAAGATTGTGGTTCAACTGAAGTACAAATTGCTATTCTTACACATGAAATTAATGATTTAACTGAACATTTAAAAGTTCATAAACATGACTATCATTCAAATCGTGGACTTTTAATGAAAGTTGGTAAAAGAAGAAAATTACTTGCTTACTTAAAAGAAAATGATGTTGTTAGTTATAGAAATGTAATTAGTAAATTAAATTTAAGAAAATAAGGGCACTAATGTTTTTAGTGTCTTTTTTTATAGAAAATTAGAGGAGAGTATTATGAAAAAAGTTTTTAAATTAGATTTCTTAGGTAGAGATTTAATCGTTGAAACAGGAGAACTTGCCAAACAAACTGATGGTGCTGTATTAGTTCGTTATGGAGATACTGTAGTTCTTTCTGTTTGTGTTATGGGTAAAGAAGTTATGGGACAAGATTTCTTTCCGTTACAAGTTTTATATCAAGAAAAATTATATTCTGTAGGTAAAATACCTGGAGGATTTATAAAAAGAGAAGGTAGACCAAGTGATCAAGCTACACTTGCAGCACGTTTAATTGATAGACCGATTCGTCCTATGTTTGATGAAAATTTACGCCAAGAAATACAAATTGTTAACACTGTGTTGTCAGTTGATCCAGATAATTCACCAGAAATGGCTGCACTATTTGGTACAAGCTTATGTTTAGGTATTTCCAAAATACCTTTTGATGGACCTGTTGCTGGTGTAGTAGTTGGTAAAGTTGGTAAAGAATTAGTTATTAACCCAACTGCAGAACAAGTAGAAGCAAGTAGTTTATCTTTAACTGTTGCTGGTTCTATGGATGCAATATGCATGGTTGAAGCAGGAGCTCAAGAATTAAGTGAAAAAGAAATGCTTGAAGCTTTAATGTTTGGACACGATAATTTGAAAAAATTATGTAAATTCCAACAAGAAATTATTGCTGAAATTGGTGAAGAAAAAATTGAACTTCCAAAAGCTGAATTTGATCCAGAAGTTAAAAATGCTGTTGAAGAATTTGCAACTAAAGATATGCTTCAAGCTATTCAAATTAAAGAAAAATTAGAAAAATATGCTGCTATTGATGCTGTTAAAGAAAGAACTTTAGAAAACTTTGCAGAAGTTTATGCTGAAGATGAAGATAAAGATGAAAAATTAAAACAAGTTGAAAAAATTGTTCATTTAATAGAAGCTAATGAAGTTAGAAAATTAATTACTGATAAAAAAATTAGACCTGATGGAAGAAAAATGGATGAAATTAGACCACTTTCTTGTGAAATTGATTTACTTCCTCGTACTCATGGTTCGGCTGTATTTACAAGAGGAGAAACTCAATCTTTAGCTACTACAACTTTAGGTGCTATTGGAGAACATCAAATTCTTGATGGCTTAGGTTTAGAAGATTCAAAAAGATTTATGTTACATTATAACTTCCCAGCTTTCTCTGTAGGTGAAACAGGAAGATATGGAGCTCCAGGAAGAAGAGAAATTGGACATGGCGCTTTAGGTGAAAGAGCTTTAGCTCAAGTAATACCTAGTGAAGAAGAATTCCCATATACAATTCGTGTAGTTAGTGAAATCTTAGAGTCTAATGGATCAAGTTCACAAGCTACAATTTGTGCTGGATGTTTAAGCTTAATGGCTGCAGGAGTACCAATAAAAGCTCCAGTAGCAGGTATAGCAATGGGATTAATTGAAAATGGTAAAAAATATACTATTTTAACTGATATTCAAGGTTTAGAAGATCATATGGGTGATATGGACTTTAAAGTAGCGGGTACTAGAAAAGGTATTTGTGCTTTACAAATGGATATTAAAATTAAAGGTGTAACTGAAAAAATATTAAAAGAAGCTTTAGCGCAAGCTAAAAAAGCTCGTATGCAAATTCTTGATGTTATGGAGGGTTGTATTGAAGAACCACGTAAGAGTCTAAGTAAATACGCTCCAAAAATTGATACATTTAAAATTAATCCAGAAAAGATTAAAGATGTTATTGGTCGTGGTGGCGAAATGATTACTAAAATTATTCTTGAGGCTAGTAACGTTAAAACTGTTAATGATAAAGATGCAGTTAAAGTTGATATTGAAGATGATGGAAGAGTAATTATATATCATACTGATGCAGAAATTATACAAAGAACACGTAAGATGATTGAAGAAGTTATACGTGAAGTAGAAACTAATGCTATATATAATGGTAAAGTTGTTAAAGTTGAAGATTTTGGATGCTTTGTAGAATTATGGCCTGGATGTGAAGGGTTAGTACATGTATCTGAACTTGATTATAAACGTGTTGAAAAACCAAAAGATGTAGTTAGTGTTGGAGACAAAATAATTGTTAAAGCGCTAGGTTATGATAATCGTGGAAGACTTAATTTATCTCGTAAACAAGCATTACCAAAACCAGATAAAAAAGAGGATAAGAAAGAAGATAAAAAATTTAAAAAGAAAGATAAATAGGTAAAGATATTATTCTTTATCTTTTTTATCTAAGGAGTTAAAATGGAAACGTTAAATATTAATTATGATGATTTTATAGCAACTGTTATTATTGTTTTAAATGATTTAAAACAAAGAAGAATTGTAACTTTGTCTGAACTTAATTATATAAAAAGTAAACTTATAAAAATAGCTAAATTAAACAATAAAGATTTTTGGACTAAACCAATTTATGATGAAAGTAAATATGAAAAATATATTGAAAGTATAAAGGTAGAAAATGAAACTATATATAGATTAAAACCATTATATAATATTGATGAGCTAAGAAATGCATTTGCTAGTTTATTACCTATGGATTTAATATTACTTCTATATTCAAAAGATATATATACTGATTTAGATGATGAAACAACTGTAAAAAAGAAATATAGTATACATTTTAAAAAACTAGATGAAGAATATGAACTTAAATTGATGTATCAATATTATTTATTAGAAAAAGCACAACGTATGTTAAAAAAACAAATTACTACTACCGTATTAAATAGTGGTGTTTGTATAGATGAAAACAGATTTGATAGTATACTAGAAGAGACCCCTGACATTTCTTGTGATAAATTAATAAGAAGTTATCAAAAAAGAAAATAAAAAAATTTCTAATAATTATTTAGAAATTTTTTTAAATACGTAATTAATAACTTGAAAAATTTGACATCTTATTGTATATTATAAATGTAGAGTAAGATAGTTAATTATGAATAGGATGATAATATGAAATTTGAAAGAATAAAAAGTAATAAAAAATTACTGATACATATA
This sequence comes from Bacillota bacterium, assembly GCA_015059425.1. GTDB lineage: Bacteria > Bacillota_I > Bacilli_A > RF39 > UBA660 > Caccenecus. Next base: position 57,271 of record SVAM01000006.1, on the reverse strand, counting down.
ATAATTTTTCTTATATTAGGTATTACTATAGCTTTGGCAATAAGTTTTGCAGCTTATAAAAAAACAACAACAATTAATATTTCTGAAGGTACAGTAAATTATATAATACCTGATATGAAAATAATGGCTTTAAAACAATTTAATTCAGACGCTAATAAATATGAAGATATTAATGCAATGCCAAATGGAAATGATTATGCAATAAGTTCTGATAGTTATTGTGAAGTATTAGGTGAAAAAGACGAAAATGTTAAATTATACACTAATTCAAATGGAGAACATGTAATATCAAATATTCAAAAAAATTCAAGATGTTATTTTTATTTTGTACCTACAGCAAAATCATTAATTTTAGCAAATAGTACAATGGGAAGTGGAACTCCAAACTTTGATAATACAAGTTGTACAAATGGTACTAATAAAGATCACAATGGCAATGTAACCAATTGTGAAGAACAAACAGTAGGGTTATACTGCTGGGATGTTAACACTAATACTGCTTGTACAGACACAAGTGTAAATAAGACGTATTTCTATCGTGGCAACGTTACAGATAATTATGTTGAATTTTTAGGCTTTTATTGGAGAATAATCAGAATAAATGAAAATGGTTCAATAAGAATGATATACAGTGGAGATAAGTTCAATGTAGATACTGCTGGAAAAGAAACAGTTCTTGCAAATGGTTACAATGATTCAAATACCCGATTAACTTATGCAGCTGTTGATAGTACTTTTCATGGTACGTGTGATAGTCAAGAATGTATGAACTTTGAAAATACAGTAACATTAAATGATCATTTATATGATTGGTATGATAATTACATAGGAATGCCTGGTTTTGATGATTATCTAGATAAAGAATCAGGTTTCTGTAGTGATAGAAGCGGTTATGTATATGCAGACGGTTCGGATGGCTATTATATTTATAACTATGGTGCATATGATAGATTACTTTATACTACCAATCCAACCCCTAAATTTAGCTGTTTAAATTCTTATTTATATACCGTATCAGGTTCGGGTATAGGGAACGGGCTTTTATTTGCTCCTATAGGTTTAATAACTGCCGATGAAGCAAGTTTTGCCGGAAGTGCTGGTTCTAATACCGGTAATAGAAGTTTTTACCTATATAGTGGTTTGGAAACTGGAACAATGTCACCATGCCAATATGATGATAATGATGATGGTATGGCTTTCTGTTATTTACTTGAATATGGTGAATTAGCTGATTATTCCCCCGGAATGAATATGAGTATTCGTCCTGTTATAAACCTAAAAGGAAATATTCCTTTAACTGGTTTAGGAACCATACAAGAGCCTTATAAAGTTATTCTTGAATAACTTACAATATAAAAGCTAGATAAATATATTATAAAATTAAAATATTTTATTGGTAATGTAAAAGAATTTTCTAAAATAACAACAATTTAAATTTAAAATTAATACATCTATATTTAATTTTAAAATAAAATACTTGTAATGTGTTTTAATAATAGTTTTTAAAGTAACTTATGTAAAGTTACTTTTTTATATGTATTAATTTTGATATAATTTATAGGTAAGGTGGTAATAATATGTTTGATAAATTAAATGATAGACAAAAAGAAGCGGTTATGCATGTTGATGGGCCTTGTTTAGTTATTGCAGGGGCTGGGTCAGGTAAGACAAAGGTACTTACAACACGTATAGCGCATTTAATAGAAAGTGGAATAAGTGATTATAATATTTTAGCTATAACATTTACTAATAAAGCTGCTAAAGAAATGAGAGAAAGACTTAATTTATTAGTTCCTGATAATCATGTTTTTGTAGGTACATTTCACTCTTTTGGTTTAAAAATATTAAGAGAAAATTTAGATGCTTTAGGCATGGATAAAAACTTTACTATAATAGATAGTGATGATGTTTTAAGTCTGATTAAAAAGATTATGAAAGAAAAAAATATTGATCCTAAAGTAGTTAGTCCATATTTTGTTAGAACTAAAATAAGTTTTATAAAAAATGAATTACTAACAGATGCTGATTTAGATAAATTTTTTAATACGCCTGCTGAACAAAAAGTTATAGAAATATATCATGAGTATGATAGAGTTTTAAGAAGAAACAATTCAGTAGATTTTGATGATTTATTAGTTCTTCCTGTTAAATTATTTAAAAGTAATAAAGAAATAATTGATAAATATCAAGAACATTATAAATATATATTAATTGATGAGTATCAAGATACTAATGAAGTACAATATAAAATGAGTAAATTAATTGGAAATAAATATAAAAATATATTTGTTGTTGGTGATGCAAATCAAAGTATATATTCTTTTAGAGGGGCTAATTTTAGAAATATATTAAACTTTGAAAAAGATTATAGTGATGCATGTGTTATTCCTTTAGAACAAAATTATCGTAGTACTAAAAATATATTAGATGCTGCTAATAGTGTTATTAAAAATAATAAAGAGCGGAAAGATATGGAACTTTATAGTACTTTAGGTGATGGCGTTAAAGTAAAGTATTTACGAAGTTATGATGAAAAACATGAAATAACTTTAATTGTTGATGAAATAAAAAGATTATTAAGTGAAGGTTATAGTTATAAAGATATTGCCATATTTTATAGAACTAATGCGCAATCAAGAAATGTAGAAGAAGTTATGCTTAAAAATAATTTCCCATATAAAGTATTTGGTAGTTTTTATTTCTATAACCGTAAAGAAATTAAAGATTTATTGTGTTATTTAAGATTAATAAATAATACTAATGATGATATTAGTTTAAGAAGAATTATAAATGTTCCTAAAAGAAAAATAGGTGATAAGTCTGTACAAGATTTAGAAGGTGTTGCTAATCATTTAAATGTATCTATGTTTGAGGCAATAGATTCCGGTAAAGAATTAGAATTTAAAAACTTAATAAGAGAATTACAAAATGATGCTTTAAATCTTTCTTTAACTGAATTAATTGATTATGTACTAGATAAAAGTGGTATGAAAAAAGAATTAGAGGCTGAAAAAACTTTAGATAGTGAACTAAGACTTGAAAACTTAATGGAATTTAAGAGTATTACTGCTTCGTTTGAAGCTCGTACTGGTTCTGTTAATTTAGGAGATTTTTTAGAAGAAATAAGTTTAATTGCAGATATTTCAGAACATCAAGATAGTGATGAAGTAATAACATTGATGACTCTTCATAGTGCTAAAGGGTTAGAGTTTCCTATAGTATTTATTACTGGTATGGAAGAAGGAATATTTCCACATCAAAATGCCTTTATGGAAGGTGATGAAGGAATTGAAGAAGAAAGACGCTTATGTTATGTTGGGTTTACTAGAGCTAAAGAAAAACTTTATTTAACCAATGCTAAGAAAAGAATGCTTTATGGTAAAACAACTGTTAATGCACCATCTAGATTTATTAGTGAAGTAGATAAAGACGTTATTGAATCTAGTAACTATAGTGTAAAAGAAGAAAAAGTTATAGATAAAAGTGAAATGTATTCTAGTGATGAAGTAGAATATAAGAATGGAGATATAGTTATGCATACTATCTATGGTAGAGGTGTTGTTATAGGTATTGATGATAAGTTTGTTAGTGTTGCTTTTGCTCGTAATTTTGGGGTTAGAAAATTAATGAAAAATCACAAAAGCTTAAAGAAAATGTAATAATTGTTAAATAAATAATTAAATGTTATAATATTAATATAAAAATGGAGGATATTTTATGGAAAAAACATTAGTTGTTATGGCGGCTGGTATGGGTAGTCGCTTTGGTGGTTTAAAACAAATAGAACCTGTGGGTCCTAACGGAGAATTTATTATTGATTATTCTATATATGATGCTAAAAGAGCAGGTTTTACAAAAGTTGTTTTTGTAATAAAAAAAGAAAATGAAAAAATATTTAAAGAAACTATAGGTAAGAGATTAGAAAATAATATAAAAGTAGAATATGCTTTTCAAGAATTAACAAGTGTACCTGAAGAGATTACTATACCTAGTGATAGAACAAAACCTTTAGGAACAGGACATGCTTTATATGTTACAAAAGATAATGTAAATGAGCCTTTCGCCGTTATTTCAGCAGATGATTTTTATGGGAAAGAACCGTTTTATTTATTAAGTGAATTCTTAGATAATGGAAATGATTATGGTGTAATTGGATATGAAATTGGTTCTACTTTAACTGAAAATGGTAGCGTTAAACGAGGAGTATGTTTTGAAAAAGATGGTAAGCTAGATGCTATAATTGAAAGTAAAGTAGAAAGAATAAATGGTATTATTCATGGTGAGCCTTTAGATGGAAGACCTGCTTATACTATGGAAGAAAATCATCCAGTATCTATGTTAATGTATGGATTAAGACCTAATATTTATGAATATATTGATAAAGATATTATTGAATATTTTAATAATCAAGATGACTTATCAACAGTAGAATATTATTTACCTACTGTTTTAGATGATATGAAAAATAAAAAATTAGTGGATATTAAAATAATTCCTACTAAAGATAAATGGAAAGGTATTACATATGCTTCTGATTTAATAGAATTTAAAGAATATTTAAATTCATTAATTGAAAAAGAAGAATATCCAGAAAAACTTTGGTAAAATTATGGAAAAAATAATTAATAGAATAAAAGAATTAACTGAAATTTTAAAAAAAGCTAATTATGAATATTATAATATGGATAATCCTTCCATAACCGATCAAGAATATGATAAATATTTAAGAGAATTAATTAAATTAGAAGAAAAGTATCCAGAATATGTTGATCCAAATAGTCCTACTAAAAGAGTAGGTGGAGAAGCTATAGATAAGTTTGTTAAAGTGTCTCATAAAATACCAATGATTAGTTTGTCAAATGTTTTTAATGAAGAAGAAATTAATGAATTTGCGACACGTATAAAAAATGCGGGGTTTAATCCAGAATATGTGTGCGAGCTTAAAATAGATGGTTTAAGTGTTTCACTTCATTATGAACATGGTAAACTTGTATATGCTGCAACACGTGGAGATGGAGTAATTGGAGAAGATATTACCCATAATGTTAAAACTATTAAAACAATTCCACTTGATTTAAAAAGAGACATTGATATTGAAGTACGTGGTGAAATATACATGAATAAAGCTACTTTGGAATTATTAAACCGAGAAAGAGAATTAAATGGAGAGACTAAACTACAAAATGTTAGAAATGCAGCAGCAGGTTCTATCAGACAATTAGATCCTAAAATAGCTGCTAAAAGACATTTAGATGTATGGATATATCATCTACCAAACCCTGAAGATTACGGAATTAAGACGCATTTTGAAGCTCTAGAATTTATGGAATCCTTAGGATTTAAAGTTAATGATTCATCAAGATTAGTTAAAGACGAAAAAGGTATACTTGATTTTATAAATGATTATACTAAAAAAAGAAATACTTTAGCTTATGAAATTGATGGAGTTGTTATTAAAGTTAATGATATTGAAACTCAACAAATTCTTGGAAATACAAATAAATATCCTAGATGGGCCACTGCTTACAAATTTCCTGCCGAAGAAGTTTTAACAAAATTAATAGATATTAAATTTACTGTCGGAAGAACTGGTCAAGTAACTCCTAATGCTGTATTAGAACCAGTACTTGTAGCGGGTTCTACTATTAGAAAAGCTACATTACATAATGAAGATTATTGTAAAGAAAAAGATTTAAGAATTGGAGATATTGTTTCCATTAGAAAAGCTGGAGATGTTATACCAGAAGTTGTTGAATCATTAAAAGAACGCAGGAATGGTAATGAAAAAGAGTTTCAAATGATTTATGAATGCCCTATATGTGGCAGTTCATTAATAAAAAAAGGTAATGTAGATTATTTTTGTATAAATGATAATTGTCCAAAGAAAAATATAGAAGGTTTAATTCATTTTGCTAGTCGTAATGCAATGAATATTGATGGCATGGGTGATGAAATAATAGAAGATTTTTATAATGAAGGTTTTATTAAAAATACAGATGATTTTTACAAATTATCTGATTATAAAGATCAAATTATTGAACTAGAGGGTTATGGATTAAAAAAAATAAATAATATTTTAAATTCTATAGAAATATCCAAAAATAATAGTGTTGAAAGATTAATTTTTGGTTTAGGGATATCTGGTATAGGCATAAAAAATGCTAAATTACTTGCAAGTCGTTATAAAAATATTTATGCATTAAAAAATGCTACTTATGAAGAACTAACAGCTATAAGAGATATTGGTGATATTTTAGCTCACAATATTGTAGAGTATTTTAGTAATATTGAAAATGTTAATCTAATAAATAATTTAGAAAATTATGGGATTAATATGAATTATTTAGGAAAAGAAATAAAAGAAAATGATATTTTTACTAATAAAAAATTTGTTATTACTGGAACTATAAGTTTTATGGGTAGAAATGAAATTAAAGCCTTAATTGAATCTTATGGAGGTGTTGAAACAACAAGTGTAAGTAAAAATACAGATGTTGTTATAGTAGGTGATTCTCCTGGGAGTAAATATGAAAAAGCTATGTCTTTAGGTATAGAAATTTGGAATGAAGATAAATTTAAAGAGATTATTAATAATTTGTAGTTAGAAACTTAAAATTATGATATAATTTAATAGCTTTTGAAATGAGTGGTTTTGGATGTCAAATTTAGAAAATAATATTAAAATAAAGTTAGGATATATAAGTGGCTTTTCGCAAGAATTTTCCCAATTTGAAGTATTAAGAAGATTCAATAATAATAATTTAAATGAAGGTATTTCTTGGGTAGAGTTCACATATAATATACCTTTTATTAATAAGGATTTAGAAATTTTATTAAATCACGCAACAATAAGATATGTTGTAGGAGCTGAAATAGAGTTAAAAGAGTTTTATAAGTTGTTAGAAATGAATTGTTTAAAATTAATTCTAGAAGATAATTTTTCTGAAAACATTAAAAATGCAAAAAGTGTATGTATAACAAGAACTATAAATCCAGGTATTACTTCACAACAAGTATTGGTTATTGATGAGAATACTAAAATGTTTGATAGTGTTAGTGATTTAATAGAGGAGTCAATTAACTTTTTAAATAGATTTAATGATTTATATAATTCAGATAGTTATGTAATTAAACGTAAATGATATACAAAACATTTACGTTTTTATATGTATAGTTTAGTAAATTAAGTATAAATTGCTAGTTTTACCAAATAATGATATAATATTAAAGCATATGAGGTGATATGATGAAAAGAATAAAAAAATTTTGGGATGAAAATAGTATTTTATTAGTTTTATTTGCTATTTTAACAGCTTGTGTAATAGCAATTTCAGTAGTTGTCTTAACTTATTTTGTAGGAGATTCTAGTTCAAAATATGGCGAAAGATTAGAAGGAATTGAAAATCATCCATTTTCTAAAGAATTAAAAAATGACATAATTGAAAAATTAGAAGAAGATGAATTAGTCGAAAATGTTAGTATTAGAGTTTCAGATACAAAAACAATTTATTTAATTATAAATTTTGTTACAAAAACTTCTTTGGTAGAGGCGCAAAGTAAATCTTTAGCTTCTTTAGATTATTTTGAAGAAGATATTTTAAAGTTTTATGATATTGAATTTTTAATTAAAGCAGATTCAACTGAAGAGACTGATGGTTTCCAAATTATGGGTTCCCATAATGTTAATGGTACTGGCGGAATAGTATGGAATAATAATACAGTTATAGAAGAGGCAGAAGAAGAGTAGGTTTTTATGAAAAATAAAAAAAGTGTAATAATAACAATAATTGTGATCTTAGCAGTTGTGATAGCTGCTCTTATTACGTATAATGTACTAACAGATGAAAATAAATTAACAGCATCAGAAAAAAGATGGATTAATAATAATTTAAATAATGTATATAACATAAATGTAGTTAATAATATAAATATCTTTGGTAATAATGGTACTGGTGTGTTTTATGATTTTTTAAATGATTTAGAATTAGAATACAAATTACAAATTAATCCTGTAACATATAATTATAAAGATATGGTTAATGGTATTACTTTGGGTTTAAAAAATTCATTAAATGAAAACGACGAGGTTTTTTATACTGATCATTATGTTCTTGTAAGTAAAAATAATGAAATTATATCTAGTTATAATGATTTAGGTAATAAAAAAATAGGGGTTATAAAAGAAGAATTATCATATATATCTAATTATATATCTGACTATAATGTTAGTTTAACTTCATACGATAACAAAAATGATTTATTAACAGCATTAAATGAAAATAAAGATATTGAATATATTATAGTCCCTTTAAATATTTATTTAGATGAAATTTTAAAAAATAATTATTATATTATAAATCACATGTCTGATATTAAAATTTATTATACAATAACTAAAAATAATAATTATAAAGAATTAAGTTCTATTATCACAAAATTCTATAAATTATGGCATAAAGAAAATCTAGAACAATATTATAACAGAGAACAATTTAATTTATTTGTAAATGTTTTAAACATAAGCGAAACTGAAATAGATGCAATGCAAAGTATTACCTATAATTATGGCTTTGTAAATAATAGTCCATATGAAGTAATAATGAGTGGCAATTATGGTGGAATAATAGCTATGTATTTAAATAATTTTAGTAAATTTAGTGATATAGATTTTAATTATACAAAATATCGTAATATAAATAAATTTAAAAAAGCCATATCTGCGAATAATATTGATTTATATTTTAATTATTATAATTTACAAGATAATTATTTCAAAATTGACTCATATATTCTTGCAAAATATAGTATTATTGCCAAAAACAGTAATAATTTGGTAATCAATTCTGCTGCTAGTTTAGTTGGAAAAACAGTTTATGTTGAAAAAGACAGTCTTATTGCTAAATATATTGAAACTATTAAAGGTATAAATATTAAAACATATGATAATGATAATGAACTAAAAAAATTAAATAAAAAAGATGTAATAATAGTATTAGATAAAAATATATATAATTTATATTCAGGAAGTAATTTATCAAATTATACTGAAAGATACAGTGATAGTCTTTCAGTAACATTCAATTTTAAATCTAAAACTAATAGTGCTTTTTATAAACTATTTAGTAAATATGTCATGGTTTTAGACAGTCAAGAAATGATATACAAAGGAATGTATAATCATAGTTTAACCGTTAAAACTGGAAATGTTTTAGTTACTGTTGCTAAATATATATTAATTTCATTAGTAATTATTATAATAGCAATAGCTATATATTATAAAAGTAGTAAAAAAATAAAAGTTGCTAAAAAAATTAAAAAAGAGAATAAACTTAAGTTTATAGATCAATTAACTTCATTAAAAAATAGAAACTATTTAAACGAATATATTAATAATTGGAATAACAACACTATTTATCCACAAACTATGATAGTAATCGATTTAAATAATATCCAGTTTATAAATGATACATTAGGTTATGAAGAAGGAGATAAACAAATACAAGCTGCTGCAAATATACTAATAAAAACACAATTAGATAATAGTGATGTAATGAGAACAGATGGTAATGAATTTTTAGTTTATTTAGTGGGTTATACTCAAAAACAAGTAACCAATTATATCCATAAATTAAATAAAGAATTTAAAAAATTACCATATGAATATGGTGCTGAATTTGGTTATTCTATGATTACAGACGACATTAAAACAGTTGAAGATGCAATTCTTGAAGCAACTGATGAAATGAAAAAGCAAAAGAAAAAAGAAGTGGGAGAATAAAATGTTAGATAAATTAAAAAAAGGACTTAGTAATATTTTAAAGATTATTTCTAAACCTGAAATGGAAATTCTACCAGGACATCTTGCATTTTCTTTTGTTCTTTCAATAGTTCCAACATTAACAATTCTTGCATATATTGCTAGTGTATTTAATGTGGACATGACATTTTTAAGTGATTTTATTACAAAAGCTTTTAGTGCAGAATTTGCTAATATGCTTTTTAATAATCATATAGTTATAAGCGCAGAAGTGAATTTCTTCTTAACTTTATTTATAGCTTATATAATTGCTAGTAATGGAACTGCATCTGTTATAGTTAGTAGTAATACTATTTATGGTATAAAAAATGCTAGTTTTATAAAAAGAAGATTAAAAGCATTAATAATGATTTTATTAATAATTTTATTATTCATATTTTTAATAATATTTAATTTATTTGGTAGCAAATTAATTGAAATGTTTCAATTAATGGATATAAGCAGAAAAGTAATTACAAATATAACATTAGTTATTAGTATATTAAAAGGCCCAGTTTCCTGGTTTATAATATTTTTGTTTATCAAAATTATTTATACAATGGCACCTGACAAAAAAATACAAAGTCATGAAGTAAATAAAGGGGCAATATTTACAACTATAACATTTATAATAGTTACTTATATATTCTCGCTTTATACTACTCATTTTGCTAGATATGATGTTTTTTATGGCAATTTAGCAAGCATTGTTGTCTTAATGTTATGGTTATATTTGTTATCATATATGTTTACAATTGGTTTAGCTTTAAACTATAGAGAAGAAGTTTTAACTTTAGAAAAAACCGCTAAACTTAATATAGTAGAGAAATAGAAATATTTCTCTTTTATATGGATTGCAATTTAAATGTGTTTAAGTTATAATTAACATATAATAAAGGGGCTGTCTATTATGAATAATGAAAATAATGAAAGTTTAAATTCTATACCTTTGGGCAATATGGAACATGATAATAATATCTCTCCTGTTCCATTAGAGAATAGCAATGATTTTAATAGTATTGACGAAACTAATGAATTTATAAACAACAATACAGAAGATATTAATTATGTTAATGAATATGATATACCGGAGCCTATAAATAATTTTAATATAACTCCTATTTTTAATGACATTGGAATAGTTCCACCATTGGAAAAAAATGATAATTTTTCTGAAAATTTAAATGAAAATAAACCAAAAAAAGGGATAAATAAAACACTTTTTGTAATAATAATTATTATTTCATTATTTTTAGTAGGTTCTATAGTGTATTTTTTACTTCACAATGCAAATAGTAAAGCAACAATTATAACAAAAGAAGTAAGTTTAGAAATAGGAGATGAAGTATCTACCAACAAAAATGATTATGCTATATTTAAAAACGTTAATAGTAATAATTGTTCATTAGATACTTCTAGTGTAAAAGACATTAAATTAGGAGCAAAATATACATATAAAATTATTTGTAATAATGAATCTTATACTGGTACTTTAACAGTTATTGATACTAAACCACCAGAAGTAAAAACAAAAAAAGTTACTATCGGCGTTAATGGAAATATTACTGCAGAATCATTTATTTCCGAATGTAATGATAATAGTAAAAAATGTTTTTATAAATTTGAAAATGAAAGTAAAGTTATGAATCATTTAAAGACTCCTGAATCTTATCATGTAAATATTATAGTAAGTGATGAAGCAAAGAATACAACAGTTGTTACAGTTGAATTAATTGTTAGTGAAGATGTACCAAGCCTATATTTGATCTGTACTAAAGACTTTGAAGATTATAAAATAACTAATAAATTTGGGATTGTTGAAAGTATGTTTAATAAATATACAAATAGAACTTACGAATTTCATTTTGATAATCAAGAAGAATATAATACTTTTAAAGATAACAATAAAGATAAGGAAGATGTTACATATAAAAATATAACTGGAGCTCCCAATTATAATGACAATAACCTGATTTTATCTATAAATAAAGAAATTTCTTATGATGATTTAAATAATGAAGATGATGATATAGTACCTTTAAATTTTGGCGAATTAAAATCTTTTTATCAAAATAAAGGTTACATTTGTAAAATAGGTAAATAAAAAGCAGCAATGCTTTTTTTCTTTTATTTTATTAAATTTTATGATATGATTTTGATAGTTATAAAAGGAGTTGATAGAATGCAAACGTTTATTTTTGGGCATAGAAATCCTGATACTGATAGTGTTTGTGCTAGTATAGCTTTATCATATTTATTAAACGAAGAAGGAAGAAATACAGTTCCTAAAGTATTGAGCCATATAAATTTAGAAACTAAGTTTGTATTAGATTACTTTGATGTTAAATGTCCTGAATATTTAAATGATACTAAAGTGCAAATTAAAGATATTAAATTTAATAAAAAGGCATTTATTCATGAAAATGATACTATTTTAAATGCCTTTAACTTTATGCAAAAGTTAAATATTACAGGAATTCCCTTAATTAATGATTTTAAAAAATTAAGTGGCTTTGTAACATTAAAAGAAATAGCAAAATATTTAATTAATGGTGATAAAGATAAAGTTGAAACAAGTTATGATAATATTATTAATTGCTTAAAGGGAACATCATTATTTAAATTTGATAATAAGATTAACGGTAAAGTTTTAGTAGCATCATATCAAAGTAAAACATTTCAAGATGAAATTATTTTAACAAGTGATGATATATTAATTGTAGGAGATAGATATAAAATACTTGAATATGCGATTGATTCTAAAGTAAAATTGATTGTTTTAACTGGTAAACATGAACTGCCTAAGAAATTGCATAAAAAAGCATTAAAAAATCAAGTTAATATAATTATGACTGAATATAATAGTTATGAAACTGCAAACAAATTAATTTTAAGTAATAGAATTAAATCTATAAATATTAATTATAAACCAATAAGTATTAACAATAAATCTTATCGCACTGATTTTTTAAGTTTAGCTAATAAAGTTGGACATACTAACTATCCAGTTGTTAATAATAAAAATGAATGTTTAGGATTAATAAAAGTAACTAATGCAGAAAATTATGAAAAGCAAAAAGTTATTATGGTTGACCATAATTCCATGAGTCAAAGTGCTATAGGCCTTGATGAAGCGGATATTATCGAAATTATTGACCACCATAATTTAAGTGCTATAGGTACTAATGTACCAATTAATTTTAGAAGTATGCCAGTTGGTTCAACATGTACTATTATTTATAATATGTTTGTAGAAAGAAAAGTAAGTATACCTTCATATATTGCAGGTTTAATGCTTAGTGCTATTTTATCTGATACACTAGTTTTTAAATCTCCAACTACAACTGAAGACGATATTTTTGCCGCAAGTAAGCTTGCAAAAATAGCAAAAGTTAATATTGAAGAATACAGTTATCAGATGTTTAAAGCAGCCTCAAGTATTAAGGGATTAAACGCTAGCGATTTAATAAATCAAGACTTTAAATCTTATAATGTTGGTAATCATCAAATAGGAATTAGTCAAGTTATGACTATGGATTTTGATGAAATCGAAGGAAATATTGAAGAATATATTGATAAATTAGATGAAATTAGTAGAAATTATTTATGTGTAGTACTATTTATTACAGATGTTTATAAAAATGGTTCTTATGTTATTTATAATAAAAAAGCAGAAGATATAATTAGTGAAGCTTTTGATATTGAAAATATTAAAGAAGGAATATATATTGATGAATTAGTATCAAGAAAAATACAAATGCTTCCAGCTTTACTTAGAGTTATTGAAAAACGAGTATAATATATTCGTTTTTTTAAAAAATATATATAAGAGGTGATATTATGCTTGCGCTTATTACAGGAGCATCTTCTGGTATAGGAAGAGACTTAGCAAGAGTACTTGCAGATGAAGGATATGATTTAATCTTAGTAGCTAGAAGGGAAGATAAATTAAATAAACTAGCTAAGAAATTAAATAATAACACTAAGATTATTAAACTGGATTTATCTTTAGAAGATAACGTTTTTAAACTTTATGAAAGTGTTAAAAATGAAGATATAGATATTGTGATTAATAATGCTGGTTTTGGTTTATTTGGAGAATTTCATGAAACTGACTTAGATACAGAACTTAAAATGATTGATTTAAATGTCAAAGCATATCATATATTAACAAAATTATTTTTAAAGGATTTTATTAAAAAGGATAAAGGTTACATTTTAAATGTGTGTTCTAGTGCCGGTTTTATGGCCGGACCTAAATTATCAACATATTATGCTACTAAAAATTATGTTACAAAGCTTACAATGGCTATAAATGAAGAGCTAAGAAAAAGAAAAAGTAATATAGTGATAAGTGCATTATGCCCAGGACCAGTTGCTACAGAATTTAATAAGGTGGCTCATGGAACTTTTAGTATTAGAGAAGCTGATAGTTACAAAGTGGCAAAGTATGCTATTGATAAGTTGTTTAAACGTAAAATGATTATTGTTCCGACTCTTTTCATGAAAATAGCATTATTTTTAAATAGATTTGCTCCTAATAAACTTGCGTTAACGATTGCATACAATATCCAAACACATAAGAGTAGGTAACTCGTATATTATAGCGAGTCTTTTTATTGTATATTTTTTTTAATAATGGTATACTTAATAAGTAAAGTGAGATGTTAAAATGAAGTCTTTAAAATTTTATATAGCTCTGTGGGGAGCAAAATTTAGTATAGTTTTATTAAAATTATTAAGGAGAAATGCTTCATCTTTTCCAGGAAAATTTGCATTAACAATAGATTCTAATTTTATGGAAAAAATAAGTAAACCAAAAACTATTATTGGGGTTACTGGAACAAATGGTAAGACTACTGTTTGTAATATGATTGAAGATGTTTTAAGAGAAAATAATTATGATTTTATTGATAATAAATATGGTTCTAATATTAATAATGGTATTACTACTACTTTAATTTATGGAGTAAGTATTTTTAATAAATCAAAAAAAGATTTAGCAGTATTAGAAATTGATGAAAGAAGCGCTCCTAAAGTATTCCCATATTTAAAACCAACTTATTTAGTCTGCACTAATTTATTTAGAGATTCATTAATGAGAAATGCACACACAGAATTTATAGCTGATATTTTAACTAATAATATGCATAAAGATACAAAGTTAATTGTAAATGCTGATGATTTAATTAGTAGTAATATTGCTCCTAATAATGAACGAGTTCTTTTTAGTATTAATAGATTAGAAAGTGATACATTAGAATGTAATAATATAGTTAGAGATATTAGAGTTTGTCCTAAATGTAATACAAAACTAGAGTATGAATATGTAAGATATCATCATATTGGAAAAGCTAAATGTCCAAATTGCGATTTTAAAAACTTTGAAGCTGAATTTTTAGTTGAAACAATTGACATTGATAATAAAAATATGCTTGTTAAAAATAATGATAAAAAAGAAAAATATTATTTACCTAATACTAATATTATAAATATATATAATGTATTAGCAGTTATTACACTTTTAAAACAAATAGGTCTTAGCGCTCAAAAAATTAATAATGGTTTAAAGAAATTAAAAATAGTTGAAACAAGATTTAGTGAAGAACTTTATGAAGGTATTAATATAGTCACACATTTAGCTAAAGGTATGAATCCTATAGCATGTTCTAGGGCATTTCATTATGCTAAAAATACGACTGGGAGTAAAATTGCTATAGTTTTAGTGGATGATTTACATGAAGATCATAAAGGTACTGAAAATATCGCTTGGCAATATGATACAGATTATGAATTTTTAAATGATGAAAGTATTAAACAAGTAATTATTGCCGGACCTAGATATTTAGATAGTTATGTTAGAATGTTACTGGCCGGAGTACCAAAAGAAAAGATAGTATATATTAAAGATGAAATAGAAGCAACTAGTAAAGCAAATTTAGAAGGTATAAATAAAGTAGTCATTTTACATGATCTTTATTCGATTGAAGAAACAAACAATATTAAAAATAAAATAAAAAGTATGATAGAGGAGATTAAATAATGAAAATAGAAGTTTTATTTCCTGAATTTGGTAATTTATATGGAGATTTAAGTAATATTAATTATTTAAAAAAATGTATTCCTGAAGCAGAAATAATAGAGACTTCATATAATAGTGAACCTGCATTTTTAAAAGAAGATATTAATTTAATTTATATTGGCCCGATGTCTGAAAATTCCCAAGAACTAGTATTAAGAAAATTAATGCCTTATAAAGACAAAATAGAAGAATTAATAAATAAAAATGTTGTGTTCTTACTTATTGGAAATAGTTTAGAATTACTAGGTAAATATATTGAAAAAGAAGATGGAACTAAAATAGGATGTTTAGATATTTTTGATATATTCTCTAAAAGAAATATGTTAAATAGACTTAATAGTAATGTTGTAGGTTCTTTTGAAGATATTGAAATCGTAGGTTTTCAAAGCCAATTTACTACAATGTATGGTAATAATAGTGATAAATATTTTTTAGAACTAAAATTAGGTATAGGATGTAATAATTCTAATCTTGAAGGTATTAAAATAAATAATTTTATTGGAACATCAGTTATTGGGCCTATACTTATCTTAAATCCTTTATTTACTAAAAAAATATTAAAAATGATGGGACTAGAAAATACAAAATTAGAATTTGAAGAAGAAGTTTTAAATGCATATAATGCAAGATTACAAGAGTTTTATCGGAAATTTATTAAATAGAAAGGTTATTTCAAGTTATTATGAAGAAAGCGGTAATTAATGCATGTTGTAGTTTAGGTGTTGATGTAGATGGTACTGAACTAGCTTCAGAATTGATAACTTCACATATAAAAAATGATATATATAGTATAAAAAGTATAAATATAAAAGAAAATAAGAGTAAATTAAAAAATTTGAAAGCTTTAAATGACTTTAATTCTAAACTTTATAGTCAAGTTTTAGATGTCTTAGATAAAGATATGCTTCCCATTACAGTTGGAGGAGATCATTCTATAGCTATAGCAACAGCACTTGCTTCAATAAAAAAGTATAATAATTTAGGTATTATTTGGTTTGATTCTCATGGAGATTTTAATGATTCTTTAACAACAATAACTGGTAATATACATGGACTACCTCTAGCAGTTATAACTGGTTTTGAAAATAAGCATTTAGCAGATTTCCATAATGGTAAAAAATATAATTATAAAAATACAGTAATTGTTGGTGCTAGAGATTTAGATGAATTAGAAAAAGAAAATTTAAAGAAATGTAATATTACAGTATTTACTACTGAAGATATTAAAAAGTATGGAGCATTAGCTATATGTCAAAAAGCTTTTCAAATTGCTTCAAATAATACTTTAGGGGTTCATGTAAGTTACGATATAGATTTAATTGATCCAGAATTAGCTCCAGGTGTTTCTGTACCTGCTAAAAATGGTATATCTAAAGAAGATGCATATCAAATTGTAGACGATATTATAAAACATAAAAATATTATAAAATCGTTAGATATCGTAGAATTTAATCCGTTAAAAGATAAAGATAATATTACTTTAAATATAACGAAAGAAATATTTAATAAAATATATAATAATTTATAATGTAAATAACTATGTAAAACTAAATAAAAATAAGATATATAAATATATAGGATATAATATAAGAGGTGAGGATTTGTGTACTGTAAAAAATGTGGAGCAGCTCTTCCAAGTCGAGGTTTTATTTGTAAATCTTGTGGATGTTTAATGGACGGAGATCAAATAAAGGAACAAAAAGAACATATCAGAAATGAAGAAAATAAAAGAATTGAATTAAATTTTCTTTCTGATAAATATAGCAGTAATCCTATTAATAGAGATTATAGCAAAAACAAAGATAATAAATATTTAGGAGCTGTTATAATTATTATTGTAGTTATAATTTTAATTGTTTTTGCAATATTAAAAGTTATGTAATATAAAAAAAGAAGCATAATACTAAAGGTGATATTATGCTTTTTACATGTTTAACTATTTTTTTTGCAAGAATTGTTGATGTTTCTATTTCAACTTTTAGAACTATGCTTATGGTGAAGAAAAAAAGTTTTATTACACCCATTTTAGCATTCTGCGAAGTTTTTATTTGGTTCATGGCTGCACGTAAGGCACTAAACACAGAAATTAATAGTATAATAATTCCCATTTGTTATAGCTTAGGGTATGCAACAGGGACTTATATAGGTGGGTTTTTATCAAGAAAGTTTATAAAAAATGTAAATAGTATTGAAGTTACAACTAATAGAAATAATAAAAAATTAATTAATGCTCTTAGAAATAAAGGATTTGCTGTTTCAATAATTTCTTTAAAAAATGCTTATAATGAGCCCAAAGATTTATTATTTGTAGATGTTAAAAGTAAAAATACAAATGAAGTTATTAAATTCATAAAAAAATATGATAATAATGCCTTTATTGTTGTTAAAGATACAAAAGTAGTTCATAATGGGTATATTAAATAAATATATTAGCAGATTATTAAATGGTGATAAGATGTTTTATATTAATATGTTTTTTATTTATTCTTTTTTAGGTTTTATTTTTGAAAATGTTGTAGCTTGCATAGGAAATACCAATTTTAATAGTGGTATATTATATGGGCCTTGGACTTTTATATATGGTATTGCAATATTTGTATTACTTCTTCTTAATAAGTTTTTAAATCAATCCAACCTAAAAAAATGGCTTAAAATACTTCTGTTTTTTATAGGTGCTACTATACTTATGACAATAATTGAGTATAGTGGGGGAATGTTAATTGAAAAAATGTTTCATATTGTTTATTGGGATTATACTAATTTAAAATTTAATTATGGCTATTATATTTCACTAGAAACTTCTTTAGGATGGGGCTTATTTGCAACTTTTGTTAATTATTTATTAACACCAGCACTAGATAATTTAGCAAATAAAATTCCTTGGTATATAACGATTCTTTTTATAATATTATTTATAACTGATATAATTTGTGTAATTGTTAACTAAATATGAAATCTTTTTTCTATTTCTTTTTCTAAAGTGCGATGATTAAATATTACTAAAAAAATTATTGTGAATATACTAGTAGTTACTGATATATAAGCAGGCCATATTATTTTAAATTTATTAGTAAATATAAAATACATAGGTATTAAACCTATTAAACAGTTTAAATAGGTATATACTATATAATCTTTATTTGTTTTATTAGTGAAAATTCTTAATATTAAAAAAGTAATAGTATATGCTACACATAAAAATGGTAAAACAAAAATTAAAGACCATTTATAAAATCCGGTATAATAGTCCCAAATTATAGAAAGTATAATTAAAGATATAATTTCTGTTATTAATAAGTTATAAAAGTTATGTCTTTTTTTAATTCCATTAATAAAAGTTAGCCAAAAAGATATAATTCCTAGTACAACAAATAGTGACCAAGAAAAACCTTTGTTAATAGTATAATTAATTAATAAAGAAAATATAATTCCACAACTTGAAAGAAACATTGTTATTTTTTTTAGTAAATTATGCCTTTTATACTTTGGTTTAATTTGCGGAAATATACTATTATTATTTTTAAAATCAATCTTATTTTTGCATAAAGGGCAAATATTTTCTGAAGTATGTATTTTAACATTACATTTATCACAATTATTCATAATTATCGACTCCATAAATCTCGTTGGTAAATATCTCTATATCTAATTCATATAAACTTAATAATCTGAAAAAGTTTTTTTCAGTCTCGTTATTCAAAAAATGCGTGGAAAAATTAAAACTTATTCTATCTTCATAGGAACATATACACAATTCTTTAGCATCTGTACTATTAAAAACAAAGATACTATTTATATAATTTTTAACACTCTCAGGCATTTTAATAATTCCTACATTTGATAAACCCATTGTTTGTTTTTTTCTTGTACTTTTATAAATATGTTTTAAAACTATATTTTTCATAAATAATGGAATTAGTCTTATAAGAAAGAAGTTTTCTGCAAAAATAGTTCTGTTCATTTTACTTTTTATTGCCTCTTCAGTTAAATTATTTTTTAAAGCTTTGTTAACTTCTATAATTATATCCTCTAATTTATCACTATTATTAAAATTATAATTTATATTTGTAACATTAAAAAAATTACGTACTGTGTTAGATTCAAAATGATTTCTTAAATCAACAGGAACTGTTATTGATATAGGTAGGTTTTTATCTTTATAATTCATTTCTTCGCCAATACTTTTAATTAATACTGCTATTAAGAAACCAGTTATGGTAGTGTTATTAATTTTAGCTAATTCTTTAAGTCTTTTAGTAGAAGTAATTCCGCTTATAATTTTTATTTTGCCTTCCGGATACCAACTACCTCTAAATTGATAAGCATTTTTTCTAGAAGGAATTTTAATTTTTTCTTTTGGGTTGTAATACTTTTTAAAACTATCGCTTTCTTTTTCGTATTCCGAGCTTTTATTTAAAATATCCTTTTCTTTAATATTATAATTAATTTTCAAATAATTGTAGATTAAAACTCTAAAAAAAGTTATGCACCCTGATCCATCACTTAGAGCATGATATACTTCTAAATTTATTTTATTGTTAAAATAACTTACTTCAAATAAAAGAGGACTACTTAATTTTTCACAGGGACTAGTTTTTTCTTCGTTTATATTTATTTTTATATCACTTGTTTCTAAGTAATACCAGAATAAACCTTTTTTTAAAACTGATTTAAAAATTGGGAAATCATCTAAAGTTAGATTTAAAGCTTTTTCTAAATTTAATTTATTAACATTTTCACTTAATAATACAGAAAATCTAAATATTTTAGGATCATAATAAGTTGTAGTTGGTGGAAATATTTTTGCTGCATTATCTAATTCATACCATTTATCATTCATTTTAAACTCCTATAATAGTTATATAAATATTATATCATATGAATTAATTTATATAAAAATAAAAAACAACTTTTAAATTTGTTTTATTTAAGCTCTCTAAAGTTTAAACACATTGGTCACGGAAACTTTAAAAAAGGGAGTGCTTATCTTTTGATTTTTTTATTTGATAAATAATTTTCTAACATTTTGTATAAATCTATATTGATGCATATTTCAGCTAACTCACAATCATTTGATAGCAAATGATTATTTATTATATAATCTGAAAGAATATTTGCAAGTGGATACTGTAATAAATAATTTATGATATTAGAAGAAATATCAAATTGCATTATAGATTTAATTTTTTTTATATCAATATCACTTACTTCAATTGTTCCTTTTTGTCTAAATAAACTTTCATAATATAATTCATTTTCAATGGCTTTTAACATATTATTTTCAAAATAAATTCTATTATTTTTTCTAGTAGAAATTAAGTCTTTATATTTTTTATTTTTTAACCAAATCTCTAATTTTTTTTCAATATAAAATGCAAAAGTTTCAGATAAAAACCAATACTTATCAGGAATAATTGGAGGATTATTATTTCTATCAATAAAATGTGCTAACTCATGAACTATAGTAAAAAGATCTCCATCATTTCCATATAATCTAATATGTGCTGTGTTATTTTCAGTATCAGTGAACGATTTACCATTATTTTGGCTTATGACAATTCTCTTGCTTTTAATTTGTTCTATAATTGTATTGTAGTATTGAGTATTATATTCTTTATAAAATTGAAGAGCAATTTTTAAAGGATTTTCGATTTCACAAGAGTAACTTTGTTTATCAATTTCAACATTA
Organism: Bacillota bacterium; assembly: GCA_015059425.1. Lineage (GTDB taxonomy): Bacteria > Bacillota_I > Bacilli_A > RF39 > UBA660 > Caccenecus. Next base: position 35,704 of record SVAM01000006.1, on the reverse strand, counting down.
AAAATGTTTATTAGTTGATAAATAATATCGCATTCTAGAATTTTTCTATATGTTGATTCTAATTTTACTTGTGCAATAAATTTTTTAATTTGCTGATTTTCCATATATATTATCATCCCATTTAATATAATACTGTAATTTGTTTTAACTGATTACAAGTGTGTTTCTAAATTGATAATTCAATTTGAATTTATTTTTATTCTAGCATAAATTTTTATATATTAAAACTCAAAAAGTACCAAGCTTGAGTCAATATAAAATGATTTCAAAAAAATTTTTAGCCACTAAAAATAAATTTTTTTTATTTCTTCTTGCATTTCTTTTGTCAATAAATATTTATCAATATTGTTATTAACTTCTGTTGGAACTATTGAATCAATATTACAATACGGACATATAGCAGTTTTATCATTTCTGTCATTTATCCATTCTTTTATAAAAGTACATTCAAATGTTTTCCCACAGTATAGGCAAGTACACCTCTTATATCTTTCAAGCAATTCTTTATTTTCCCTACAATATGTATAAATTATTTCATATTTCTTTTTTATTAATTCCAAAATGAATTCAACTCCTAAAATAAAACCACTGTAGTTTTTACAATGGCTCTTTATCTGAAATACAAAAATTTTGTATGTCTTTTTAATTGGAGGGGCCTACCGGATTTGAACCGGTGCTCGGGGAGTTGCAGTCCCATGCCTTACCACTTGGCTAAAGCCCCATAAATAATTCATGTACATTTATTTTATTATATTATATTCTTTTTGTCAATTTTTATTGAGTAACTTTTGTATAACTTTTTTTAAAATACTCATAATAAAAGTGGAGGTTATGTATGAATAAAGATGAATATCAAAAATTAGTAAAAAAACATGAACCACGAGAAGATAAACTTCATAATACCATTTATGCTTTTTTAATTGGTGGAACTGTAGGGTTTATAGTAGAAGGAATAATTGTTCTACTAATGAATATTTATAATATAAATAGGGTAACTGCTAGTACTTGGACTTGCTTAATTGTCATTTTTGTATCAAGCTTGTTTACAGCTTTAGGTTTTTTTGATAACTGGATGACTAAAGCTAAAGCTGGGCTACTTCTTCCTACAACGGGATTTGCTCATTCTGTATCAAGTAGTGCTTTAGATTATAAAAAAGAAGGTTTAATAACAGGATTGGGTGCCAATTTTTTTAAACTTGCTGGGTCAGTTATTTTGTATGGTATTTTAAGTGCTTTTATTTTAGCGATTGTGAAGGTGATAATAAGTGGCTAGTAAGAAATTTAATAATGTTTATATAAAAGATAATGTTTCAATTGTGGGTCCATTAGAAAGCGAAGGATTACTTAAAAATTATGATTTATTAATGGATGATTATTACTATGGTGAAAAAACTTTTGAACAAGCAGAAATTAAAATGCAAAGACAAGTAGTAAATAATTTATTACAACATAATAAATTAACTGATAGTAAAATTGATTTATTAATAGGTGGAGATTTAATAAATCAAATTAGTATATCTAGCTATAATGCCAGTTTATTTAGAATTCCATATCTAGGTACTTATAGTGCATGTGCAACTTATATTGAGGAACTAATTATAGGTGCAACTTTTATAACTGCTAAATTAGCTAAAAATGTAGTTGCGGTTACTAGTAGCCATAATCTAAATGCCGAAAGACAATTTAGATATCCAGTAGAGTATGGAGCTATAAAAAAACATACAACTACATTTACCACTACTGGAGCAGTTGCAACTTTACTTACAAATGAGCCATCTCATATAAAGATAGAAAGTGCAACAATTGGAAAAGCTTTGGATATGGGTGTTAAAGATGCAAATAATATGGGAGCTGTTATGGCTCCAGCAGCAGCCGAAGTTTTAAATACTCATTTAATTGAAATGAAAAGAAATATTAATTATTATGACTTAATACTAACCGGTGATTTAGGTAAAGTTGGTAAAGATATATTTTTAGATATGTTAAATAAGGTTTATAATATTAATTTAAAAAAATATATGGATGCTGGATGTGAAATATATACAACTAACCAAGAAACATATGCAGGTGCAAGTGGTCCGGTAGCTTTACCTTTAGTATTATTTGAACGTGTTTTAAGTTGTAAAAAATATAAAAAAATATTAGTAATAGCAACGGGTTCATTACAATCTGTTCAGCTTGCTAATCAAAAATTAGGTATACCAGGAATAGCGCATGCTATTAGTTTGGAGGTTATGTAATGACATTTATATGGGCATTTATTATAGCAGGATTATTTTGTGTAGTAGCTCAAATAATAATTGATAATACGAAACTTACTCCAGGACACATTACTAGTTTATTTACAGTTTTGGGTGCTATACTTGCATTCTTTGGTTTATATGATAAATTAATAAAACTTGCAGGTGGAGGTGCATCTACAATAATTTCTAACTTTGGTTATTTGCTTTATAAAGGTGCTTATGAAGGATATTTAGAACAAGGAGTATTAGGACTTTTTACAGGATTATTTACTTATGGTGGAGCAGCAGTTGTTGGAGCAGTAGTTTTTGCAGGATTAGTTGCTTTAATTTTTAAACCTAAGGATTAATTAATCCTTTTTATTTTGGTTTATTTTTGATATAATCTTTTTAGAGTAAGAAGGGATATTATGGCTAAAAAGCAAATAGAAAATTTTAAAATAGATGAAGAAGAATTAAAACCTGTCACTATAGGTACTTTTGAATCTAGAAAAAAAACATCTATAGGTATATTTTTTATATTATCTTTATTTGTAATTTTTATTTTCTTTTTACCTGAAATATCTTCATTAATTAATAAGTATTTAAATCCCATTTCTTCTAACATACCTAATCCAAATAGGCCTGGTAATATAATTAATCCTTCAGATAATAATAATCCAAGCTTAGAAGAACGATTTGTGCCATATGCTGAAAATTTAAAAATAAACAATGAAGATATATCTTTAACTAATATTAGAGTAGATGTTAATAATAGTGAATTAATTTATACTATAACTAATAATAGAAAAAAAATGGATATAGATGAATTAAATTATTATATCGAAATTTACAATAATGAAAAAACATTAATAGAAAGAGTAAAACTTGTAAGTAATTTAGTTTTAGAAAATGGAGCTTATCGAGAAATAACAAAAAATATTACTATTGAAGCTGCTAATTCAATAGGTTATATTATATTAGTTAAAAAATCTACAGTCGAATATCCTGAAGTTAGTATGCAAATAGAAGATGATATTGGTTCAATCGTATGTACTAAAGATCATGAAAAAGTAACTTATCGTTTTAATGATTATCAATTAACAGAAGTAATAAGTGAAATTTCATATAAAATTGAAGATAAGGATTATGAAAATATTCTTAAAGAACAAAAAAAATTAGTTAATTCTTACAATAATAAAGAAGGTATTATTTCAACTTTAGTAGAATACGAAACTGGTTATAATATAATCACTAATGTTGATTTAAAAAATATTTCAGATACTTATATATTTAATGCAGATACATTTAAATTAAATACGATACCAAAAGTAGTAAGTTTTGAAATGGAAGCTCAAGGATTTGATTGTAAATAAATAAAAAAGGAAGTGATTTCATGGAATATAAATTTTGTATAAATGATTTTGAAGGTCCATTAGACCTTCTTTTACATCTTGTAAAAACATCTAAAATGGATATTTATGAGATCGATATTAGAATAATCATAGAAGAATATTTAAATTTTATAGAACAAGAAAAAAATAGAAACATAGATATAGCGAGTTCGTATTTAGTTATGGCCGCAGAACTTATACATTTAAAAAGTAAAATGCTTGTAAATGATGATTCGGTTGATGAAAATAATAATGATGAATTTCATATTGATTCAGAAGAGGATTTAAAAAGGAAAATAATTGAATATGAAAAATATAAGAAATTAACTGAATCATTGGAAGTTCAAAGACTTAAAAGAAATAATTTTTATACTAAAAGTCCTATGAACTTAAGTGATATAGTAGAAAATAAGAGTATTAATTTTGGAGATGTTTCTGTTGAAGATTTAGTAAATGCACTAAAGAATTTTAAAGCAAGGGAAAAGTTTATGAAACCTCTTAGTACTAAAATTACTAAAAGGGAATATAGCATTGAAAAAAGAATTGATGATATAAGAAAAGTATTATTAGTAAGAGATAAAGTAGAATTTTTAGAACTTTTTAATGAAAACGATAAAGATTTTTTAATAGTTACTTTTTTATCAGTATTAACTATGAGTAAAAATGAAGAGATTTATTTATCTCAAGAGAATAATTTTAAACCTATTATGATTGAAAGGAGGGAAATTCATGAATAAATTAGGCGTTTTAGAAGGAATATTATTTGTTGTAGGAGATGAAGGGATTAATCTTAATAGCCTTTGTGAAATAATGGAAATAACTAATGAAGAAGCGAAAGAATTACTTTTAACATTAAAAAATAATTATGAAAAAGAAGATAGAGGAATTAGAATCAGTTATTTAGGAGATGCTTTTAAATTAACAACAAAAGAAGAACATAAAGAATATTACCAAAAATTAATTGATAACCCTGATAATAATATTTTAAGTCCATCGACATTAGAAGTTTTAGCTATTATAGCTTACAATCAACCAATTACTAGAGTAGAAGTAGATGAAATGCGAGGTGTAAGTAGTTCGCATATTATTAGAAAATTAGTGGCTAAAGGATTAGTTAAAGAAGCGGGTAAATCTAAAATGCCAGGTAGACCTAATCTTTACCGAACAACTCATGAATTTTTAGATGCTTTTGGTTTAGCTAGTTTAAGTGAACTTCCAGAAATTAATGAAAATAAAGATATTGATGAAGAGACCGAATTATTTACTTCTATATATAAAGAGGGAATAGATGAAGTGGGAATTTAGATATAACTTAAAAGAAGAAGAATTTATAAATTATGAAGATTTAACATTAACAGGAATTATTTTTAATAAAGATATAATAGAGAATTTAGACATTAATTATGCAGATTTTCGAGAAGTTAAATTTGTTAATTGTAAATTTATAAATATTACTTTTAATAACTCTTTTTTTAGTAAAGTTATGTTTGAAAATTCAGAATTTATAAATGTTAATTTTTTAGAATGTAATTTTAATAAAGTAATTTTTAGTAATTCTAAATTAACTTCTTTAAGTTTATTTAATTTAAATATTGATAATATTCAATTTATAGAAAGTCTTATTCAATATTCTAAATTTGAAAATTTAAAAATTGATGTTGGTTTATATGATGATGTTAGATTTGTAGAAAATATTTTTAGAAAAAATAAGTTTGCTGATATTAACTTTTACAAATGTAATTTTAATAAGGATATTTTTATGGATACAAACTTTAATAAATGCGATTTAAAAACAAGTTATTTTAATGATATTAGTATAAATGTAGATGATTTAATAACATCAAAATTATCTATACTAAATATGATAGAAATATTAAGCGATAAAGGAATAATACTTGAAGATTAATTAAAATATGCTATAATATTTTTAGTTGCTTGTGTGGCGGAATGGTAGACGCACCAGACTCAAAATCTGGCGAATGCGAGTTCGTGTGGGTTCAAGTCCCACCACAAGCACCATAAGAGTTTCACTTGAACTGTTAAAAGTCAAGTTTTATAAAGGAAAATCACTGTTTTAGAAGAGTGATTTTTTGTTTGTTTTAAATTTTGTAGTGATATGAGTGAGTGATATTTATAAAATGAAAATGTCTAATATATATGAATCGGAAAAAATATGGAAATCAATCGGAAATTAGTAGGAAGTAAAACAGAAATTATTCAAAAATCAAGCATAAATAAAACATTACAATAAAAGTATGATATAATAATAACTAAATTTTTAAGATACTTATTAATTTATAGGTTTCTAAAGGCGGTGGAGAAACATGGATAAAATTCGTGATATAAAAAAATATATTAGTGTAGTAGAAGAAAATAATGATTTTTTTAAACAATATTATTATCATTCGTTAATAGATTTAAATTTAATTAAATTAGATACTATTTTACAATACGGAATTCTTTCTAAAAAGTTAATTGAAAAGAATGGATTATCAAATATTTATACTCATTTCAGTAGTGATTTTGATTCTAAAAACGGTGATATGTTTGTATCGTTATCGGAATATACGGATGATTGTAGTTTTAATACGATGTTTGAATCCTTTACATTACATACATTAACATCTTTATCTTTATTGATTAATAAACAAATAGGTGTTTCAAAAGAAGGTGTTAGACAAACTTATTTTGATGATGAAATATTTTGTTTTCAATCAGTAGATAAATCAAAAATCGAAGGAATTATGCTTCCAGAACATTTATCAAATTTAACAATCAATCAAGTTAATTGTTTGCCTAATGATTTATCTTGTTACACTAGAAGTTACATAAATAATTGGCTAAAATGTACTGAAGAATATTTTAGACAGAAAATACCTCGTAATTATATAGATGAACTAAAGGTAAGTCATGAACAGTTATGGAATATAATAGAAGAATATGAATCACCAGAAAAATGGATTGAATCCGCTATTAAAACACAAAGAAAAGAATATGGAAAAGATTTAAAAGATGTATTGGGAGATATATTACAGTATTTATGGTCATTAAAATATGGAATTCAAAATCCTAAATATTTAGATATTATAAAAATGATAAATAAACAAAGTTTGCCAATATATGAAATAAAAGAGAAATGTTTAAAAAAGGTTAATTAATTTATAGAACAGAAAAATGATCTTTTTTTTGTTGGTGTAGTGATAAAAAGTACTGATGTAAATGAAACGGAAAATAATCGGAAATTGAGCAGGTAGTGGATCAGATAGTAAATCGGAAATTATTCGGAAAATAATCAGAAATGAAACATATAGTAGTTTTTGTATAGATGTTTTAAAAAGTTTGTGATATGCTATTTTTGTCAACGAGGAACAGTTCATATAAGGTTAAGCTACAGCACCATAAAGATTTGATACGAACCCCACAAAGGTTCGTTTTTTCATACAATTGTGTTATAATAAAAAAACATGGAGCTGATAATATGTCAAAAATAGATGATATAAATAATTTGATTCTTGAAAGTAAAACTTCTGGTGAGATATCTACTAAAGAAATTAGTGATGGACACCATACTTTTGGTGATTTGTATAGACATAGAATTACCTTGTTTTGCACTTTATGTAATTTACTACCTGAAATATCATGGAAATCAAAAAAACATTTTGATGAAGAAAATGACCCTATGTTTAATGATAGCTTTATAGCAGGGATTAATACTCCAGAGGGAATTGCTACATATCATATTAAATTAAAATATTGGGAAATGTTTGATGTTCCTGAATTAGAAAGAGCTCCAAGATATGATTCATATAGTAACGAAGATGTTATTGATAGAGTTTTATCTTTAAACAAAAGCCTGTTATCTGAAAGTTATAAAAAAGTTAAATAATTTGCAACTTTCTGTTAAAAAAGTGTTTACTAAATTTAAAAATTACAGTAGAATTTAGATATACATTAAACAAGGTTTTGGGGTTCATTAACTGAATCCTTCCGGCACCAGATTGTTAAGAAAATCGAACTTTTTCAAATTTATTTGTTAGTTCGAGTTTTAATATACTTTCAAATATGATATGTTTATGCACTTTCAAATTTAATCTACTTAATTTATTTTAATTGCTTTAATCTAATTAATTTTCTTCTTTTATTTTATATTTTGTTATATAATTATAAAGTGATAAGTATGATTATAATTTCTATAATAATAACAATTTTATTTATTTTTTGGACAATAGCAATGTTAAAAGGATATTTATGTAATTTTGATAAATATATTTATCAAAAATTATACATAAATAATATATTAACTTTTGGATTAAAAATAATTACTAGTTTTGCTAATACTTTATTTTTGTTTTTTATAATTTTATTGCTTTATTTATTTTTGGATAAATTTATGGCTTTATATTTTTTTATTAGTCTACTTTTAAATGCATTTATAAATCAATTATTAAAACTTGTTTTAAAAAGAGAAAGACCTAATATTAATAGATTAATTAACGAAAGAGGCTATAGTTATCCGTCTGGTCATACCATGAATGCTATATCCTTTTATGGTTTAATAATTTATTTTATTATAGTAAGTCCTTTATTAATAATAACAAAACTATTATTAGTCTTTTTACTAATTTTGTTAATTATTTTAATAGGTTTTAGTAGAATATATTTAGGAGTACATTACATTAGTGATGTTATTGGGGGTTTTTTAATTTCTTCTGGTTATATAATATTTTTCATACATATATTACAATTTGTTTTATAAATATTTTATGGTATAATTTATTAAAGATGGTGATTTTATGTCAAAGAAAAAAGAAAAAATAATGCCTTTTTTTAAATATATAGTTTTTACAATGATAGTTATATCAATTATTACTTTAAGTTTATTCAAATTTATTGATATACTTCCAGGTGAATACTTTTTAATTTTAACAATATTCCTAGCATTAATTACATTTACTTTAGCATTGTTAGTTTTAGCTAAAAAAAGTGTAAAAAAAAGAGTTGTTGGAACTATAATTTCTATAATATATATTATATTTTTAATATTAGTAATTATATATGAATTAAATACTATAGGTTTTTTGAAAAAAATAGGTTTTAAAAATTTTAAGACTGAAAATTACAGTGTTTTAGTATTAAAAAATAGTGACTTTGTAAATATAACTGATTTAAACACAAAAAATATAGGTAGTTTAGCTTTAACTAATGAAGGTTTGAAAAGTGCTTCAGAAAAAATAAAAAATAAAATTGAATGTAAGATTGAATTATATGATAAAATTGAAGATTTAAAAAAATCATTTATAAATGAAGAGATAGAAGCAATGTTAATTGAAGATTCTATTTTAAATATTATAATTGAAAATGATGGAGAATTTGCAAGCTCTTATAAATCAATTTATAAATTTTCTCTTGATGTAGAAACTGAAGATATTGCACATGAAGTTAATATTACTAATACTCCTTTTAATATCTATATATCTGGAATTGATACATATGGTACTGTTAGCAGTGTATCTAGAAGTGATGTTAACATGGTTATTACAGTTAATCCTAATACTCATAAGATATTAATTACATCTATACCAAGAGATTATTATGTAGAATTGTATAATACAAATAGTAAAGATAAACTTACGCATGCCGGTATATATGGAATTGAGACTAGTGTAAAAACTATAGAAAACTTATTAGGTACTAAAATAAATTATTATGTAAAAGTTAATTTTTCCTCAGTAATAAAAGTTGTTGATGCTTTAAATGGTGTCAATGTTTATTCAAAACATAAATTTATTTCACAAGATGGATATTCATATAATGTAGGATATAATTATGTTGACGGCGAAAAAGCTTTATCATTTGTTAGAGAAAGAAAATCATTTATTGGGGGAGATAGGGTAAGAGTTGAGAATCAAGCCGCTTTAATTAAAGCTTTAATTGATAAAGCAGTTAGCCCATCAATAATAACAAACTATTCATCTTTACTTACTGCTTTAAGTGATTTATTTATTACTAACTTAGATACAAATTCTATTACTGAATTTATAAAAATGCAGGTATCAGATATGCCTTCATGGGAAATTGATAATTATAGTTTAGATGGAACAGATGCTTATGATTATACTTATTCTTTTGGTAGTACAAAACTATATGTAATGAACCCTGATATTGATACAGTGATTAATGCTAAAAATAAAATTAATGCTTTATATACTAATTAGAATGTAGTAATACATTCTTTTTAAATAAAAAATTATATAACTTACTTGTTATATAATCTATATAATGTTATAGAAGGTGAATTAAACATTCTAATACTTATATCTTGAGTTCCAATTCCATTTGATATATAAGTATCAATACCATTTATTTTATAGTATTCATCTAAATAAGTTTTTGCGCCATCAATTTTTTTGATTCCACCTATAAAAGGTATTCTTATTTGTCCGCCTAAAGAGTGGCCTGCAAAAACTATATTGGATTTTTCTATATTTTTTATTAAATCCGGTTTATGAATTAATGTAATATTAAAATTATCCTCTATATATATTTCATCTATATTATCAGTGTTTGTTAAACCTATAAAATTTATAGGTTTATTAGTATTATAATAAATTAATTTATTTTCATTATCTAAAAGAATAAAATTACTATTAGCTAATATTTCTTTATAGTCATCTAAATATTTTTTATCATAATCGCCAATAATTGCAAATTTAAATAATTTAGCATTTATATTATTTAAATATTTTGTAAGTATTTTTTTATTACTCTCATTTATTTCAGTGTTATCAGATATATCACCAGTAAATATAACTATATCAGCATTTAATTCATTTATTTCTTTAACTACTTTTTTTAGCATTTCTTCATTTGTAGTTCTTCCATAATGCAAGTCAGTAAAATGTGCTATTTTTAAACCATTATAATCTTTAGGTAATTTTTCATTATATATAGCTTTTTCATATACTTTTAAATTACTACTATTAATATATCTTCCATACAAATAAAAAGATACTATAAATATTATTAAAATACTAAATATTTTTACACCTTTTTTAGGTTTATATTTCTTTTTCATATTTAACTCCTAAAATAATAATATTATTACAACGCATATAGCATTATGTATCATATGTGCTATAAATGATGTAAATACATTATCTGTTTCATACATTGCTTTTGCAAAGAAGAAACCTAAAGCGCCATAAGGGATTATAAAAAAAAATTCTAGTAATTTAAAATCTGCGATATGCATTAACCCAAATAATATACTAGTTACTAGTGCAAAGGTATACCATTTAGTAAAAGCTTTTTTAAAAGATAATCTAAAAGTTATTTCTTCGATAAAAGGGCCAATAATTACCATTGAAATTATATTACTTATGGGATAGGTCATTAATAATTCTCTGTTAGCGGCTTCATTAACAGATATATCATTAGTAAATGTAGTTATTATTATGTTACTAATAATCATTATTCCTAATCCTAAAATCCAATTTTTAATAGCAACCTCAAAATATTCCTTTTTAAAGTTTTTAGCATCTATTATAAGTTTTTTATGATATATAATTACTAGAATTAATAATATAAGAGCATACGTACCTAATTGAGATAAGGTAGCAATAACTAAGTTACTTGATTTATAGTATTTACCAAAAATCATATTTCCTATTAATGCTACAAAAAAATATAATAAAATAGTTCCTATACCAATTAAAATACTTTTTGTTTTATCTAATATTATTTTTAACTTTTCACTATTCATATTATCAACTCTATTCTTAATTAATATTATCATAAAAACATAATTGTAGACAATGATTTTATATAAGTTTTACAAAATATAAATGTCATTATTGATATTTAAAAAAAAATTAGTTATAATAATAATATATAAAATAAAGGGAGGAATTTATTTATGAAGGAAGCAACTGGAGAATTAAATATGACAGTTGTTACAGTTGTAGCAATAGCTGCCGTAGCTGCATTCTTTTATGCATTTGTTTGGCCAGGGATTAGAAACTCTATAAACACAAGTACTTATTGTTCACAAGCTTATGGATGTGACGAAAACTATCAAAATTGTGAATATATGGATAAAGATGGTACGGAACAAACTGGCTTAAATTGTAAGTCATATTTTGATAAACAAAATGAAGGTGCAGTAGATTTACCAGGAATGGGTGGGTAACATAATTTATTTTTAGGAGGTAAAAGAATATGAAAGAGGCTACAGGTGAACTTAATGCAGCTGTAATAGTGGCAATTATAGTAGCTATGTTGTCTCTTTTTTTCTTTGGCTATTTATGGCCTACAATTAAAGCTAATTTAGATAATAATACTGCTTGTGATGAAGCGATATGTGTGTGTAATGATCCAACTTATGAAGGTGGAGTATGTAAGGACTATACTTGTCGTGCAAAGGGAAGCACGAAAGAAATTACATGCGCTTGGAAAGGTTAATTTTTAAAGGGGTGGCTATATGAAAGAATCAATTGGTGGTTTTTCATTATTTAACATTGTTATTGTATTTGTGCTACTTTTTACAGGTTATGTAAGTATATCAATTAACTATTCTAAGGCATATAATATAAAAAACGAAATTATAAATATTATTAAAAATCAAAATGGGATATGTACTTCAAATGATCCTACTAATGTAGTTTGTTATAATTTTTATGTTCAAATTCAGGATTATTTTAAAGAAGTTAATTATCAAAATAGTGGAAAATGTGAAGATGGTTGGATTGGCTTTGGTAGAGATGGTTTAAGAATTGATGATCCAAATAAAAATGTAGCATTTTGTGTAAAAAGTATATCTGCTGGAAATTCAGAATTTAATAATGTGGTTTATTATCAAGTAGAAGTATTTTATAGATTTGATCTACCTATTATAGGGCAATTATTTAGATTTTCAGTAAAAGGTGAGACACCTAAAATTTATTCGCCTAATGAATAAAAAAACTTTAATAATTAGATGGTGGTGAAATATGCGTCAGTCAATAGGAACTACATGGTTATTACAATTAATGATTTTATTTATACTACTTTTTGTTGGATTTATTGTACTAACTATAAATTATAATAAAGTAGTTAAACAGAAAAATGAAATATTAACTATGATTGAAAAAAATGAAGGTTTAAATGATAAATCAATTTCATTAGTAAATAATTATTTAATTAGAAATGGCTATATTGCTAAATCAAAATGCGTAAGTGAAGATGGAGTAAGCGGTGTTTATGGCGCTGTAGATTTAGATGCTAAAAATTTAGTTGAAGCAGAAAATGGTGTGGATTATTATTACTGTGTAAAAAAATTTAAAGCACCTAATTTAACAAATTATTATCAAATTACTTTATTTTATAGTTTTAATCTACCTGTTATAGGTGATGCTTCTAAATTTAATATAAAAGGCACTACATCTAGTTTTCACTCTAATGATGATACGCCTCGATATGATAATAATTATAGTAAGTAGAAAGAAGGGACATAATGAACGTAATAGTTTCTAATAAATATCAAAATATGCTTGGAACATTAAATATTGATGTTATAAAAACAATTACTGGCGAATTTGATGTTGAAGAGTTAGTTAGTGTGTTTACAAATTTTTATTTTAATAAAATGATTATAGATTTAACTGCTATTAAAGGATATCAAAATATCAAAAATATTCAAAAATTATCCGTTAATTTTGATACAAGTAAAATAATTGTGTTACTTGATGATTCCGCCGCTGTTAATAGTGGTGCTTATTTATCACAATTAGTATCAATGGGAATTTATAATTTTACACGTAATATAAATGCTGTTAAATTTTTAATAGATAATCCAAATTCTTATAAAGATGTTGCGCAATATCATAATTTAAATGGAAATGAAATTAACATGGAGTCTGTTGGGATTGATACATTTTCTTCTACTACTGCAAGTGGCGGCTTAAGAATAATTGGTTTTAAAAATGTGACTGCTCATGCTGGTGCAACTACATTGGTTTATATGTTGAAAAAACATTTAGAAGTAGCTTATAATGTTGTTGCTATAGAAGTTGATAGTGAAGATTTTAAATATCTAAATGATAAATCATTGCAATCTACTATATCTCAAGATTTATCTTTTAATATAGCTAATCATCCTGAAGCAGAAGTAATTTTATTAGATTTGAATGATTCAATGCAAGAAAAACTATGTAATGATGTGGTTTATCTCATAGAACCTGGGTTAATCAAACTTAATAAATTAATTCGTAAAGATCGAGAGGCTTTTGAAAAGCTAAAAGATAAAAAGATTATATTAAATAAAAGTATTTTGACAAGTAAAGATATTAGTGATTTTGAACATGAGGCAGACAGTAAAGTATTCTACAATATACCATATGTTGATGATAAAAAAGAACATATACAAGTGCTTGATGATTTCCTAGTTGCTTTAGGTTTTTCAAGAATCAATGGAAGTAATTCTAATAAAACCAAACTTTTTAATATTTTTAAATAAGTTACTATTAAAAATAGTAACTTTTTTGTTTTAAAAATATTAGATTGTTGATATAATATAACAGAAAAGGAGCTTTTTTATGAAAAAAATAATTAGTATGATTATTTTATTTGTAGCTTTAACAAGTATTATAGGATATACTGGTTTTATTCTTTTTAATGCAGGAGTAAAAAAAGAAACAACACAAAAAGTAACAAAAACGATTGTTAAAGTAAGTTCTAATTTATCTAATAATATTTTAGCAGAAATATATAATATTTACTTAAATGAAGAAAAGTACAAAGTTAAATTAGAATATATGGTTGATGAAGAAAAAAATAATGTTGATTTAAATATATATTTAGATGGGAATTTAATTATAAAACAAGATGTACTTGATTGTGAAAAATGTTTTTTAGAGGATTTAACAAAAGATAAAAATACTTTTAATATAATAGGGTTTGATGAAAAAAGCTTTCAAATTATAAGTACAGATAAAGATTATTTAATAATCAAAATTGGTTATAAAAAAGATAATGTTTTACAAAAGTATTTCATTTTTGATGATAATGGAAAATTAGTTTCAGATAAAAATGGTATAATTTTGTTTAATAATAAAGAGTATATATCTGATTTATTAGATTCATATAAAAAAGATGATGATTTATATTTAGTCAAAATTAAAGATAATGAATTATATGTTTTAGAGGATAAAAGTACTAAAAAGAAAAATATTATAGAAGAATATAAATATTTTATTAAAGATAGTAAAATAAATAAAGAAAAGATAAATACATATGAAGATATAGAAATTAAATAAAGATAAGGTGAATTAAATGTTTGTAGATGAATTAACAATTAAAGTTATAGCAGGTAAAGGTGGAGATGGATGTACATCTTTTAGAAGAGAAAAATGCGAACCTATGGGGGGACCAAATGGCGGTAATGGTGGTAAAGGGGCTAGTATCATTTTTAAAGTAGATAAAGGTTTAAAAACATTAGTTGACTTACGTTATATGAAAATCATTAAAGGTAATAAAGGACAAAATGGTAGTGGCCAAAATAGAAATGGCGCTAATGCAGAAGATATAATTATTAAAGTGCCAGAAGGTACTACTGTAATTGATGCCGATACTAATTTAGTTATTGCAGACTTAGTTGGAGAAAATACAGAAGTAATTGTTGCACATGGTGGCAGAGGTGGAAGAGGGAATGTTGCATTTAAAACTCAAACAGATACTGCTCCTAAATTTAGCGAACTTGGAGAACCGGGAGAAATTAGAATATTAAAAGTTGAACTTAAAATGATTGCTGATGTTGGATTAATTGGTTTCCCAAGTGTTGGTAAATCTACAATTTTATCTGTTATAAGTGCAGCGACTCCTAAAATTGCTAGTTATCATTTTACAACTTTAGCTCCAAATTTGGGTGTTGTTAAATTAAAAGATGAACGTTCTTTTATTATGGCAGATTTGCCTGGATTAATTGAAGGAGCACATGAAGGCATAGGGTTAGGACATAAATTTTTAAGACATGCGATGCGTACCAAAATTCTAGCTCATGTAATTGATATGGGAAGTGAAGAAGGAAGAAATCCTGTTGAAGATTACAAAACTATTCGTTCAGAAATCGAAAAATATAATGAAAAACTTGCAAATAAAAAAGAGATAATTATTGCTAATAAAATGGATTTAGAAAATGCAGAAGCTAATTTAATAGAGTTTAAAAAAGCTTTTTCAGATAAAGAAATTATTCCAATTAGTTCAGTAACAAATATTGGATTTGATGAGTTAATGTGTAAATTAGCAGATACTTTAGATATCATAGATAATGATCCATTATATGATGAAGCTGAATACGAAAGTCATGTTATGTATAAATTTAAAAACGAAAGACCTTTTACTATTACTAAACTTGATGATGTCTGGTTATTAGAAGGTAAAGAACTTGAAAAATTGTTTAAAATGACAAGATTTAACGAAGATGATGCTGTAATACGTTTTGCACGTAAATTAAAAGGTATGGGTGTTGATGAGGAACTTGAACGTTTGGGAGCAAAACGTGGAGATGAAGTTCAAATCTGTGATTATATTTTTGAGTTTAAAGAATAATAAAAAGTACATTAAATGTACTTTTTTTGTGGTTGAATTTAAATTAAATTAAAAAGAAAGATTATTAGTCTTCCTCAATAATTAGAATAGTTCCGATTTTAATTTTTTTACTTGAGTTAGCTGGTAACTCTAAAATATTAGTTTTTTTTCTTTCATTATTTATCTTTATAACTTTATTTTTAGGTAAATTTTCGTATTTATAAATAACTTCATTATTCTCATCTAAGCCAATCACATCAATATTTTCCTTCATAAAATAAGTATGGATTGAATTACATTTTGGAAATAACATACCATAATCTATATTTGTTTTACCAATAAGTCCAGTTAATCTTTTATAAAAATTATTTGCTAATACAATATCATAGCTATTTTTATTTATTTTTAAGTACATTTTATCACCTATAATAATTGTATCATAATAGGCATAAAAATATTACTTTTTTTGAGTTCAGAAATTGACTTTTATATGATTTTATTATATGATTATTTATGATAAGGGTGAAAGTTATGAATAAGCGAGGACAAGCTTTAGTTGAATATATTCTTATTATTGCATTAATAAGTGTAATTGCAATATCACTTGTTAACTATTTAGGTGGGTATTTAAAAGATGCAATAACTAAAACTTCATGTAGTTTAGTTGATGAAGAATATTTTAAAGGAAATAAGCCTGGAGAAGCATATTGTAGTGGTGATTTAGATAAAAAAACTGAGTAACTTAAAATCTAAAAAAGGGGTAGTATGATGAATAAAAAGGGACAAGCTTTAGTTGAATTTATTATTATTTTACCAATTTTTATAATGTTATTATTAGGAATTATAGATATTGGTAAGATTTTATATTCTAAAATTGTTGTGGAAGATGTTATATCTGATGTAGTTACTTATTATGAAAAAAATGATAATGTTGAAGATATCAAAAATAAGTTAAAATTAGATAACAAATATTCCATAGTTATTAACAATGATAAAGAATATACAAATGTAAAACTTATTAAAGAAATAGAGCTTATTACTCCAGGATTAAATTTAATTTTTAATAATCCATATAAATTAGAAATAAGTAGGAGTATAATAAATGAATAAGCATGGTCAAACTTTAGTTTTGTTTGTTTTATTAATTCCATTAATAATTATTTTAATGGCTATTATTGTGGATACAGGCATAGTTACTAACAAGAAAAATCATATTGAAGAAGTAACTAAAATGGTTATTAAAGATTTATTAAAAGATAAAATTAATGAAAGTGAAGCTAAAGAATTATTTATAAAAAACGATATTTTAATAGATAATTTAGAAATAAATAAAATAAATAAAAAAATCGAAATAAAAAATAAAATAAGTATTAAAAGTGTATTTGGCTCAATAATTGGTATTACAGAATATGATATAAAAATTAATATTATTGGTGAATATCAAAATGAAAGAGTAATATTTGAATAATTAGAGGGTGAATAAAAATGAAGAATAAAGGATTATCAATATGTATATCATCTGCTAAAGGTGGAGTAGGGAAGACTATTACTACTTTAAATCTAGCTGGTATATTTGAAACTTTAAATAAAAAAGTTTTAATTGTAGATTTTGATCTTGCCGGTGGAGGTATTAGTGCAGCCTTAAATTTACAATCACCAAGAAGTGTTTATAATTTTGTTGATGATTATAATAATAATCGTTATAAAGATTTTAAAAATTATGTAGTAAGTTATGATGATTCAATTGATGTTTTGGCAAGCCCTAAAGACCCTAGACAAGCAGGGAAAATAGATCCAAAATATGTTGAACTAATTCTAGATAAAGCGGTATATAATTATGATATTGTTTTAATAGATACAAATCATAATTTAGATGATTTTAATATCTTAACTATGGATTTAGTAGATAATCTATTATTTATAGTTACAAATGATCCTTTGGATTTAAAAAACATGCGAAGTTTAATTGCTATATTAAAAGATGTTAATTATGATAATTACAAAATTATTTTAAATGAAAGTATATCTCCATTTAAAAAATATTTTGGGCTATACGATATAAAAAATATTATCAAAGCAAATATTGACTATGTGATAAGTAAAGATTTCTTTATTAAAAACATTGATACATTTGTTATGAATGGCAAAATTATTACATTAGATAGTAAAGCTCCACTTACTTTTTCAAAAGATTATACAACTCTTATGCAAATAATAACTGATATGTATAAGGAGGAAGAATAATGAAACAAACTTTAAGAGAAGCTTTTGATATTAAAATAAAGCAAAAAAATATAAATATTCTAAGCGACTATGAAATATTTCAAGATAAAAAATTATTAGATAAGTTTAGAACAGAAATTGTAGAGTCTTTAATTGATAATGATATGCCTAGCAATATTTCTTTAAATGAATGGGTAAATGAAAAGATTGATGAAGCGATAGAGGGTTATGATCTATCAAATTTAGAACGCAGCCATTTATTTAATTTAATAGATAATGAGATAAATGGCTATGGACCAATAACAGAATTATTAAATAGCGATAATGTTACAGAAATAATGGTAAATTCTCCTAATGAAGTGTATATTGAAATAGATGGTGTAATTTCTCGTGATGATAGTGTTTCATTTATTAATGATGAACATATTATAAGAACTGTTCAAAGATTAATTGGTCCAGTAGGTAGAACTATTGATTCAAATAATCCAATGGTAGATTCAAGATTACTTGATGGTTCAAGAATTAATGCTGTAATTCCTCCTTTATCAACAAAAGGACCGGTAGTTACAATTCGTAAATTTAGAGAATCTATGTCTAATATAGATGAACTTATTAGAATAGGTACTTTAACACCTTACATGGCAAGATTTTTAGATGCTGCGGTAAGAGGAAAATGTAACATGATTATTTGTGGAGGAACAGGTTCTGGTAAAACAACATTACTTAATATATTAAGTGGCTTTATAGGAGATAATGAACGTATAATTACTATAGAAGATGCTGCGGAATTAAAATTAAATCAAAGTCATGTTATATCTTTAGAAACAAGAAATACAAATTATGGTAATGATAATGAAATTACTATACGTGATTTAGTAATTAATTCCCTACGTATGAGACCTGATAGAATTGTTGTAGGAGAAGTTAGAGGTAAAGAGGCTTTTGATATGTTACAGGCAATGAATACAGGTCATGATGGCTCATTAACTACGATGCATGCTAATGGACCAATTGATGCATTAAATAGATTAGAAACAATGGTTTTAATGGGTGGAATAGAAATACCAATAAAAGCAATTAGAGAATATATTTTTAGTGCAATTGATTTAATAGTTAATATTGAAAGAATGAGCGATGGTAGAAGAAAAGTAACAAGTATTTCTGAAATTGAAGGATATGAAAACGGAGAAATTAAATTAAAAGAAATATTTGCTTTCAATCAATTTGGCTTAACTGAAACTGGTGAAGTAGATGGAGAATTTACATTATATGAAGGGATACCTCGTGTTTATAAGAAAATAAAAGCCAGAGGAATTGAAGATATTGATGATATTTTCTTCCCTGAAAAAACAAAAAAAATAACTGAGGAAAAAGTAAAAAAAATTACTAAAAAAGAAACAGAAGAAAAAACAGTTAAAACAAAAGTTATTGCAGATAAAGGCAAATATGACGGAATAAAATAAAGATTTGGGTGTTAATATGGATGGAGTAAAAATATTACAAATTTTCTTAATATTATTAGTTATTGGAGTAATACTATATTTACTTCGTCTTTATCGTGCGGTAAAACTTGAAAAAAGAATTGCACCTTTTTCAATAGTATCAAATAAAGATAATGAATTATCTTTATTTGATAATCTTTATGAAAATATCTCTAAGATAATAAAAAAGTTATCTAAAATTTTAATAAAATCTGAAATATTAAAAAAATATGCTTTAAAATATGAGAAATATATTTCATATGAAAATAGAAATGAAAAAGAGGGAATGGATTATATATCTATAAAATTATTATTAGGATTTATAGTTATAGTTCTTAGTTTTATAACTCAAATGTTTCATGAAATAAATATAGATTTTATGTTCTTACTAACAATATTTATTATAAGTTTCTTTATACCAGATATTATGCTTAATATAGAATATTCTAAAAAAAGAAAAAAAGTAGAAGAAGATTTACTAAAAGCTATAATAATTATGAACAATGCTTTTAGTAGTGGTAGAAATATTATACAAGCGGTAGAAACTGTAAAAAAAGAGCTTAAAGGACCAATTCAAGATGAGTTTGAAAAAATATATCTTGATATTACTTATGGACTAGATTTGGATTTAGTTTTTAAAAGATTTTATGAAAGAGTAGAGTTAGAAGATGCAAAATATATTACTTCATCATTAACATTACTTAATAAAACAGGTGGAGATATTGTAAAAGTATTTTCTATGATTGAAAAATCAATATTTGATAAAAAGAATTTAAAAAACGAACTAAATAGTTTAACAGCATCTAGTAATTTTGTATTTAAAATGTTAGTAGCAATGCCTTTTATATTAATATCTATTATTTTCATATTAAACCCAACTTATTTTAACCCAATGATTACTACACCTTTTGGAATAATTGTTTTAGTATTTACTATATTATTATATATTTTATATATTTTAGTTATAAAGAAAGTTTTAAGGGTGGAATTATGAAAAATAATTTATTAAATAAAATTTATCCTAAAAAAACCATTTTAAAAATAGATAGTAAAATTAAATTATTAGGAATTTATAATACATATAATACATTTGATTTTCTAACTGTAAGATTGTTATTAACAGTAAGTATATTTATTATAACTTTAATATTTTCTAAATATGGTTATATATTAGCTTTAGGATTATCATTAATATTCTATTTTACATTAGAATATATTGTACTCGATTATCCAGTAAAGAAAAGAATAAAAAAATTAGAAAAAGAAGCTTTATTCTTTTTTGAAGTATTAGCTTTAACATTAGAAAGCGGTAGAAGTTTAAAACATGCGCTTAATTTAACAACAGAAAATATAGATTCAGAAATTTCTTTAGAATTCAGAAAAACTTTAGCAGAAGTAAATCTTGGCAAAAGCCTAAATGAAAGTTTAGAAGCGATGAAAAAAAGAATTCCAAGTGATACAATAAATAATGCTATACTTAATATGATACAATCAAATACTTTTGGAAATAGTATTATAGATTCTATGTACACTCAAATAGATTATTTAAGAGAAAAACAAATGTTAGATGTTAAAGCTGAAATAGCAAAATTACCCACAAAAGTTAGTGTAATAAGTGTTATATTTTTTGTGCCTATTATGATGCTTATTATACTTGCTCCTGTATTAATTAGTTATTTATTTAGTTAAAAAGTATTGTTAACAATACTTTTTTTAATTTATAATATTATTTAATTTCTCTAAATTTTTTAAAGTAATATTATCTATAAAATGTTCTATTTTTTCTACTTGTTCTAGTTTAAATTTATCTTTGTTTAGTTTTATTAAAAAATTTTCTATAATCTGATGACGTTTAAATAAATATTTACCAATTTTAAAACCATTTTTAGTAAGATAAATGAAATTATTTTCAATATATACTAGTTTTTGTGTTTTTAATTTTGAAATCATTTTGCTACAAGATGATTTTTTAATATGTAAATAATTACTTAAAGTGGTGATAGTTAAATATTCTTTATTAATAAATTTTCTATATATCATTTCTATATAATCTTCCATAGCATAGCTTATAATATTATTATTATGAATGTAATTTGTAAGGGTATAATAGGCATTATCCATATATAACACATTCCTTTTTTTTCATATATTAAAGTAGTTGTTAGTTTAATGAAACTAATAAATTTTATGAAAGGAATTTTGTTTTATGAATACAACTTTAGATATGATAGCTTTAGGACATGAAGTAATAATAAAAAAAATTAGAGGTAAAGATAAAATCCGAAGAAGATTTTTTGATTTAGGGTTTTTACCAAATAATAAAGTTAAGTGTGTATTAATTAGTCCTTTTAAAGATCCTAAAGCTTATAAAATAAATGAAAATATAATAGCAATTAGAAATATTGATGCTAAAAATATAGAGGTGTCTTATGAATAATATCAAAGTTGCTTTAATTGGCACTCCAAATGTAGGAAAATCAACAATATACAATGCATTAACTAAAAATAATGAACACACAGGGAATTGGGCAGGAAAAACTGTTAATTATACTAAAGGAGATTGTAGTTATGAAAATACTTTGTATACAATATATGATTTGCCTGGAACTTATTCTTTAATATCAAAATCTAAAGAAGAAATAGTAGCTACAGATTTTATATGTTTTGAACCATTTGATGTAGCAGTGGTAGTTTGTGATGCAACTAGTTTATATAAAGGAATAAATTTAGTAATACAAACAAAAGAAATATGTAAGAAAGTAGTTGTTTGTGTTAATTTGATTGATGAAGCATTAAAAAAGGGAATTGACATCGATTATGAACTTTTAAGTAAAAATTTAGATTGTTTAGTTGTAAAAACTAGTGCCAGAGATAATATTGGTTTAAATAATTTGCTTAATGCAATAAAACTAGTAGAAGAATCAGATTATTTGGATTTGAATTATAAATTTTTGAATAAAGATGCTTACAATATAGCAAACAATATAAATTTGGATAGTATTAATAATAAATGGGTAATGCTTAGATATTTAGAAAATAATTTACATTATATAGATAAATATAATAATTTTGGTGTAAATATAACTAAAGATATAGATATTCTTCAAAAAAAATTAAAAAATATTGATATTAGTTTAGAAATAGTAACAACTATAAATGATAAAGTAAATATTATATTAAAAGATGTAATTAATTATAAAGATAAAAAGTGTAATAATAAAAAATTATTATTTGATAAAATACTAACAAGTAAATTGTTTGGAATACCAATAATGTTATTAATGCTTTTTATCATTTTTTATTTAACTATAATTGGAGCTAATTATCCATCTAGTTTACTTTTTAATTTTTTTTCATCTTTTGAAAGTAATCTGATTAACATACTTGAATTTATTCATTTACCTAAGTTTATCATAGATTTATTAGTAAATGGAGTATATAAAACTTTATATTGGGTTATATCTGTTATGATGCCTCCAATGTTAATTTTCTTTCCATTATTTAGTTATTTAGAAGATTTAGGAGTGTTACCACGTATAGCTTTTAATATGGATAAGGCATTTATGAAATGTAAAGCCTGTGGCAAACAAGCGTTAACAATGTGTATGGGACTTGGCTGTAATGCAGTAGGAGTTACAGGTGCTAGAATTATTGATTCTAAAAGAGAAAGATTAATTGCTATATTAACTAATGCTTTTATGCCATGTAATGGTAAGTTTCCAACGATAATTGCTATAACAACAATTTTTTTAGTAGGTTTAAATACTAAATATGGCAGTTTATACAGTTCTTTAATTTTAACGGGGTTTATAGGATTAGGTATTTTATTAACTTTTATAATTAGTTACATACTATCTAAAACTATTTTAAAAGGAATGAATACCAGTTTTATTTTAGAACTTCCGCCATATAGAAAACCTAAAATATTAAATACCATTTGGTATTCACTTAAAAATAAAGCTATTTACGTTCTTATAAGAGCTATAAAAGTTGCGATACCAGCAGGAGTTGTTATTTGGGGTATTGCCAATATAAAAATAAATAATGTTTTATTATTAGAATATTTAACTAATTTTTTAGAACCATTTGGCGAGTTTTTTGGTTTAGATGGCGTAATAATTTTAGCTTTACTTTTAGGTTTTCCAGCAAATGAGATAGTTATACCTGCGATGCTTATGTGTTACTTAAAAACTAACGCTTTAATAGATTTTAATAATTTAATAGAACTTAAAAATATATTAATATTAAATGGTTGGACATTAAAAACTGCATTATGTTTTTTAATTATTATGTGTTTTCATTATCCTTGTTCAACAACACTTTTAACTATAAAAAAAGAAACAAATAGTTTATTTTATGCTTTATTATCCTTTATCATACCTACATTA
Organism: Bacillota bacterium; assembly: GCA_015059425.1. GTDB lineage: Bacteria > Bacillota_I > Bacilli_A > RF39 > UBA660 > Caccenecus. Next base: position 11,438 of record SVAM01000006.1, on the reverse strand, counting down.
ACTGGTTTAGTTATAGCATTAATCATTAATATAATATTTTAATTGTAATATTTACTTTACATTTTCTTTATTAATAAAGTGTAATTTACTTTAAATTGTATTATAATATAATTAGTGATTATTATGTTTGGAATAATAGATACATTTATAGATAATTTATTACAAAATTTTGGGTTATGGGGACCAATACTTGGTTGTATCTTTATTATTGTGGAATCAATAATCCCGGTACTTCCTTTATTTGTTTTTATTACACTTAATTTTTTAGCTTTTGGTAATATTTTAGGTTTTATAATATCTTTGGTATTTACATGTATTGGATGCACTATATCTTTTATATTATTTAGAAAAAAAGTTCAATCTTGGTGGTATAAAAAACTAAAAAGTAAAGGTATTATTAGTAAACAAACGATGAATATAATTACTAGTTTAAAGTTTGAACAATTAACAACAATTATTGCTTTACCTTTTACTCCGGCATTTTTAGTTAATGTAGCCTGTGGATTATCAAAAATGAGTTTTAAAAAGTTTATACTTGCAATAATAATTGGTAAAACGTTTGTAGTTTACTTTTGGGGATTTGTTGGAGTTAGTTTGCTTGAAAGTATTAAAAATCCAATTTATTTGATTAGAGTAAGTATTTTACTTATATTTGCTTATATAATTAGTAAAGTAATAAATAAAAAATTAAATATTGTAGATTAGAGGTGTATTATGGATTATATAATTATTGGAATGCTAGGAGTAACAATTATTTTACTTATGATTAATTTATTTAAGAAAAATGGAGAAACACAGATTACAGAAAGATTAGGTAAATTAGAGTTAAGTATTGTTAAAGAAATTGGAGAATTTAAAGTTAGCTTTGCAAATGACATTAGAAATGATTTTGATAAACTAGACGAAAAAATTGAACGTAAATTAATTGAGATTAATAACAAGGTTACAGAAAGGCTAGATCAAAGTTTAGAAAAAACTAATAGAACTTTTGCTAATGTTTTAGAAAGATTATCTAAAATTGATGAAGCTCAAAAGAAAATAGATGGACTTTCTAGTGATATTATTTCTTTACAAAGTATTTTAACAGATAAGAAAACAAGGGGAATTTTTGGAGAGGTAAATTTAACATTTATTTTAGAAAATGCTTTTGGGGGAGTAAGTACTGGTGTTTATGATTTGCAACATAAAATGAGTAATGGTTATATAGCAGATGCACTTTTATATGCTCCAGCTCCATTAGGTACGATAGCAATTGATTCTAAATTTCCATTAGAAAATTTTGAAAGAATGACTAATAAAAATCTAAGTAAAGAACAAAGATTAGTTTATGAAAAGCAATTTAAAATAGATTTTAAAAAACATATTGATGCGATAAGCAGTAAGTATATTATCCCGGGAGAAACAGCAGGAGAAGCAATAATGTTTTTACCAGCAGAAGCAATATTTGCAGAAGTTAATGCATATCATTCTGATATATTAAATTATGCATACCAAAAAAAAGTATGGATTACTAGTCCAACAACTTTAATGAGTACTTTAACAGTTATTGAAATGATTCTTAAGAATATGGAAAGAGATAAATATGCTAAAATCATTCATGATGAGTTAAATAAGTTATCATTAGAATTTGCACGTTATAAAGAACGTTGGGATAAGTTAGCTAGAAATATTAACACAGTATCTAAAAGTGTTGAAGAACTTAATACCACTAGTGAAAAAATTACGAAAAGATTTGATTCTATTAATAAAGTAGAAGTAGAAAAATTAAAAATAGATGAAAACAAAGAGCTAATAGAAAGTTAGCTCTTTTTACTTGTATTGTGAAAATTAATATAATATAATTATTATGGATGGTAAATATGAAAAGAATAGTATATATATTTAAAAGATTATTTAAAATGGATAAAAAGGCTATGTTTGTTAAAATAAATTTAATTAATAAAAAAACTGGTATATCTAAAATTAAAATATTTTTTGATATGATAAAATGTGCGAGATGTTATGGCGCTGGTTACATGGACTATGATTTGTTTGAAATGTATAATCTAACAGACGAACAAAGGAATACATATTTAACCAGAGGTAGAAATAACGAACTTGTTATTAAATATTGTGATAAATCCAAGTTGCATTATTTTGTAAATAAAGATGAATTTAATACTAAATTTAATGATTACATTAAACGCGATTGGATTAAAGTTATTGGTAGCAAAAAGAAAGATGTTATTAGTTTTTTAGAGCGTCATTCGAACTTTATGGCTAAACCTATTTCAGGTGGATGTGGGCATGGTATTTTAAAAATTAATACAAAAGATTATAAAAATTTAAATGAATTATATAAATTATTAAATAATGAAGACATTAATTATGAATTAGAAGAAGTAATAAAACAACATAAAGATATAAATAAAATTTATCCAAAAGCTATAAATACTGTTAGAATTGTAACTATTGTAACAACTAAAGATGGGGATTCTGTTTTATCAGTTCCTAAAGAAAATAGAAAAAATATAGAATTACAACCTCATGTTATATGTGCATATTTTAGAATTGGCAATAATGGTAAATGTGTGGATAATTTTAATAGCGGTGGAATGGTAGCTCCAGTAGATGAAAAAACTGGAATCGTATCTCAACTTGCTATAGATAAAGAAAAGAATGTTTATGAGCGTCATCCTTTAACCAATGAAATTATAAAAGGCTTTCAATTCCCATATTGGGATGAAGCTTTAGAACTTGTAAAAAAAGCTTGTCAAGAAATACCTGAAATGGGATATGTTGGGTGGGATATAGCGTTTACTCCTAAAGGCCCTGTATTTGTTGAAGGTAATGAATTCCCAGGACATGATATATATCAACTACCGGTACACACTCCAGATAAAATAGGTATGATGCCTAAGTTTCAATTTAAAAAATAAAATAAAAAAACTCCAAATTATTTTTGGAGTTTTAGATTGTTAAAATTTACGATATAATCCAATTGCTTTTCCTAATATAGTAACATTGTTTAAAATAATAGGAGCCATTGTATCATTTTCAGGTTGTAATCTAAAGTAATCTTTTTCTTTATAATATGTTTTTAAAGTAACTTCATTTTCATCAGTCATAGCTACAACAATATCTCCATTGCGAGCAGTACTTTGTTTTTGGACTATTACTACATCACCATCAAATATTCCTGCATTTATCATTGATTCTCCACTTACATTTAATGTAAATATAGTTTCTTTGGCAGGAATTAAAGAGGCTGGTAATGCAAAAAATTCATTTGGCCTTTCTATTGCTTCAATAGGTGAGCCAGCAGTTACTTTTCCAAGTAATGGCACCTTAATTAATTCTTCATTCTTTTCTTCATATTCATTGTCAACTAAGATTTCCATAGCTCTAAATTTATTATTATCTACTTTTAAATAACCAGCATTACAAAGTTTTTTTACATGAGTGTGCACTGTAGCAGGGCTAGATAATCCTAATCCTTTTCCAATTTCTCTTATTGATGGTGGATAACCATGATCAGCAGTAAATTTTTTAATATAATCTAAAACGTTATTTTGTTTTTCTGTAATTTGTTTAATAGTTTTTGTCATTTGACTTTACCTCCAATAAAATAGTAGCATAAATTTGTACGTTTGTCAAACATTTGTATTTTTTTTTGTAAAATTTTTATTTTCCACTTGAACGAACACATGTACTTGCGATATAATGTTCGTGTGAGGAGATGGTGATTATGAAAAAAGTTTTAGTAGAATTTGGAGGAGCTATATTATTATATATTGTTATATTTTTTGGAATAATTGCTATTAGTTCCAGAGTATCTTATATAAATAACATAAGTGATAACACAAACAATTTAGTGGCAATTAATAAGTAGTTATATTAATAAAATACATTAATTGTGATATAATAAAAATGAGGTGAAGAGTCGTGGAATATAAGAAATATGAATATCCCTCTTTTAATATATATACTGTTAAAACTAATAGATTTAAAACTGTACAAATGGAAATTATATTTAGTGATGAAGTAAAAAAAGATGAATTATTAGCCAAAACATTCTTAGCAGATTTAATGACTGATTGTTCCAATGCTTATAAGTCAAGAAAAGAAGTAGTAAAAAAATTAGAAGAATTATATCAAGCAACTTTTTACGGACTTACAAATAAAGTAGGAAATCTTGTAATGTCTTCCTTTGTTCTTAGTTTTTTAAACCCATTATATGTTAAAGAAAAAAATTATTTAAATGAAATTATTAGTTTGCCTTTTGAAATGATTATGAATCCTTTTATTAATGCAGAAGAATTTGATATAAAAAATTTTAATATAGTAAAAAATAGACTAAAAGATGAAATATTAAGTGTAAACGAAGATATATCAAGAGTGAGTATGAAAAATGCTTTAAGCAATTTAGATAATAACTCGCCGAGTTCATATGGAGTATTAGGCACTATAGAAGATTTAGAAAGTATTAGTCCTAAAAAATTATATAATGTTTATCAAAAATTAATAAATAATAAGTGTGATATATTTGTAGTTGGTAATATAGACATGGATGAGGTTGCGAATATAATTTATAAAAGTTTTAAAAATCCTGTTATTAAAACCAAAGAATTTAATATGTATGTAGATAATGAATCTGTAAGTAAATTAAGACAAATAAATGAAACTTCTAAATTCTTAGAAACGAATTTAGTTCAAGTATATAATGTAAAAGGTTTAACTAAAAAAGAACAAACGACAATTATGCATTTTTATAATTATTTATTAGGAGGCGGTGGCTTAAATACCAAGCTTTATCAATTATTAAGAGAAAAAAATTCATTATGTTATGGAATTAAAAGTATGTATTTAAAATATGATAATTTACTATTAATTCAAACTTCTATAAATAAAAGTGATGTCAAAAAAGCTGAAAAACTTATTAAACAAGCATTTACAGAAATGAAAAAAGGAAAGTTTACAGAAGAAGAATTAGAATTTGCTAAAGAAAATTTTATTTTTTCGCTTAATTTAGCTTTAGATAATCCTGCTGGTATATTAAATAATTATGTGTTTAATATTTTTGATAATTTACCTTTAATTGATGAAAGAATTAAAATGATTAAAAATGTTACTAAAGAAGAAATTGTTAATGTTGCTAATAAAATTAAACCTAATATTTTTTATGTTTTAGAAGGAGAAGAAAATGGAAACAATTAAGATAAAAGGAATTGCTGAAGAAATTTATTTTACTACTTCTAAAGATGGCTTACCAATATATATTTGGAAAGATGAATATGCCAAAAGTTTTTATATTTCTTTAAATGTAAAATATGGTTCAATACATACAGAATTTATGATTAATAATAAAAAATATAAAGTACCTAATGGTATAGCACATTTTATGGAACATATTAAATTTAATGTTAAAAAGGGCGTAACCGCTAATGATTTGTTTGATCCCTTAGGTAGTGATATTAATGCTTTTACTACTTTTAGATATACAAGTTATTTAGTATATGGAACAAATAAGATTGCTGATAACCTAAATAATTTATTAGACTATGTTTATAATCCATATTTTACCAAAGATATGATAAAAAAAGAAAAGGGAATTATTGCATCAGAAATTAATATGGGTAAAGATCAGCCATATAATAATTTATATTTTGAGTTTAATAAGTGTATTTATGATAAAGAAAAATACCGTAATTTAATTACAGGAGAAGTAGAAGATATTAAACAAATAGAACTTGAAGATATTAAACTTATTTATGATGCTTTTTATCACCCTAAGAATATGTTTTTAGTGGTTAGTGGTAATATTAATCATTATGAGATTGAAAAAATAGTAAATAATAATTTAAGTACTAAAAATATTATCGAATATTTAGAACCAGAAATTACTAAAACTAAAGAATCAAAACGTGTAGTTGTAAAAAAAAGATTTATTCCTGCTAATGTTGAAGTTGCAAAAGCTAAAGTTGGGTTAAAAATACCTATAAAAGATTTTAAAAATGTAGATAAAATTAAATTGAGTTTAATGTTAAGTATTGTACTTAATAGTAATTTTGGAGATACATCTGATTTAAAAGAAGAATTATTACAAGATGGTTTAATTACTTATTTATCTAGTAATAGATATGTAATGGATGATTTTGTTATTATAGATATAACTATAGAAAGTAATTACATAGATGAAGCTATAAAAAAAATAATAAATGCTTTAAATAATTTGAAAATTGATAAAGAAGATTTAAAAAGAAAGATTAATTCTTCAGTTGCAACTTTAGTTTTGAATTATGAAGATGTAGAACAAGTAAATGGAATGATTCAAAATAATATAATCTATTATGATAGAATTGTAGATAATTTAAAAGAAATATATGAATCTGTAACTATGGAAGATATAAATGGAATTATTGAAGCTATTAATACTAAAGAAATGACTATTGTAAAAATGGATAAAGCTATATAAAGATAGCTTTTCTTTTTGGTTTATATTATGCTATAATTTTGACATGAGGTGATAATTTTGAAAAATAAAGAAAATATTTTATGGGGTATACTTTTAATATTGATAGGGATTTTATTTTTAGGTAATAATTTAGACTGGTGGAGTATAAATATATTTTTTGATGGATGGTGGACTTTATTTATTATTCTTCCTTCTATTCGAGGTTTATTTGATAAAGAAGGCTATTCTTGGTCAATTGTTACTTTAATTTTAGGAATTTTGATGTTACTTGCTTGTAATAATATTATTAAATGGAATGTGATTTGGAAAATACTTTTACCAATTATGATTATAGTTATTGGAGTATCTTTAATATTAGGAAATAATAAAAAAGAAAAGAAAGTTATTAATAAAAATGCTAAAGATTATGTTGCAGTTTTCTCTGGTATTGATGAAAAAATTAAAGCCATTGTAAGTGACTTAAGAACAATTGCAATATTTGGTGGGATTGAACTTGATCTTTCTAAATCTAAAATTGATAAAGACATAGTAATAAATGCAGTGACAATTTTTGGTGGCATAGATATAAAAATACCTGATAATGTAAATATAGTAATAAATGGATTGCCGATATTTGGTGGAGTAGAAAAAAGGTCTTTAGCTAGTAAAGATACTAAAATTAATATTTATTTAAATTATATATGCATATTTGGCGGTATAGATATTTTATAGGATTAGAAATAATCCTTTTTTTTAAACCACAAAAAAAACTATTCAAAAAGGAATAGTTTTAATTATTATCTGTTGTAGAATTCAACGATTAATGATTCGTTAATTTCTGCGTTAAGTTCGCTTCTTTCTGGATATCTAACATAAGTTCCAGTCATTTTGTTTTTATCAAATTCAACAAAGGCTGGTAATGCAACTTTATTATCTAAACTTGCTTTTATTGCTGGATGATCTTGTGAATTTTCTTTAACAGCGATAACATCTCCTGGTTTACAAGAGTAAGAAGGGATGTCTACTTTAACACCATTAACTGTAATGTGTCCATGATTTACAACTTGTCTAGCACCACGTCTAGTATTAGCAAGTCCCATACGGAATACTAAGTTATCTAAACGAGATTCTAATAATTTAAGTAAGTTTTCACCTGCAACACCTTTTAATTTAGATGCACGTTCAAATAATTTATGGAATTGTTTTTCATTTAAACCATACATAATTCTTACTTTTTGTTTTTCTTGTAATTGAACACCATATTCGCTTAATTTTTTACGTCTATCTGCACCATGTTGTCCTGGAGCATATGGACGACGAGCTAAATCTTTTCCGTTTTCTAATGTAGAAAAATTTAATCTTCTTGATTTTTTATAAGCTGGTCCAGTATATCTTGCCATTTATATTTCTCCTTTCTATATTCTAAATACAAAGGATGTCCTAAAGCTTTTATAGGGAGTTTATTCAAATAATTTCGTTTGGGCAGTCCAAACTACTTTTATACCAATCGGTAATAAACACTTTATAACTCTTTAAAAACACTGCCATGTACTTGCATTAATAATTATACACATTTTTACTTATATGTCAAATAAATTATACGTAATTATTATCTAAATATGTTATGTCTATTTGCATGTATTTCTGATAATAATTTATTTTCGTTTAAATTCGAACTAAATAGTAATGAGTAATATTCTTCTGATAATTCATTTGAACCTTCAATAAATGCTAATTTAGGAATATAAAATAATCTTTTTATAGTTTTATTTCCATTAGTTTCATTAACTATACATACAGCTTCATTATTAAGAATTAATGATTGGTAAATACCATTATCTTTATCCATGTAAATATCACCTAATAAAAAAACATTTGTATTATCTTTTGGCTGACATAAAATTGATGTTTTATTCGTTCCTTTTTTAGGTACATAATAAATAGTATATGAATCCATTTCGATAGTATCTACAACATTTAAATATTTTAAATCCATAGTTTTCCCTCTTTCATAAGTGGTTATTATATCTTAAAAATAGTAATTTGTCTAATAAAAAATTTGTCGAAACTTTATTGAATACATTTGTTCGAAAAAGTGTTGACAAAACTTTTTTTATATATTAAAATTAAAATGTAATCAAGGAAGGAATATAAAAATGAAACAAATCAAAGATGAAAAGAGTAAAGATAAAGCATTAGAACAAGTTTTAGCTGATATAGAAAAACAATTCGGTGCAGGGGCAATTATGAAACTAGGTAGCGAAGAACATACTAAAATTGATGTAACTTCAAGTGGTTCTTTAGCACTTGATATAGCATTAGGTGTAGGTGGGTTTCCTAAAGGAAGAATTATAGAAATATATGGCCCTGAATCAAGTGGTAAAACAACAATTGCTTTACAAGCAATAGCAGAAGTGCAAAAGCTTGGTGGTAGAGCGGCTTTTATTGATGCTGAACATGCGCTTGATCCTGTTTATGCCAAAGCTCTAGGTGTAGATATAAATGAGCTTTTACTTTCACAGCCAGATACAGGGGAACAAGCATTAGAAATTTGTGAAGCTTTAGTTAGAAGTGAAGCGGTTAATATTGTAGTAATAGATTCCGTAGCAGCATTAGTACCACAAGCTGAAATAGATGGTGAAATGGGAGACTCACATGTTGGTTTACAAGCGCGTTTAATGAGTCAGGCATTAAGAAAATTATCTGGTACTATTAACAAAACTAAAACTACTGCAATATTTATTAATCAATTAAGAGAAAAAGTGGGAGTAATGTTTGGAAATCCTGAAACAACTCCGGGCGGAAGAGCACTTAAATTCTATGCAACAATAAGACTTGATATTAGACGTGCTGAGCAAATTAAACAAGGTGATCAAATTGTAGGTAATAAAACAAACATAAAAGTTGTTAAAAATAAAGTAGCGCCACCATTTAAAACAGCTTGTGTTGATATAATGTATGGCGAGGGAATATCACGTGAAGGAGAAATAATTGATATAGCAGCATCACTTGATATTTTAAATAAAAGTGGAGCTTGGTATGCCTATAATGATGAAAAAATTGGTCAAGGGAAAGAAAATGTTAAACTTTATTTAAAAGAAAATCCTGAGCTTTTTGAAGAATTAGATCAAAAAGTGCGCGAACATTATGGCTTTATAGAAGCGAAAAAAATAACAAAGAAAGAAACTAGTAAAGAAAGTTAATGAACATAATTAAAAGTTCATTTTTTTCTTGCTTAATATAAAAATAACCTTTATAATTAGGTTATAGATAGTTTTTAATCTATAAAAAAGTAAGGAGATTTTAAAATGGAATTTAATTTAATGTCCATTTTAACTCTTGTAATTGGATTTTTTGTTGGATTTGTGCTAGTTCTTATAATTTCAGCAATAAAGAATAGCCAAAATGAAAATAAAGCTAATAAATTGATTGAGGATGCTAAAAAAGAAGCAGATAAACATAAAAGAGATACTTTAATGGAAATTAAAGAAGAATCTTATCGTTTAAAACAAGAAGTAGATAAAGAAATAAAAGAGAAAAAATCTGAAATAAAAGATACTGAAAATAGATTGTTACAACGTGAATCATCTTTAGATAAAAGAGAAGAAATTTTACAAAAAAGAGATTCTATGTTAGATGACAAAGAAAATAATTTATTAGCAAAACAAAAAGAAATGCAAGAAAAAGAGCTTAAAATGGATGAACTGATGAAACAACAATTGGAAGAGTTAGAAAAAATTGCTAAGTTTTCTAAAGAAAAAGCTCACGATTTAATTATGAAACGTGTAGAAGCAGATATGTCTCGTGAAATTGTAGACTATATCAAAGAACAAGAGAGAGTGGCTAAATTAGAAGCTCATGAAAAAGCAAAACAAATAATAGTTTCAAGCATGGAACGTTATGCTGAAGATGTTGCCAATGAACAAACTGTTAGTACTATTGATTTACCTAGTGATGAAATGAAAGGTAGATTAATAGGTAGAGAAGGACGTAATATTAGAACTATTGAATCTGTAACTGGTGTTGATTTAATTATAGATGATACACCTGAAGCGATAGTAATATCATCTTTCGATCCATTACGTCGTGAAATTGCTAAAGTCACAATTGAAACTTTAATCAAGGATGGACGTATTCATCCAGCACGTATTGAAGAAGTTTATGATAAAGTATCACGTGATATTAATACTAAAATTACAGAAGTTGGTAATCAAACTTTATATAATTTAGGTATTGCTAAGATGGAACCTGAATTAATTAATTTAATTGGTAAATTAAAATATCGTTCAAGTTATGGACAAAATGCTTTACAACATTCTATAGAAGTTGCTAATTTAACTGGTTTGATGGCTAGTGAATTAGGAGAAAATATAGCATTAGCTAAAAGAGCAGGATTATTACATGATATAGGCAAATCTATAGACTTTGAAATTGAAGGAAGTCATGTTGAAATTGGTGCTGATTTAGCTCGTAAATATCAAGAAGATGAAACTGTTATAAATGCTATTGAATCTCATCATGGCGATAAAGATGCTAATACTATTATTTCTGTATTAGTAGAAATAGCCGATACTTTATCTGCTGCAAGACCTGGCGCTAGAAATGATACAATGGATAATTATATGAAACGTTTAGCGCAACTTGAAGAAATTGGAAATTCTTTTGAAGGTGTTGAGAAGACTTTTGCAGTCCAAGCTGGGCGTGAAATAAGGGTAATGGTTAAACCTGATGAAGTAGATGATGCTAAAAGTTATAAAATGGCTCGAGATATTAAAGAAAGAATTGAATCAGAAATGCAATATCCTGGTACAATTAAAATTAATGTTATTAGAGAAACAAGAGCGATTGAAGAAGCTAGATAGTTAGCTTCTTTTTTGCCATATTTTGTAATATTTTGTCGAACCACTTGAATATTTAAAACATATTGTTATAATAAAAATAATCACTTTCGGATGTATATTAAGAAAGGAATTTATGGTAACAAAAGAAAAGACAAAATATTTAA
>SVAM01000005.1 GCA_015059425.1 Bacillota bacterium | reverse complement strand
GTTTTAACTCTTAAAGTAAGTGCTGTATTATTTTCAGTAAGTGTTTTAATTGTTTTATCTTTTTCTTTAAATTGTTCATCGACATTAGTTAAGGTATTGGATAAGTTTTGAATTTTATCATATTCTTTATTAGTATTATCAACTTGATTTATAAAGTCGATAATCGTATCTTTATCTGATTTAGATAAAATATAATTATCTTTATTTAATTTTGATATTTTAAGTTTATCAATTTTATCTTTAATTTCTTTAGAATTTTGCTTTAGTTCTAAAGATTTTTTATTTGCTTTCTCTAAATTTTCGCTTTTTTTTGCTAGTTGTTTTTTTAGTGCAATATAGTTATCCATATCTGATACATGAATATCCATATTTCTTCCTTTTTGTTTTTTCTTTAGAGTTGAATCTAAATTATATTCTTGATTAAATTCTTCAATACATAAAGTTCTCATTTTGTTTTGTAATGTAATTAGAGATTCTTTGGTAAATACATCAGATTTACCAACTTGTTTTTCCATACCATTTTTATTTTTATATTTTATGGGAACTCCTACAATATGCATATGTGGACTTGTTTCATCATAATGAATTATAGCACTAGCTACTTTAAAGTTTGGTACTAATAATTCTAAATCATTAACTTGTTTTCTATAAACTTCAGACATTTTACTTTTGAATTCATCATCTTTTGTATCCCAAAATTCTTTATCTCCAAGTTCAATAATTATTTCACATGCTAGATCTTTTTTTTCGTTATTAGAAACATTATCAAAATAATTATCTATCATACGACTAGGTCTTGATTGTTTAGAATTATATTCAAGTCTAGCATCTTCAAATTCATCTAAATAAAGTTGTTTAACATCTTCTAGTGGAGAAGAAGTACCCCTAATTATTTCAATTAGTTCTTGTTCATTATCATATTTTCTATAATTATGTTTATCTACTTTTGATAGTTGTCTTACATTTTGAATAGCATTATTTGGTAAAGAAGTAGATTTGCTTAAATTGTTTTTTCCATTTTGTCTAGATATATTTTTTCTATTCTTATCACTACCTAAATGTAATGAATAAGCAAGTTCTGCCATAGATTTCCTCCTTTCTGAATTGTACCAAATTGGTGCATATTTTGCACATCCAAAATTTCTAACCCCCTAGGAATTTTGTACGCAGTGCATACAAAATATCCAGTGGGCTAAGGTTTAACACCTTAGAATCCGTTTAGCTTTATTTTGTAATAACTAAAACTATCGTAATAGTTAAAACTTCATAAAGCATATATTTTTAAATTGCTATCGCCATTTTCATTGCTAAAGCAACAAAACGTGCCACGCATTTTAAAAATTTTCTTCGGTTACATTATCAGGTATTGTTTCAAATACATCTCTAATGTTAACCTTTATATCATTAGGATGGTTCATTGTAGCAAGCATACCTATTGATATCCAATTTTTATCACCATTATTATTTTTTTGTAATGGGAATATTCTTATAGGAATTTCATTTGTCAATAAAGGTCCAATATCTAATTTTTCAGTTTCTTTATAGAAAGTACCTTTATAAAATCTAACTTCATAGTATTCATTTAGTCTATATAAATGTTGCATTACTTCTTTGATAGGCAAGTATTCACTATATCTAACATTTGTAGTCATGTAGAAAGCATCAGCGCTATAAGTAATAGGTCGTTTTCTATCGATATAACCTTTTTTATATAATTCTTCAAAATCATTATAAAAAGTACTTCTAAAATTAATTTGTTTAACTTGATATTTATTATTTTTATATTCTAATTCAATATCGTCTATATATCTCATAACAATATCAGCTTTAGTATCTCTATCTAAGAAGTTCCAATTATCATTAAAAGCATAATATGAAAATGGTAATTTAATTTTATTGATAAAATCCATATCTCTTTTTAGTAAAATATCATCGATGGTAAAGTTTAATTGTTCTGCTTGATTGTTTTCTAATAGTTTAGAATTTATAAGTTCAATTTGATTTTCAATTATTTTAGATTCGTTTTTATATTCTTCTTCAGTAAATAATGCATCAATATATGCTTTTCTAATTCTATCTTTTTTATTATTTAATGATTTTAATTCTTTTTCTAATTGTTCTTTAGGATTATCAATTTTAGATTTTAATACTGGTAAAAAGAATTCATTAACAACATTATCGTATTCCAATATATCTGATAAAAGTTTTTTAACTGAATTTTCAATTGTTTCTTCTTTTATGTTATTTTTACAATCTTCGCATCTATAATAGAAATACCATTTGTCTGCTTTAATTTTATGTGTAGCACCACCAGCAAGTATTCTTCCACATTTAGGACATCTTAATTTTTGTAAGAAGATATAAGTTTGTGTTCTCATATAGTTCTTTTGATTTTTCTTCTTTTGTGCTTGGCAATTTTCCCATAATTCTTTTGATACGATAGGTTCAACTACATTTTCATAATAAACAGGTTTATTTAAAGTTTTACCAGATACATAATCTCCTTTATAGATTTCATTAGATAGAATTTTTAGAATTCTTACATCTCTCCAGTTAGTTTTATCTAATACTTTTTCTTTATTAAAAACATTTGCAATAGTGCTATAAGAATTTCCTTCAAAGTATAAATTAAATATTTTAATAACAATATCTTTAGTTAATGGATCAGGTACTAGTTTTTTATCAACTCTTTTATAACCGATAGGACAAACTGCAGGAATATGTCCTTTTTTAATTGCACCAGCCATTCCAACTTTAGTTCTTTCACTTGTTCTTTCAATTTCATTTTGAGAGACACTCATCATAATTCTAGTAACCATTTTTCCATTTGCATTAGTAGTGTTTATATCATCATTAGCACAAACCAAATCAAATCCATATTTTTCAGAAGTTTTAAGTAAATTTTCCCAATCATAAATGCTTCTTGATAGTCTATCTAATTTTAGAGCAATAATTGTATTTATTTTTTTGTTCTTAGCATCTTCAATTAATCTGTCAAATTCAGGCCTATGATTACCAGTTTTAGCACTTATTCCAGCATCAGTATAATAATCATATATCTTATATCCTTTGAACTTGCAAAGTGCTTCTAATCGTTCTTTTTGCTCTGGTAAACTAAATCCTTCTTTGGCTTGGTCTTCGGTTGATACTCTCAAATATAAACCACAAATTCTTTCTTCATCTTTCATAAATCTTCAACTCCTTCTCAATTGTTTGGCACTTTAACCCTAAAAATTAAGGGGTAATTCTAAAAAAAGAGGAGACAATAGTATTTAATAAAGTCTAAATACTACCGACTCCTCAAAAAATTCATTATATAATTTTGTTTTCTTATGTATATATTTTATCATAAATGTTCCTCCATTTCTAGAGATGATACATCTTTTATTGCTTTTATATAATATCACTTTTTTAAGATTTGTCAATTCCCTCTATAGGGTATAGTATTTAGATAGTTTTTAAATAATCTTCTAATTCAGATAATTTAATCTTATTAGATAAATTTTCTATGAATATTTCGTTAGAAAAATTAAATATTAAAAATGTTTTATCTTTAATGATAATTCTATTAGGTTCAATATAAGTTAAGTTAGTTTTATCTATCTTTCTAATGTTCCCATTTATAATAGTGGGTGTTGATTTAGAAAACTCGCATATTAGTTCTAACTTCCTTTTTAACGATTCTTCAATAGGTAATTCTTCTTTAATAATATTTACCATAATACCATCCTTTCTTTTTAGGATAGTTTCTTAAACACAAAAAAACTAATCCATTTCTGAATTAGTTATTTATTAAAACTCGAAAAGTTCGAGCAGATTTTCTTATGGTAGCGACGGAGGGATTCGAACCCCCGACCTACCGGGTATGAATAATCAATTATATTATTTTTAGATATTTTTATTTATTCACATAGTCTTATTTATTGTGATTTTATTAATCATATCTATTATATTATTTAATCTTTTTTCACAAATTAAAATATTGTTGTAGACTAAATCTAGACATAGGTATTTTTTTATAAAATATTTTATTCTTTTTTTATTTTATTTTTATTGAAAAATGGTTTAACTGCTTTAACTTTTTTTCTCTATGTATATAAATAAATGATTTTTTATACACAATGCTTTCACTTTTGCATTAACATGACTTAACATGCTTTAATCTATAGAATCATACATTATTTTTAATGCATATAAGTATTTCAAATCTTCAATTCGTTTTAGAATAATACCTGTTGCCATACCACTTTCTAGATGCCATAACCAATTAACATATATTACACTTTCTACAAAAGTAAATGTTAATGGGTCTTTTTTTTGAATTAATTCTTTTTTTGCTTTTGAATCATAATTAGAAATGTTTTCATCATATACCTTTTTAATTCTTTCATCGTTTAATACTTTAAAAATGTCAGTTATTTCACTTGAATAACTATATCCACCATTTACAAATTCATATGAATAATTATCTTGTGCTAGATTTTGTATAATTGTTCCTAATAATTTTTTAATATCTTTTTCTTCTTTATTGTTAGATTTAATTGATTTCTTTCTTTTATTAAATAATTTATCAAAAATAATTGAGAATATAAGATTACTAGCATAAAATGTCAACGGCATAACTAATAAACATATTATTCCGTATTTGATTATTGAATATATTGTTAATACTATAAAACAAATGGAATAAAAACCTCCAAATAATTTTTCAAAATCATGTATTATACCACGTGTGCTATGTAAAAATGACTGAATAAAAGCACCAACAATTAAAATAATTATTACAGTTTCCATAAAAACTCACCTTTCATTTTTAATTATAACATAATTTTGTGTAACGAACAATAACACCTTTTTGTTGGCTATTTATTAGACAATATTATTGGGTGGTAATATGAGAATTAATCGCAATGATGAGAATTATGTATATTATTTTATTGGTAAAAATATTGCTAAATACAGAAAAGCAAAAGGTTGGACGCAAGAAGAATTAGCCAATAAAGCAATGTATTCAAAACAATTCATTTCTAATATAGAAAATAATGTTCATCAAACATTTGCATTAGGTACATTATGGAAATTAGCACAAGTATTAGAAATAGATATGTATAAGTTATGTATTGAAGAAGATACTAAATAAAAAAAGGTAATTAAAATTGCCTTTTTATTATATCTTATTTTATATATTACTTATAGTTTTATCAAACTTATTAAACATATCTAATAAATATTCTTTTTTCTCTAATTTATCTAACCATCTACTAGGAAAACTATTCATACCATATATAATACCAGCCATAGAACCACATATACAAGCAATAGTATCAGTATCTTGTCCTAAATTAATTGCTTCAATAATTGTATTTTCATATGAAGAGTTAGTAAGTAAACACCAAAAGGATGCTTCTAATGTATCAACTATATAACCACTTGAATTAATATCGTTTATCTTTAAATCTCTTATATCTTGTTTTAAAAGTCTATCATACATATTAATTGCTGTGTCACTATAATTATAGTGTCTATTTTTAACATTTATATATGCTTCTTCTTTACTTAAACCATTAAGCAAATCTATTATGTACATTACATATATAAAACATGCTAGTCTTACTGCTTCTTGGTTATGTGTTAAAGAAGATATATTATTTGTTAATATTTCAATATCTTTAATTGATAGTTTTTTTGAAAAAGAATATAATGCAATAGGAAGAATTCTCATTAAAGAACCATTACTCATATGTTGAGTATCATTAGTTCCACACTCTAATGATGGTTTACCTTTCTTATAATTGTATATCGCTTTTAAGCAAGCTCTACCAACCCCAAAAGCATGATTTGTGGGTGTGTATTTTCCTTGTTCTATCCACAATAAAAAATTATTCATAATATCATCATAATCGATGTTTTTTTTATTTATGATAGAATCTATTGTTGCTAATTCCATTGCTGTGTCATCTGACCATGACCCGATTGGTTCTTTGTGTTGTCCTATATTACCAAGCATTTCTTTTACTTTATTTTCTTGAAGATTATTTCTATTAAAAAATTCAATTGGTGTTCCCATAGCATCGCCTAGAACATGACCAATTAGAGAATCAATTATTTTAGACATTATTACCACCTAATACAATTATATCATTATTTATGTTATAAGTATTGGAAATTATTAATAAAAAAGACTTTAATATGTGAATATATAATTATTGATATATAATTGGTATAAAGGCCTATACTATTTTTTTAAAACTAGATAAATAAATTTTTTCAAAAAAAGTTTAGTCTGTCAAATCTATTGTACGATTTACAAAAAATCTGCAAAAACTTTCCTTTTCCCAGAAAAATAATATACATATATATACATATAATATTTCATTAAAAAAATCTTTGATTTTATATATTATCAAAGATTCTTATCATTAAAAAATGTATTTATTTTATTTGATACTGATGTTGCTAGTTTTTCTTTGGCTTCATCATTACTATGTACATACATATCTAATGTTGTACTCTTTTTTGAGTGTCCTAATAATTCAGATAAAGCATTTATTGATTGATTTTCTTCAACTGATATTGTGGCATAAGTATGTCTAAAAGAATGTGGTGTATAATTTGATAGATTATGTTTCTTTTGAAATTTTTTTAACCATTGACCAAATGTTTGTGGAAATATTGGTTTACCATCCCATTGAGTAAATATCTTATCATTCTTTTTTGTAAACTCATTACCTTTTTCATCTTTTAGAGTAATTTCTTTTTGCCAATAATAATCTAATAGTTTTATATTCTTTAATTGTTCTTTTCTATATTCACAAAGTAAATCTAATAAATCTTGATTTATATCAATTATTCTTTTTGATTTTTGAGTTTTTGGTTCTTTTTCAATGATTCCTATCTTACTGATATATTGTAATGTTTTATTAACTCTAATCTTTTTGTTTTTAAAATCAATATCATTCCATTCTAGTGCATTTATTTCACCAATTCTCATTCCGGTAGTTAATGCAATCATAATACAGCATTTTCTCATAAGATTTATATTTTTAAATTCTTGTGATAAATTTATCAAATCATTATTACTTAAAAATTTCATTTCCTTTTTATCAGGTTTAGGTCTAGGAAAATTTTTGCTTTTTAAAGGATTTTTATAAATTATCTCATCATCTATGGCATAATCAAATATATTGTTTAGGCAATCATGGAGATTTAAAATAGACTTTTCCGATAATCTATTACCAGTATTCTTATTTGCTCCAGGTTTTCTTAATTTATCATAAAACTTAATAACCATAAGTGCAGTTATTTCGCTAACTTTACAATAACCAAATTCATTATTTAATCTATCTACTGTGTTTGAATAGTCTTGATATGTACTAGGTGATAAATGTTTTTTCTTAAATAACCATTCGTTTGAATAGTCTTTAAATATTACATTGTTATTTGTATATTTATGATTTTGAATACTATTTTCAAATTGATTTGCAACTTTTTGAACTTCTTTTTCAATTTGTTTTTCAGTTAAATTAGCTGGTGCTTTCCAAGTCATTGATACTTGTTTTGAATTACCATTACTAGTTTTACCTTTTACTGCTCTAATGCGATATGAAATACCATTTTTACCAATTATTTTTGTAATAGTAGCCATTATTTATGCTTAAATTGATAATGACTTTTAAGCCAATCAATATATTCCTTTTTTGTAATAGTTTTATTTTTTAATTTATCTTTCCACATTTGAGCATTTATCATAAATGTATTCATTTCATTACTTTGAGATCCATATTTATTTCTAATGGTATTGTAAACACTTTTATAAATCTTTTTTTCTTCTTCCTTGCTATTTTCTAATTGTTTTTGATAAGTATTTAATTCTTTGCAAGTTTTATTTGTTAATAAGTCAATTCTATCACAATATTTTGTGTCATTTCGTTTTATAGGAATAAAATATCTTCCACAACGAGAACATTTTACAATAGTTTTACCTGCATTTATAAAATGTATTAAGCAAGAAACAATTATATCTTTATTATTATTACACTTATAAATAGTTATTATATCATTTGAATTGTTTTGGTAATCTTTCCATAGTTTATTTAATTGCTTTTCATAATTAGGTAAGTTATTATCGCTAAACAAAAAATCGCCACTATATTTTAATGAATCTTCACGAATAATACTATTTGTGATTTGCTTTTTGGTAATCTCTGGTATGTTCGTAACTAGTGATATATAAAACATTGTAAATTGATTATCAAAATTACCTTTAAAAAACTCATTTCCCATAGATGTATAACCATTTATAAATTCTTTACATTCTTTATCATCATAATCAAAAATATCATAACTAGCATTTATAGTTTTCTTTTGTTTGTTATCTGAAATTTCCACTAAAAAATTATCATTTGTTATTTTTAATTCCATATCATTATTTCCTTTCATATAAAGTTGTTATCATACTATTTCATAGTTTATCATTTTATCACATGGCAGTGTACATTTTATCATAGGTTGTATATAATATTATTAAATAATTGTTTAATCACTAATGATAGTTTATCATCTAAACAATTATTAGTCAATTTATTTTGACGAGAAAGGATGTGATAACTAAATTTTCAATCATTTTATTTAGGTATTATATTAAAGAAAGGAGTAAAAGATGCCAAAAATAAGAACATTAAGTAGTGCAATTAACGAATTAAAAAATATTGACCCTAATTGTAGTCTAACTTTAACAGCATTAAGAAGAAAAATAAGAAATAATGAATTACCTTATGCCAAAGTAGGAAATAAATATTTAGTTGATTTAGATATTATAGTAAAGATATTATTTAATGATAATAAAGAATTGGAGCAAAAAAATGAAACTAATTGATTTAAAGAGATATGTTAATCAAAAAAATAAAATTCCATTTGGAAAATGGAATGATGAAACTAATTGGATGACTTACAGTACTGCTTTAAATAATGCACAAAGAAATCATTGCGGTATATCATTAGTTTTAGGGAAAATAAATGAAGAATATACTTTGGCCGGTATTGATATTGATACTATAAGAGATAAAATAAGTGGTAGAATTGATTCTAATATTGAAGAAGATATTAAACAATTTAAACATAAACATATATCAATGAGTGGTTATGGAATACATATATTATGTTTAATTAAAAATAGTGCATTGGTAGAAAATAGAAAAGTTAATATTAAATCTAATTTAAATGTTAATAGAATCGTTGATGGTAAACAAAAATTTCCAGAAATAGAATTCTATACTAGTGGTAAACTATTCGCTTTACCTAATGATATAAATGTATTTGAAGATAATATAATTGATATGACTGATGAATATTTAAAGATATATAACAAGTATACAAATAATAATATTAATAATAATGAAGATGAAAGTCGTAAAGATTTTAAATTTATAATTGATTTAATTAATTCAGGTTATACTGATAAAGAAGAAATAAAACAATTATTTTTACAAAGTGAATTATTTAAAAATAAAGATATAGCACACAAAAAGAAAGTTTTAGAAAGAGATGACTATCTAGAAAGAACAATTAATAAAGCATTAGAAAGTATAAATGAAAAAGAAGAAAAAAATTACAAACAATTTCATCAAATATTAGATTTATTAAATGATAAAACAATATTTATTGATGAGAGAGATAATTCATATATTGTGATAGACTATCAAAATATTAGAATTGAAAGTCATAAGTTTGAACAATACTTAACATTTGAGTGTTTTGAAAATAATATTAAAGTAAACCCACAAATAATAAATAATATTAAATCGTACTTAACATATAAAGCAATTAAAGAAAATAAAAAATATAAATTAAATGTTCGTTTTGCTGGTAATGATAATGAATTCTATTACCAATTAAGTGAAGAAAATATAGTTAAAATTGATAAATACGATTATAGTATTATTAAAAACAATACTCCACTATTTAAATGGGTTAATATGAAAGAACAAGTATTACCCAAAGAAAATGGCACAGACTTTAAAAAAATATGGGAATATTTTAATATAGATGATAATCAAAAATTATTATTTCTTGTGTATATTATAAGTTTATTTATTCCAAATATACCAAAACCAATTTTGATATTTAGTGCTGAAAGAGGTGCTGGTAAAACTACATCAACGAAATTGATAAAATCATTAGTAGATCCTTCACTTTTAGAAATAACATCATTTCCAAGAGATTTATCATCATTTTCACAAATGTTAGACCGTTCAGCATTAATTTGTTTTGATAATTTAGGTAAATTACAACTTTGGCAATCGGATGCATTATGTAGAGCATATTCCGGTGAAGCCACAAGCAAAAGAAAACTATATACTGATGAAGAAGATGTTGTTTTCCAATATAAAAGAGCAATTATTCTTAACGGAATTAATTGCCCTGCAACTCGTGAAGATATACTAGATAGGTCTATTCTAATTAATTTAAAAAGAATTAAGAACTATAAAGAAGAACGAGTTATATACAATGAGTGGAATGCTTTAAAACCTGAGTTATTGCACTTAATATTTAAAACTCTAGCAAAAGCATTACAAATATATGATAACACAAAAATAAATATTTCGGCAAGGACTGCTGATTGGTTAAAATGGGGTTATTGTATTGCCGAATCAATAAAAGATGGTTTAGGTAATGAATTTTTAGAATGTTACAAAGAAAATGTTAATAATCAAAATGACCAAGTAATTGAAAATAATGTATTAGTACAAGCAGTTATAGAATTTATGGATAAACAAAATAATTGGCAAGGTAGCGCAACTGATTTGTATAATATATTAAGAGCTTATGTTAGCGACTATGGTATAGTTGGTTTTCCAAAAAGTAGTTCGTGGCTAACAAGAGATTTAAAAAGTCTTTTAAGTATATTTGAAAGTCAAAACATTAGAATTGAATTCTTAAAAGCCACAAATAAAGGTAGTAATATTAGATTATCTAAATATTAAAGTAATTAAAATAGCACTTATGATACTATATTAATATTATAAGTGTTTTTATATGCATTAATTATGGTTTAATTTGCATTAATTATAAAAGTTAACCCCTGTAACGATTGTTAAATCATTAAATCAGTTAAAGCATTTTTCACTGAACTATAATTTTTAAAAAACTACTAAAAAAATGTCAAATAGACTAAATCTAGACAAAACACAAAAAAAGAATACTTTTTCAAGTACTCTTAAACTTCATTTTTGGTAGCGGGAGAGGGATTCGAACCCCCGACACTGCGGGTATGAACCGCATGCTCTAGCCAACTGAGCTATCCCGCCGTAAAAACTTGATGGCTTTGTAATCTCGCTAGACCGCACGGGTATGAACCGGCCGCTCTAGCCAACTGAGCTACATCGCCATTTCGTTTGCATTAATAATATATCAAACTAAAGATTTAAAGTCAAGATTTTTATTTCAATTAATAGTTTCATTATGTATATTACTTTTACTTTCCAATACACCATTATAAAAACTTGGTACTTTCCCTTCTATCATCATACTTGCTATAACTGCATCATATTTAAGTATTAATTCTTCTGTTTTAAAAGGAGCTATAATATTAGTATGAAATTCTATATATACAAACATTTCAACTAATGCATTATTTAAACCATAATTTGTTACTTTAGTTTCTAAATTTGTAAGTACACTTCCAACAAAATTTATTTTAACTGGTATTTTAGGACCTAAATTATAAAAATAAACACTATTTAAAATGTTACCAATTGGAATTGATAATATTAAAGAGTTACTATTATGACTTAATAAATCATCATAATATTTTACACTTATTTCACCATTTTCTATTTTTTTTAATGAAGATGTTAATGTATTAGAAACATTATCTAATATTTTATAAGCTTTATCTAGATCAAAATCAACATATAATATTTCATCATTTTTATTTTTATTAATAATTAGTACATCACTTAAAGTTTCTGTATTTAAAATACTATTATTTAATTTATCAGTTATAAAACTATATATAACTTTATTTATTTCAGCCGATGTTATTTCTATTAAATTATTGTTAGTTTTTTTATTAAAATTTTGTAATAAAAAAAATGTAAAACTAATAACAAAAAGTATAGTAATAAAAACTATTATACTAAGTATTTTATTGTTATGTTTACATTTACTTTTAAAACTATTTTTCATATTAATATATATGTTTTAAAATAAAGATAAATTTAAATATTTATTTAAAAATATAATTAATCCTACAAATATTATTAAACTTATTAATACTATTATTGTATATATTAACGCTCTACTAGTTTTAACTTCTTTTTTTAAATCATTAAAATCATCAAAATCACTTTGTGTAAATTGTAGAGTATTAGTTAAATCTTGTTTACTTTCTTCTAATATTTGAGGTTTAATTTTTTCAGCTTCTTCTAATGACATAATTGGTGATGTTTCTCCTATGCTTTCTTCATCTTTAGCGCCACCAATAATAATTGTATCATCACTGCCTTTTAAATCTGTTAAAATATCTAACGGATCTAAATCTTCTTTTTCGGGTATATTTTTTGTTAAATTTAATTCTCTGGCAGTTATTGTATTTATTAGTTCCATTAATTCATTATTATCATTGTGTTCTTCCTCAACATTTTCTTCTTTTTCAGGCTCAATTTTTAAACTATTTAATATATCAAACTGAGTATCACGTAATTTTTTTAGTCTTTCTTTTTCGTAGTTGTCTTCTTTTTCACTTCTAGCTCGCTCAAGTATTGCATTTATATCATATTCTCTTGTTTCATCCAAACTAATATCAATATCCTCTTCTGGTTCTTCAATAACAATACTTCTTCTTTTTGGAGTTTGATTATACTTTGTATCTAGTATTTTTTTAATTCTTTCAACATCTATATTTTTAACATCATTATCTAGTACTGTAATATTAGTATCTAATCTATAATCATCTACTTCACAATTTTTAATATTTTCGTATAAATTTTCATTTTTTTGTTGTCTAAGTAACGTATTGTTATTCTCTTCGTCGTAATACTTTTGCATTCTTGTTTGCATGAAGACCACACCCTTTAGAATAATAATAACATATTTTTATATCTTTTAAAAGTCTTTATCTTTTCATTTTATAAAAGTTTTGCTATAATTAATTTGTTAGGAGAATGTTAGATGAAAAAAATTAAAGTAAACCCTGAAGCTTGTATTGGTTGTGGAGCTTGTGTTGCAATTGATCCAGAACATTTTGAATTTAATGATGAAGGATTATCAAGTGTAATAAATAATGTTAATTTAGAAAGTAGCGAACTTGCAAGTGCAATAGATTCTTGTCCTACTTGTGCAATTAGCTTAGATGAAAGTAATGCATGCGATTGTGAAAATTGCGATTGCGATGATTGCCACTGTGATGAAGAATGCGAATGTGATGAATGTCATTGCACAGAAGAACATAACTGTGGGTGCCATTGTTTTGAAGAATAATAATTCTTCTTTTTTTATGAAAAAAACTATACAGTTACTTTAAACTATATAGTTTCTTAACTTCTTTTATACTTAATTTACGATATTCTCCACTTTTTAAATCATTAATATTTATAAAAGCTATACTTGTTCTAGTAAGTCTTATTACCGGGTGTTTTAATGTTTCAAATATTTTTTTTACAATATGATTTCTTCCTTCAATTATTGTAATTTCTATTAAAGAAGTATTTTTTTCAAAGTTCTTTTCTTTTACTTTAAAATTTTTTATTTCTACTTTTTTATTATCTACTACTACACCTTTTTTTAAACTATTTATTCCATCTTTATCAAGTATACCTTCTATTTTAGCAATATATGTTTTCTCTATTTGGTTTTTAGGATGAGTAAGCAAATTAGCAAGTTCTCCATCATTGGTAAGTATTAAAGCTCCCGTAGTATCATAATCGAGTCTTCCTACTGGATATATTCTTTCATCCGTATTAATATAATCAATTACAGTTTTTCTTT
Source organism: Bacillota bacterium (assembly GCA_015059425.1). Classification (GTDB taxonomy): domain Bacteria; phylum Bacillota_I; class Bacilli_A; order RF39; family UBA660; genus Caccenecus. The sequence continues at coordinate 74,420 of SVAM01000005.1, read as the reverse complement.
CTTTATCATCACTTACACTTGTAATTACTCCACGAGGTTTATTTAATAAATAATATACTCTAGGTATATCTCTATTTATAGTAGCTCCATCAACTTCAATAATATCATTTCCATCAACTTTAATACCTAATTCTTTGACAACACTACCATTAACTCTAACTTTTCCTTTTAATATTAATTCTTCTGCTTTTCTTCGTGATGTTATTCCACTGTTTGCTATAACTTTTTGTAATCTTTCCATATCTCTAATACCTAAATAATACAAAGCTTAAAAATGCCACTAATAAAACAAATACGATAGATCCATTTATTTGATCACTTTTCTTTGTTTTACCAGGAACACCTAATGCCATTGTTAATAGGTAACCTCCTACTAACCCACCAATGTGAGCAAAATTATCTATACCTGATAAACTAAACCCAATTAATAAATTTATTATAATTATAGGAATTACTTGCGTTCTTAAAACTGCTCCTAAATATAATCTATAATGATAGCCAAAATAAAGTAATGACCCTAATAAACCAAATATTGCCCCACTAGCTCCAGCAGATACACCTTCATGCATAACTACTGATAATAATGATCCTAAGAATCCACTTCCTAAATATACTAATAAATATTTAAATCTTCCTAAAAATCCTTCAAGTTGTTTTCCAATTACAAACAATGAGTACATATTAACTATTAAATGAATAATTCCTATATGTAAAAACATACTTGTAATTAAACGCCAAACTTGTCCACTTTCAACTAGCATCCTATTATTTGCACCAAATAATAATAATGTTAATACATCTTCGCTACCTCTACCAAATACATACATTAAAATAAACATAAATACACATATTGCTATTAGTATAGGTGTAATAATTGTTTTTTTAGGCGAAAATATTTTACTATATGTTTCATTTTCTTTAACGGTTTTCGTATTTATATCATTAGTAACGTTTACTAATAAATCTATACCTTCTTTATCTTTAATTAATTTATTTTTTATTTTTGGAAATAATTCTAATATATTTTTATCTTCTGTTATTTCATTTAATTCATCATATTTAACAGATGAAATATTTTTAGTATCACTATCAAATTTAACATTATCTGAAACATTTAAAAATATATTTAAAGTATTTATATTTAATGATAATGTTTTCTTTTTTATTTGTTTAATTATATTTTTAGTTTTAAATATGTCAAATTTATATTGCTCATCATTATGTATATAATTAGAATTTATTCTTATTATTCTATACGGTCCGTCTAAATTTTCTAACCATATTTCATCTTTTACCCCTTTTACTACAATGGGGTTATAATTCTCTTCTGTAATAAAATAATGAATTAAAGCCATAACCATTTCATCATTTTTATTAGCTATATTATAGTTCATTAAATCACCTCATGTACTATTATTTTATAACAAATCATATATTTAGTAAAGAGGTGTTATATTGACATTAGCCCTTTGTTTAACATTTTTTTGTCTTATTTTAATTGTTAGTTATTACTTTATTTATTTGAATAATATCAATAAAGATAATTTGTTTACAATTATTTTAAACTTTATATTTTTAATAATACTACCTATTTTTTATTATTACTTTAAAGATATTGGTTATTCGTTAATCAGTAGTTTAGTTTTATTAATAAGCTCATTTTCATTAAATAGGAAAATCAAAATTTTTAAATTTTTTTCTATTATTTATATAATATTAATTAGTTATATTTTTATATATTTGATATCACTTTTATTTTAAAAACAAAAGATAGAAACTTTATATTTCTATCTATTAGTTAGAATTATCAAATGTTAATTCGTTTGAATATGAACTATATACTTTTTTATTACTTTTATTTATTGCATATGCTCTGGCTACTTGTAAACAAAAAAAGTACTAAAAAGTACTTAATCAAAATTTATTTTTATTTCTTCGCTTTCATATAGAGGTAACTCTATAGTTCTGTGTTTAAATATAGAAGCCAAAATATTATTTGGGAATGTTTCAACTTTTGTATTATAATTTGTTATATCACTAATATATATTCTTCTAGAAGCACTTATTTCACTTTCAACTTTTTCAAGATTTTTTTGTAAATTCAAAAAATTTTCACTAGCTTTTATTTCTGGGTAAGCTTCTACGACTGCTAATATCTTTTTATAGTGTTCATTCAATTTATTGCCTGATTCTTCATCTTTTAATTCATTAAAATTTTCTCTTAATTTTGTGATTTCTTCTAATGTCTTTTTTTCATATTTAGTATATCCTTTAACAGTTTCCACTAAATTTGGTATTAAATCAAAACGTTTTTTTAAGTAAACATCTATTAAAGATTTAGATCTGTCAATTCTCTTTTTTAAATATACAAAACTATTAATTGTACTAATTATATATATTAATAATATTGCTAATAATCCTAAAACTATATATTTCATTATAATTCCACCTCTTCTATTACATCTAATATATTTTTCATAATTATATTTATTCCTTCAATTAATTTAAAATAAAATGCAATATTAGTTGCTTCTTTATCTATATCATTAATTGATGGTGAAAATAAATCACCTGTATAAAATCTAAAATATATAATATTATTAAATATTTTTATTTCTGTATGAATACCTGTTTCATTTGTCAAATCTAAAATTGAATTAGTAACATCAGGTGTAAGTATTCTCATTGCAAGCACATCATTATCACTATAGATATCAAATATTTTTTCAAATTCTTCATTATCTATGTTAATCAAATACTTTTTACTAAATGCTACTGATTTATTATTTACTATATAAATAAATGAATTTAAATTTTTTGGCATTTTTAATGTTGAAACAGATCCTCTAAATATGGTTCTATAATGAGTATCTCCATCACTATCTTCATATCTATCCTCAGTATGAACATCCGCTAGAATATAATCAATATTATTTACTTTACCTTTTATTAAATCGTTACTATGATATCTATCAAAATATTCAAACTTTGCATATCTATAATCTTCTATACTCATACCTTGATCGGGATAATATTCCATATTATTTGCTAACATTAAATTTTTAATTATTTCATTCTTATATACTTTATTATATTTTGTACTAGCTATATTTGGTATTAAAATAAAAACAAATAGGCCTAAAATAGCCAATACATGAATTATAAAAATTCCTTTTGTAACCAATAAGATAATTCCTACTAGGATAAAAATTATCCAGATAATGCCTCCAATAATTTGGCATTTTTTATAACTTTTTCTATATTTTGCTAATAATTCATTATTTAAAATAAGATTTTTATATTTTTCTATATCTTTATTATTTATTTTTTCATAATTAATATTTATTTTATTTTTACTATTACTAAAAATAGAAAATATTATTAATAAAAATACTATAATAAATGGAATAAACACTGCAATATTCATTTATATCACCAACTTAATTCTAATTTAAAAAGATAGAAATGTCTAGTTTATTTCTATCTTATTTAAGAAACTTTCAAATTCTTCTGGTAAAGGGGCTGTAAACTCTAATTCTTTTTTTGTAATTGGATGAGTAAAAGTCATTTTATATGAGTGTAAGTATTGGCCAAAACTTGTTGCTTTATCTTTTGAATATACTGGATCATTATGAACAGGATAGCCAATATATGCCATATGTACTCTTATTTGATGTGTTCTTCCCGTTTCTAATACGCAACTTACCAATGTATAATCTTCATATCTTTTTAATACTTTCATATGAGTTATAGCATGTTTACTATTTAATTCAGTTACTGCCATTTTTTCTCTATTTGTTTTATCTCTACCAATTGGGGCATCAATAGTTGCACTACCACTCTTAAATACTCCATTTAAAAGTGCTATATATTCTCTTTTAACACGTTTATTTTTAAAGTCATCTGATAATACTTCATGAGCTTTATTAGATTTAGCAATCAATAATAAACCACTAGTATCTTTATCTATTCTATGTACTATTCCAGGTCTAGCATCTCCACCTATATCACTTAGATTATTAGTATAATACATTAAACCATTTACTAAAGTATTATTGTAATTTCCACTTCCGGGATGAACTACTAAACCACTAGGTTTATTAATAACCATAACATCATCATCTTCATAAACAATATTTAAGTCCATTTTTGTTGGTTCTATATTATTTTCTTCAAGCAACTCTTCTGCATAAATTTCTATTTCGTCATTAATATTAACTTTGTAGCTAGCTTTTGTTTTATTACCATTTACTTTTACTAAATCATTATTAATTAATTTTTGAATAAATTCTCTTGAATATTCAGTATTATCACTTAAATATTTATCTATTCTTATATTTTCTTCTTCACTTACTACTTTTTTCAACTCTATCTTCTCCTTTAATAATTGCTATTATAAGTAGAATAACCCCTACTACAATTGCGATATCTGCGATATTAAAAATCGGGTAATCATAACCAAATATTTTAAAATCTAAAAAGTCTCTAACATATCCTAAAAATAATCTATCAGCTAAATTTGAAACTATTCCAGAGCATAGGCATGCAAATGCTACAGTATTTCTTGCATTCTTTTTAAAACTAAACATATATTTTACTAATAATACTAATGCTACTATAGATGCGATTATAAATATGTAACTATGATTATTTAGTATACTCCAAGCTCCTCCGGTATTATGGGCAACTGTTATATAAAAGAAATTATTTATAACTTTTATACTTTCACTTAAATTGAGATAAATTTCTACTATACTTTTACTTAATTGATCTGCTATTAATAAAATCATTGCAATTATAAATGTTTTTTTGTTCATTTAAATCACCTATACAAAGTATATCATAAAAATTATAATTCTACCAATATTACATCTTCACCAATCTTAACAATATTATTTACTTTAACATTTACTTCAATTTCATTTTTAAATATTCTTTTAAAAAAATGCTTTGGCATAATTGTAAAATAATCTATTTGCCCTAACTCATTCATCTCGGCATCTACTATTATACCTAAATGTTTACCATCCTTTGTATTAATAATCATTTTAGTTTGTAAATCACTTAAACGCATTATATCACCTATTAAATTATAAGCAATAATCAAAAATTATTGCTTTTTATTTGATCATTCTTTTTAAACTTAATATTGCATTTTTTTCTATTCTTGATACTTGAGCTTGACTTATATTTAAAGACTCCGCAATTTCCATTTGAGTTTTTCCAATTATATACCTTTCTACCAACACTTTTCTTTCTCTTTCTTTTATATTATTTAATGCTCGTCTTAAAGAGATTAACATGTCTTTATCACTATTTAAATCTTTTTTATCGGCGATTTGATCTTGAAGATATATTGTATCACCACCATCATTATAAATAGGCTCAAATATACTCATTGGTTCTTTTAATGAATCTAAGGCATAGGAAATTTTATATTCTTCAACATTTAATTCTTTGGCTATTTCTGCATTTGTAGGTTCAACTCCATGTTTATTAAAATATGCTTCTTTGTAAGAAATTATTGCATATGCTAAATCTTTTATACTTCTACTTACTCTAATACTTGTGTTATCTCTTATATATCTTTTAATTTCACCTAGAATTAAAGGTACGGCATATGTAGATAATTTTAGATTATATGATAAATCAAAATTATCTATTGCTTTTATTAAACCTATTACTCCAACCTGAAATAAATCATCCATATTATAATTACCTTTGTTAAAACTTCTTAAAATACTTAATACCAGTTTTAAATTGCCATTTATTAGTTCCTCTTTAGCTTGTAAATCTCCATTTCTGTATCTTTCAAATAATTTAGTTGTTTCACTACTAGTTAATACTTTAAGCTCATTAGTATTAATACCTGTTATATCTACTTTATATCTTGCCATATAAAAACTCCTTTCTACTCATTTATGAGCTAAAAGGAGTTTTTTTATTCACTACAATTGTAGGGGATTTAAATCTATTTCTAAATAAACATTCTTATTAGGTGCATATATTTCGTCTAACTCTTTTAATACTCTTTTTAAATGATTATCATATCTGTATTTAATTGTAATATTAAATCGGTAAATATTTTTTAGTTTAAAATTCATAGCAGTTGATGGCCCCAGAATAATGCTTGAACTATCTAAATTTTTCTTTAAATAATTAAATACTTTAGTTGATTCTTTACTAGAAACTTCATAATCTTTACTACAAATTTTAATATTAACTAAGTAATAGTATGGCGGATATTTTAATACTTTTCTAACCTTCATTTCTTCATTATAAAAATTATCATAATCATGATTTTTGGCAGATTTAATAGTTAAGTTATCTGGATTATATGTTTGAATTATTACTTTACCAGGCTTTTGGGAACGCCCTGCTCTACCTGCTGCTTGAGATATTAAAGAAAATGTTCTTTCGCTACTTCTAAAGTCTGGTATATTTAAAGTTGTATCCGCATTAATTATTCCAACTAAAGTACATTCTGGAAAATCTAGACCCTTACTAACCATTTGGGTACCAATTAAAATATTATATTCTTTATTTCTAAATGATTTAATTATTTTGTCATGCATACCTTTATTAGCAGTTGTATCTGCATCCATTCTAATAACTTTAGCATTTTCATATTTTTCTTTAATAATACTTTCTAGTTTTTCGGTACCTAATCCCATATAATTTAATCCTTTTTCATGGCAATCAGGGCAGATATCATCTTTTATTTTCGTGTACCCACAATAGTGACATCTTAAATTATTGGAACTTTTATGATAAGTCATTGAGATTTCACAATGTGGACATTTATAAGTAAAACCACAATTACTACAGGTTATAACTGTTGAAAAACCTCTTCTATTTAAAAACAATATTATTTGTTCATCTTTGCCTAATGTTTCTTTTATTGATTTATCTAAATCTTCACTTATTATAAAATTTCGTTTTTTGATTTCTTCTGTCATATCGACTACAAAACATTCAGGAAGTGTATTATTAACTCTCTTTTTCATAGTTAGTAATTTATATACTTTTTTATTTGCTCTAGCCATTGTTTCTAATGAAGGTGTTGCACTTCCTAAAACTAATGGGCAATTATTATACTCGCATCTTTTTTTCGCTATATCTATTGCATGATATCTTGGATTATTATCTTGTTTGTATGTTTCACTATGTTCTTCATCAACAATAATAATACCAATATTCTCTAATGGTGCAAATATCGCACTTCTTGTGCCAATTACAATTTTAACTTTTTTTTCTAATATTTTTATATATTCATCATACTTCTCTGTTTTAGATAAACCACTATGAAGGATGGCTACATCAGAACCAAAATAATCATAAAATATATTTATAACTTGTTCAGTTAAGCTTATTTCTGGAACTAATAATATTGCGGTTTTATTATCTTTAATAATCTCTTTTATTAAGTTTATGTATACTAAAGTTTTACCACTTCCAGTTACACCATAAAGAAGAAAAGTTTCAAATTTGTTAAATGATTTTTTTATTTCATTAAACGCTATTTGTTGCTCATTATTTAATACTTTATTCCCTACTTCTTTAGTTGTTTTATTAATTCTAAATATTTTTTTACTAACTATTTTTATTAAACCTAACTTTTCTAATTCTCTAATACATGCTGAATCAAATTCTTTTTTATTAATCTCATTTTCTTCTAATAATCTACATAAAATACTTACTTTTTTTCCTTTATGTGTTTCTATATATTCATGAATAGTTTTAAAATCTTTATCTAAAACAATATATTTTTCATATTTATTATAATTACCATTTTGTTCTTTAACCTTTAAGGCACTAGGAAGCATTGTTTGGTATGAAGTAATTAAATTACATAAAGTTGTTTCACTTAAATACTTACCTAATTCTAGTAGTTCTTTATTTAAAACTAAAAATTCATCTTCAATTCTAATAATTTCTTTTAATTCATAATCACTTTCATGTTTATCTTTAATTTCTAAGACAAACCCGTGTATTAATCTATTATTAAAAGGTACTAAAACTTTCATACCAACTTTTAATTTACTAATTAATTCATTAGGAATTTTATAAGTAAATGTTTTATCCAAAGTTTTTATGGGATATTCTACAATACAATATGCATACATCTTAATACCTCCCATATCTATTATACAAAATTTATTTATAAATTTCTAACTTTATTTATTATTTATTTTTATTATATTTTAGCTTTCTAATAATATTTTTAGTTTATAATTTAAAGTCTTGAACTATCTTTGTTTAAAATTAAAAAAATGATATTCATTCATACCATTTTTAAAATAAACTATCTAAGCCATAAGCGGTTTTTTTTGTCATTCCACCTTCTGTATCATAACAATCATTAATAATACAAAATGCGTCTTTATCAATCGCTAAGATTATCTCTTTAAACATTAAATAATCTTTAGTAGGTACTACACACATTAATAAATTTTGTTTTTTATTAGTATATCCACCTTTAGCTTGTAACACTGTTACCCCTAACTTTAATTCATTCATTATTACATCTTCAATTTTTTCTGATTCTTTCGTTTGAATAATAAACATTTTTGATTTAGATATACCTATTTGAATTTTATCTATAATTAAACTAGAAATATAAAGAATAATTACAGCATATATAACCTTTGATACTCCCAGAACTAAACCTCCAAATAATATAATTATCAAATTACAAATAAATATTGCTTTACCGTCAGACATATGTAGATATTTCATTAAGATTTTTACAATTATATCAGATCCCCCTGTATTATAACCCATTTTATATACTAATCCACCTGCTATACCATGTAAAATACTTGTTAATGTTATAGTCGTAATAAAATCTTCGAATACTAAATGTTTAGCTAATAAATCTGCTAGTGGCGATGTAAAACTTACCATGAATGGATATAATAAACTTCCAATTATTGAATTTCTTGTTCCTTTAATTCCAAATATTTTAAAACTTACTAACAATAAGCTAAAACTAGTTATATAAATAAATATTTGATTATTCCATCCCAATAATTTATTAAATACTATGGCGAGACCACTCATACCTCCTATAACTAATTCATTTCTTACTAAAAATAAATTATAATTTAAAGCTAATAAAAATACACCTATTAACATAAATAAAAATTTTGGAATTTTATTTTTATTTGTAGCTTCTTTTAATATTTTTGTGAAATCCATATCATATCCTACTTTCTATTAAAATAATAAATTTAAAATTATTAAATGTCAACATAATTCATTAAGATATACATATATTTTTTTAGAGGTGAATTTAATGAATGGTAATTTTTTTGGGAATCCTACGTTTCCCACAAATAATAATTTAAATAGTTTGGATAGTCCTCCTGGTAATATAAACTATTCAGATGTCTCTTTACCTATGGAACAAAGTTATATTGAAAACATATTAAGATTAAATAAAGGTAAAGTGGTTAAGGCTTATTATTCATACCCCGATTCAAATGAATGGCGTGATAAAATTTATGAAGGAATAATTGAAGAAGCTGGGCGTGATCATTTAATTATGAGTGACCCTAAAACCGGAGATTGGTATTTACTTCGTATGATTTATTTAGATTATGTAACATTTGAAGAAAGAATAAATTATAGTCATGGTTATTCAGAAAAAACGTTTTAACAACGTTTTTATTTTACCCAAAATATCTATAGAAATACTGTTTTTCTTCTCCTAAAGTAGTTTCTTTTCCGTGACCTGGATATATAGTTATATTATCATCATAACTTTTAACCATTTCTAAACTATTTAACATTTCACTTACACTTGATGTTTTTAGATCACACCTACCACATGTATGATAAAAAATAAAATCTCCTGTAAACATAACACCTTCTTCTTTAAAATAAAATGTTATACAATCACTAGTGTGTCCTGGCGTATTAATAACTTCATAGTTAAAACTATTATTATGATTATTATGTTTAATATTATAATATTCTTCTAATTGTTCTAAAGCACCAATATGATCAAAATGATGGTGTGTTACTAATATTCCTTTAACTTTATAATCTTTACAAATATCTTTAATTGTTTCTGCATCATCTGCAGGATCTATTATTAAACATTTATCGTTTTTGATTACGATATAACAATTTGTTCTTAATTCTCCTAAAACTAATTTTTTAATTTCCATATTATCACCTGTAAATATTTTATCAAATAATCAGTTATTTTAATATATAATATTTAAAACTCTTGTTAATATAAAACTTATATCTTTAAAAAATTTAAAAAAATTGTTATACTTTTATTGTAGGTGATAATAATGACATGGATAAATATTTTATTAATAATAATTATTATTTTAAGTTTAGGAGGTATTTATTATATAATAGCTTTTAATAAACTTAATGATTTAAAAACAAAAGTATTAGAAGCAGAAAATATAATTGATGAGAATTTAAGAATTAAATATGATGCATTAATTAGAATAAGCAATAGTTTAAAAAAGCATATGAAAACTAATAAAAATTATTTTAAAGAATATGAAAAACTTAAGGATATGAAAATAACAAATTTTGATATGGATAGAAGTTTAAATGAAGGCTATACTTTGATATTAAAAATGCGTGATGATTTAAATCTAGAAAAAGATGAAGAATTAAATAAAGAATTAGAAAATATTAAAAGATTAGACGAAAAATTAACTGCTGCTAAAAATTATTATAATAAAAACACTAGTTTAGAAAATGCTATAATTAGACGTTTTCCAACTAATGTTATTGCTAAAATTCATAATTTTAAAATTAAACTTTTCTTTGATGGAAAAGATATGGATGATGAAATAATAGATGACTTTAAAATATAGTCATCTATTTTTTAACTCCAATCTATTTCTGATAGTCCATTTTGTTTTAAAAATTCATTTGTTTTACTAAAAGGTTTAGACCCAAAGAACCCATATCTAGCTGAAAAAGGGCTTGGATGTGGACTTATTAATACTAAATGTTTTGGATTAGTTATTAAACTTGCTTTTTCTTTAGCAAAATTTCCCCAAAGTATAAATACTACTGGTTCATCTTTTTCATTTAATACTTTTATAATATAATCAGTTAATCTTTCCCAACCCAACTTCCTATGTGAAGCTGGTGTATCTTTTACTACAGTTAATACCGCATTTAAAAGTAATACTCCACTCTTAGCCCAATTTGTTAAATCACCATCTTTTTTAGGAGGTATACCTAAATCTTCATATAACTCTTTATATATATTTTGTAAAGATGGCGGTACTTTAACTCCTTTTTGTACTGAAAATGATAACCCATGAGCTTCTCCTTCACCGTGATAAGGATCTTGCCCAACAATAACTACTTTAGTATTTTGATAACTAGTTAATTTTAATGCTTCAAATATATTATTTTTAGGTGGATATATAGTTTTATTTTTATATTCTTGTTCTACAATAGTGTAAAACTTTTTAAACCCTTCACTACTCCAAATAACCCTCAATTTTTGATCCCAATCATTACCTATCATATATTACTCCTACTTTTTTTCTAAAGTTCTAGAAAAACTGTTGCTATTATTTAAGCCATTATCCATATTATTAATAGTATTTAATTTATTAATAACTTCCTGTTTTAATTCTTTAATTAATGAATTACTAGTTGATTCTAAACTATAATCTTTTGATTTTATTTCAATTAATTTACTTACATAATATGTTGCTAATTCTGTTAAAGAAGCTAAATATATATCTTTATTTTCATACATAATATTAGATATTTTTATTTTTTCAATTGCATCTAAAATTAAATTTATAATTTCATCGCCATTGTATTTATTCTCATTATCTTTGTAAATATTAATATTAGATAAAATATCCAAAACTCGTTCTTTGGATATAATACCATTTTTTATTTCATCTTCACTAGCAAAAATTGATAAAGGTCTACAATTATATACATAAATATTTCCATTTATGTATCCACCATAAAAGTTCTTAAAAAAGTTATATCCAGTACCCGAAAAAATATCTAATCCATAATCGTTAAAATTATGTTCTGAATCCGCTTGATGCTTTGTAAAAGCTATAAAAGAATTTTTTAAGCCAATCCAATCAACCATACCTTCTTTACTTGAGCTCTTTACAACTCCTAATTGTCCAATATATAACTCTGCTAGTGATAATTTATCATTTGTTTTATTATTACTTTTTTTAAACAAACCCATAATAACCTCCCTATTTATGATATGATTCGTTGTTATTTATTTTAAAAGAACGATATATTTGCTCTAATAAAATTCCTCTAAATAATCCATGTGGAAATGTTAATTTAGAGAATGATAAACTTAAATGGCTAATTCTTTTGATACTGTCATCTATACCAGTTGAAGAACCAATAATAAAAGTTATTGTACTATAATTTATAAATGTTTTATCTATTATATTTGCTAATTCTTCACTAGTATAAGTCTTTCCTTCTATTTCTAAAGTAATAACATAATCATTACTACCTATATGTTTTTTAATATTTAACGCTTCACTTTCTAAATTATCTTCATCTTTAAGTTCTATTAACTCTATTTTATGATATTTAGAAATCCTTTTTAAATAATCATCTACTAAATCTATTAAATATTTTTCTTTTAATTTTCCTAAACATATTATTTTTATCACAACATTATCACTTCACTTATTTCATCTGGTTTTGCACATTTTATATCATTAAATTGTATATCATATTTTTTAAATACACTATTTATTTCATTTAATGCTAATTCTTCGGTATTATTTTTTTCTGACAAGTGCATTAAATATATTTTTTTAGTATTTTCACCAATTAGCTTTGATAAGTAAACACTACATAAATTATTGGATAAATGCCCATAATCCGATAAAACTCTCATCTTTAACCAGTCTGGATATGGACCATGTTGTAGTTTTTCTACATCATGATTACTTTCAAATAAATATATTTCTTTATTCTTTAAATATTTAAAATTCTTATAATTTACATAACCAGTATCTGTTACATAAACTACAGAATGATTTTTTTCTTCAAATATAAAATTTCGAGAATCAGTTGAATCATGACTAGAATGAATACATGTTACTTTTAAACTTTCAAGTATTACTTCATCTTCATATATTAATAAATGAGGATAATCATGAATGCTATCTAGTTCCCTAAGCATTGGATTTGATATTACAATTGTTGGGTTATATTTTTTTATAAACATCTTTAATGCCGAGATGTGGTCATCATGTAAATGGCTTATAAATATATAATCAATATCTTTAGCATCAACTCCAATACTGGCTAATTTATCAACTATATATTTCCTGTTTTTACCAATATCTATTAATATTTTATGATTATCTGTTTCAATATAAGTGGAATTTCCCCCTGAGCCACTTGCTAAGATACATACTTTCATTATTTATATAAACTCATTGGATTAAAGTAATTATATTCAGTATCTTTTGATACCGCAAAGTGAATATGAGGTCCTGTTGAAGAACCACTATTACCCATAGATCCAATTCTTTGCCCTTTCTTAACACTATCCCCAACACTAACTTCTATTTTTTGATGCATATGACCATATTTAGTATAATATCCATTTTCATGTTTTATGGTAATCATATTACCCATTCCACCACCACACGGATCTCCATAACCGTTACCACTACTTGGACAGCCTGCATAAACGTATGTAACTACTCCATCTCCAGCTGCATAAATAGGTGAACCTAAATTACCTGCACCAGAAATATCAATACCATTATGCATTTTACCCCAACGCCATCCCCAATAACTTGTGATAACATATCCTTTATTTGTTGTCCAACCCCAGTCTCCTGTAATATTAACTGGATCTATCGTACCACTTGTACCTGGATATCTTGGTCCCTTAGTTGTAACTTGATTAACTACTTCTCTAATTGTAGCAATATGTGTAACTTCTGCAGTTTGAGAACGTTCTCCATTTGTTACTGAATATGATACTTTTTGTCTATTAATACCATTTTGTCCTGGAGTAGTTATTTCTGAATATCCATAAGCTTTAGTATTATCAGTAACACTTTCTTTTTCAAAATATACTATTTCATCTTCTACTTCATATAAGTCATATACAAATGTTATTTGCGGATCAATTAAAGTAACATTTACTTTATCGCCAACTCTAAGTAAGGTATCTTGTGACTTATAGTTTGTATTAGCAATTAAAAATTCTTCTACGTTTAGCTTATTTGCTTCGGAAATTGATTCAATTGTATCACCAAGTTTTACTTTATATGTTTTTGACTCAGGCTTATTTCCAAACAATAAAAAATGTGTAAGTTCTAGATCATTAGTATAAATAGTTTCATTTACATCAATATAATCTTCTTTAATAGATATATTTTCAGCAAATTTCATATTTTCTATAAATCTACCTGTTTCTACTATTTCTTCTTGTTCGTTATTAATATATTCTTCATATTCATCTTCGTTTAAAAATGCTTTAACAAATCTTCTTGCAGAATTATATAATACTTCCTTATCTAAAATATTTATATTAAACTCTGTTCCATCATTCTTAGTAATTTTTACAACATATCCTTTTATAGCAAAATTTTCGTCTTCTTCTATTTTATTATAAACTTCTTCTACAGTGTCTAATTCATCCATATAAGTATTTGTTTTGAGTATTTTTAAATTAGTCGGCGGATAAACTGTATCAACATTATACTTTTCTTTAATTTCACTTTGATTATTGTCAATTAATTTATATAATTTATCTTCACTATCAATTATACCTATATTTTTACCATTTAAATATACTTTATAATATGTACTTATACTTTCGTACAATTTATCTTTTATATTTGAAATAATTACCAAAATCCCTGCGATTAATGTTATTAAAATAGTAACAATAATACTTTTAGTATTCATAACTTCTCCTTTTACATTTCTTCTGTATTTATATAATTTTTAAAATTACTCATATTAAGTTCAAATAATAATCTATATAATCCAGTTGAACCTTTACGATGTTTTGCAATAATTACGTCGATTGGTACAACGGTTTCTCTTTTTTCTGTTTTAGCTTCATAATAATCTTTACGATTTAAAAATAATACTAAGTCGGCATCTTGTTCTAATGAACCTGATTCTCTTAAATCTACTAAAGCGGGTTCTTTATTTTCTCTTTTATCAACACTACGAGAAAGTTGGGCTAAAGCTATAACTGGAACATCTAATTCTAATGCCATAGTTTTTAGGCTACGAGATATCTCTGATACTTCAACTTGACGAGATTCAATTCTATTAGAACCGGTAGTAACTAACTGCAAGTAGTCAATAATAACTAAACCTAAACCATGAGGGGCGCTAGCTAATCTTCTACATTTTGCTTTTATTTCTGGTGCTGTAATACTAGCATTATCTTCAATAAAGATATTTGTACTACCAAGTTTACTCATTGCTTCATTATATCTTTTCCAATCATTATGCTCTAATTTACCAGTATTAAGTTTATAAGAATCAATACCTCCAACACTTGCAATCATACGATTAACTAACATTTCGGCACTCATTTCTAGGTTAAATATAGCTACTGCTTTATCTGTTGAGAACGCAGCATTAGTAGCAATGTTAAGAGCAAAGGCAGTTTTTCCCATACCGGGACGAGCCGCTAGAATAATAAGTTCTCCACCATGTAAACCAGCAGTTGCTTTATCTAAGTCATAAAAACCTGTTCTAATACCTGTTATATCACTTTTATTTTTAGATAACTCTTCTAATCTTTCTTGAGCACGTCTTAATATTTCATGAATTGGTACAAATTCTGATGTTTGTCTTACCCTAACTACATTTAATATATTTCTCTCTGCTTCATCAAGTAAACCGTTTATATTTTCATCATTATAAGCATTAGTAACTATATCTGTTGCTGTATTAATTAAATTTCTTCTTACAGCATGTTCTTTTAATATTTTTATATAGTAATCTAAGTTAGCTGCAGTAACAACAGAGTCGATAACTTCCATTAAATAAGTTATACCACCTATTTCATTTAATGATTTCTTTTTATCAAGTTCTGCTTTAACAGTAGTTAAATCTACAGGATTACCATTTTTGTATAAATTTACTATAGCATTAAAAATAATTCTGTTTTTATCATTGAAAAACATGTCTTCTGTAACTTGATCGCTTATTTTTTCTAAAGCAAATTTATCTAAAAATGCAACGCCTAAAACACTCATTTCCGCTTCTAAATCATTTGGTAGTGCTCTTACTGCCATAATTTCACCTACTTACTTAACTGTATATTAATTTTAAATTTAACCCTTTTATGCAATTCTATTAATACAATATGCGTTCCCAACACATCTAAATCATTATCTAATTTTATACATTTTTTATCAACACTGTAACCCATTTTTTTAATTTCTTCGGATATTTGTTTAGTAGACACTTTACCAAATACTTTATCCCCTGCTCCAGTTTTAACTTTAAATGTTATAGTTTTGTTTTCTAATTTACTTTTTATATCATTAAAATTTTGAACTCTACTTTCTTCTTCTTGTTCTTTTTTATCAATTTGTATGTCAAGTACTTCTTTACTTCTTTTAGTATATGGGACTGCTAACTTATTTTTAATTAAGTAATTATTTGCATACCCATCACTTACTTCAATTATTTCGTCTTTTTTTCCAACTTTACGGACATCTTCAAGCATTATAACTTTCATTATATCTCTCCTTTCTTCCGTATAATATATTATATCAAAAAAAAACTACTATTTAAAGTAGTTACTTTCTAGAAAATATTATCATCGCAGCAAAACCTAATACAATTGCACCAAAAATTGAATATACCACAATAGTTACGACTTTATTTGGTTCTGGGAATAACTCATCTAATGTCTTACTATCAAATTTCAAATTCAACTCTTTAGCTTCTTCTTTTACAATATCTTCATATTCTTCATCTTCAATATAAGATTCTGCTTTAGACATTATTTGATTATAAGTCCCACTTCCAAAACCTAAAATGTATTCATCACTTATTACTATTAAAGGAACACTTCCCATTTGTTTTTCTGTTAATTTCAATTTCTCTGAAACAGCTTTTTGTAATTTATAATTATTTTCATTATCAAATACTTCATATGTTACTATTTCAATGTTTTCATTAATAGCATCTTTATGTTCATTTAAATAAGTAATAGCTTCTTCACAATGACCACAAGTACTACCTCTAAAAATATAAACAGTTACTTTGTTTTTAGCATCTACATTTGTAGGCATCATAACCATTGTTAAAATTAATAATACACTAAATAAAAACTTCTTCATAACTCCACATCCTCTAAAAAATATTATAACAAACAATAAAATTTTAGTAAAGAAAAGAAACTACTTTTTTCTAACTAACTTAGTAATTTCTTTAACTTTAGCATATTCTTCAACTATGTCTACTAATATATCCGCTACCTTTTCCATATCTTCTAACGCAATATATTCATATACGGTATGAAAATTATGGCCTCCTGTTCCTAGATTAGGACAAGCAAGACCTTTAAAAGCTAATTCTGCCCCGTCTGTTCCTCCTCTTATAGGATCACTTATACTTTCTACTCTATTTTTAAGCATTACTTTTATAGCCTTTACAATTAAATGTTTATTATCATCAATAACGTCTCTCATATTATAATATGAATCAGTTATTTTTAAACTTATGCAATTACCATAAGCAGCATTAAAAACTTCAATAATAGATTTAAACTTATTCTTTCTCATTTCAAAACTATCACGATCAAAATCTCTTATTAAATATTTTAAAGTAGTATTAGTAACACTACCATTTATTTCTTCTAAATGGTAATAGCCTTCATACTTTTCGGTATTCGCTGGTGTTTCCTTAGGAATCAAATTAATTATTTTATTAGCAATTAACATTGAATTAACCATCTTATCTTTAGCATAGCCATAATGACATGTAACACCATTAATATTAATATCTACTGTTGCAGCATTAAAATTTTCATATGTTATTTCTCCTAAATCTTTTCCATCTACAGTATAAGCAAAATCCGCTTCAAATTTTGAAAAATCAAAAAATTTAGTTCCTTTACCTATTTCTTCATCAGGTGTAAAAGCAATATAAATATCTCCATGAGATTCGTTAGAAATAACAAAATGTTCTAACATCATCATAATTTCTGCAATACCAGCTTTATCATCTGCACCTAGCAAAGTATGGCCATCACTTGTTATTATTGTTTTGCCAATATGCTTCTTTAAATCAGGATTATTTTTAACTTCAATTACTTTACAACCAACAATAATATCATTTCCATCATAGTTATTAATTATTTGTGGTTTTATTAAATTACCCTTAGCATCTTCAGATGTATCCATATGCGCAATAAATCCTAATTTAGGGGCAGTATCTATATTTCCTTTTAAACATGCATAAACATAACAATGTTCTTCATCAAAACAAACTTCTAAACCCAATTCTTTTAATTCTTCAACTAGAACTTTTGCTAAATCAAATTGTTCTTTCGTACTAGGGTTTAATTCACTTTTTGAATCTGAAAAAGTTGGTATACTAACATATTTTAAAAATCTATCTAATATATTCATACAATCACCTATTCTAAATTATATTTTTTTCTTAGCCTTGCATAGAATTCTTCTTTATGATATGCACAATAATCATGTGGATTTTCTATAACTTGATTCATTTCTGTATTATATGTTATTAATTCTTCTTTAGATGAATAGCCCATTACCGCAATGGACATTCTACTACCAATCATAGTATTAATAAATCTTTGTAAAACTTTATCATTTACTTTATCAAAAAATATATGTAGCCTTGCTCTTTTATTTTCTTCTTTAACATCTTCTGCAATATCTCTTTCAAGAATTCCAAAGTTTAAAAATTTCATATTAGCAAATTGTTCAAAATTATTACTAAATATAATCTTTTTAACATCCTCAATATCTTTATATTTAAAAATTTTTAAATATCTTGGAATTGATATTTGTTCTAATAATTTATAGCAAATATATTGTTCATAAATTATACCTTTAATGCGCTCATTATCTAAATGATCAGGTATAGATTCTATTAAAGAATAAAGTCTATTAATATCACTAAAATCTAAAACTAAATCTATAAAACCATAATCATTTTTTAATAAAGTATTTATTTCCTTTAATTCTTCTAAAGTTAATCCAAAATATATATGATTATCATAATCATTATTTTCTAAATCCATTTTTAATATATTAAACATACCAAAAGCCTCCTCAATATAAAATATTATAACAAAAAATAACTAAAATAGCTAGCTTCTTAATTTTTTAAATATCTCATCTTCTATTTCTTTTGTAGATTTTTCAGGAGTTGGTAATTCTTCAGGCATTGTTCCACCTAATTCTTTAATAGTATTTCTAACTGCTCTACCAACTCTATAATGCGTTTCACAGGCATTTTCCTCACCTTTAATTTTATTTTTTTCGATAAATCCTTCGGTTTGAGTAATTCTGAAAAGATTTGCCCCTAACTCTTGATTACCCATCCAATCAAGAATTTCTTCATTTTCGTCTAAACCCTTTCTTTTAGCAATGTCTTCCGCAGTTTCACCATTATATAATCCTTGATATCCACGATTATTAAACTTACCAAAATTACTCACGCCAGCTTCCCTTGCTACATAAAATAGTTTTTTGTTTTTTATGCTAACTTCTCTTCTTGTATAGTACCTTTTCATATCTTCTGGTAAATTTAAATACTCTTCTTCAGTTAATTCCATCTTTCTGGTTTGAATCGCAAAATAAGTTTGTCCTAATGCAATTACTTCTTTGCTAGAATCTCCATTTTGAACAATTAAATAGCATGCATAACGTGATAACTTATAATCCTTAACATTTCTTTATGCACCTTTAGCTAATTTTATCATTTTGTTGACTTCAACAAAATGATCCTTTACATTATTTTTGCTTATTTAACATGCCACTAACGCTTTCTTTATAGAATTATAAAAATTACGCCATTCCTTATAGTCGAGCACTTCCATAAGTTCTCTAGCCAACCAATACTCCCTGTTATTTTTGTCTAGATGCTTAATAGCATCAAAAATTTTTGTTTCATATTCTACTATATTTTTCATATTTAATTCCCCCTTCTAGAATACATAAATATAATAGCATACATTTGTATGCACGTCAATAGTCAGCATAAAAAATTCATTATTAAGTCTATCATTACTTCTTTTTCTTTAGGATTAGACTGCGCTATTAAAAGAGTAAGAGATGCTAATGTATTATTGTCTATTATTGGATTATTATCTTTATATAAAATATTATAGAATTGTAAAAAGTATATAAAAAGTGTAGCTCCAATTCTTTTGTTACCATCTATAAATACATGATTTTTAATAATTAAGTATAAAAAGTTTGCAGCTTTTTCTTCTATTGTTTCATATACATCTAAATCATTAAAAGTAAGATATATATTATTTATAATACTATCTAATCCTTTATCTTTTTCTAATCCAAAGATAGTACTTTCTTCATTAAATTTTAACGTTTTTATAATATCTATGCAATTTTTATATTTTATTTTTTCATTACTAATATTTCCTTTAGGTTTATTTATAATTTTATGGTCATAATTATCTAATAGATTTAATCCTTTAGAATAAGATTTTAATACTTTAATAATATCTTTAGCTTCAATTATATCTAGATTGTCTCTGCTTGCTATATCTATAAGTTTAATAGTTTTTTCTAAATTTTTTAACCTTTTTTCATTAACTGCATATCCCTTAATTAAATAATCTTTTAATATTTTATTTGCCCATCTACGAAATTCAATACCTCTTTTGGATTTAACTCGATAGCCTACACTAATTATTACATCTAAATTATAAATCGTTATTGGCTTATCGGAATTAGTAATGTGCATTTTTTGCACATTACTCTTTTCTTCTAATTCTCCTTCATAAAATATATTTCTTATATGTTTGGATATTACAGTTCTATTTTTATCAAATAATAAAGCAATTTGAGCTTGAGTTAGCCATACTGTTTCTTCTTTTAAATTTACTTCAAGTTTTATTTCCTGATTTTCAAATATTATTATTTCATTATTCATGTGTGCCTCCTTTAAATAAAATAATATTAATTTATTCTTATCACACATAAATAATTTAGTCTATGAATTCAGTTATTTAGGCCAAGATTATTAAGTTCTAGGACAAAATTTTTAACTTTTTTAACTTTTAAGTTATATTTTATAAAATTACTCATAGCTTTAAAATAGAAAGATTGGTGAAATTTTGGAAAAAAAAGAGATAATAGAATCTATTGCCAAACGAGGAAACGGAAGTATTTATTTAGGAGTTGTTGGAGCTGTTAGAACAGGAAAATCCACTTTTATCAAAAGATTTATAGAAAATCTTGTTGTTCCAAACATCACTGACGAATACGAAAAAAAGCATTGTTTAGATGAAATACCACAAAGTGCACAAGGTAAAACTATCATGACCACAGAACCTAAATTTGTTCCATCAAATGGTGCGGAAGTATCAGTTGGTGAATTTAAAACTAATATTAAATTAGTAGATTGTGTAGGATTTGTAATACCAGGTTCTAATGGTTATGAAGATGAAGACGGAAATCCTAGGATGGTTAAAACTCCATGGTTTGAAGATTCAATTCCATTCATAGAAGCTGCTGAAATTGGGACTGAAAAAGTTATTAAAGATCATGCTACTATTGGTATTGTTGTAACAAGTGATGGAACATTCGGCGAAATACCTCGTAATAGTTATTTAGATGCAGAAGCTAAAGTAATTACTGAACTTAAAGATATTGGCAAACCATTTATAGTCATACTTAATAGTATACATCCAACAAATACAGAGACAACTAGACTAGCTCAAGAACTTGAAGCAACATACGAAGTACCAGTTATTCCTATAAGTGCAGAAAAAATGAATGAAATGGAAATCATGGAAATACTAAAAAAAGCATTATATGAATTTCCAGTTCTTGATATACAAGTAAAAATACCAGAATGGATTGATGCTTTACCTAAAACTCATGAAATTAAAGAGCACTTCTTAAATAAAATTAAAGAAAGTGTTATTAGTGTTGAAAAGATTAAAGATATTGATTATATCTTAGAACACTTCCAAGATAGTGAATTTATTTCTAAATCATATATTAGTAATTTGGATGCCTCAACAGGAACAGTTACAATAAATTTAGAAGCTAAAGAAGAACTTTATAATAATATTTTAAAAAGTATTATGGGAGAATCCGCAACATCTAAAGCTGGTCTTATAAAAATATTTACTACTTACAAAGAAGCAAAAGAAGAAATGGATTCTATCAAAAGTGCACTTAAAGTCGCTAGAAATAGTGGTTATGGCATAGTATATCCAACTATTAAAGATATGAAATTAGAAACACCTGAAATTGTTAAACAAGGTACTCGTTATGGAGTTAAATTAAAAGCAACAGCATCTTCTATACATTTAATGAAAGTCGAAGTACAATCAACTTTTGAACCAATAATTGGTAGTGAACAACAAAGTAAAGAACTTATTAACTATTTAATGAAAGATTATGAAAAAGATCCTAATTCAATATGGCAAAGTGAAATCTTTGGTAGAAGCTTAGAAGCTATAGTTCAAGAAGGAATACAAGCAAAACTTTCTATGATGCCAGATGCAACACGATATAAACTTAGTCAAACAGTAACTAAAATAGTTAATAAAGGTGCTAACAATTTAATAGCAATTGTAATATAAATCTTCCATATCGGAAGATTTTTTACTTTAAAAAAGTTATCATTTCTGATAACTAATTTCCTTTATTTTTTATTTCTTCTAAAATATTATTTATAAATTCATCAATAGATACATTTATAGTTTCTTCTGTTTTACATTTACGATAACTAATACTATTTTCTTCAACTTCTTTATTACCTATAATTATCGCATATGGTATTTTTTTCATAACTGATTCACGCATTTTATATCCTAATTTTTCATCTCTAGAATCTAATTCAACTCTAATATTTAAATCTTTTAATTTTTTATATAAAGCTTCAGCATATTCTAAATGATATTCATTATTAACAGGAATAATATTTATTTGAACTGGTGAAAGCCAAAGTGGTAATAAACCTTTTGTTTCTTCTAACACAAATGCTGTAAATCTATCAAATGTTCCTAATATTGCTCTATGTATTACTACAGGAATTTGTTTATTACCTTCTTTATCAATATAAGAAAGTTCAAATTTACGTGGCAATAAGAAATCTAATTGGCAAGTAGATAAAGTAACTTCTGGTCCTACAGCAGGTTTTACTTCAACATCTAGCTTAGGACCATAGAATGCTGCTTCTCCAATTGCTTCATAATAATCAAGCCCAAACTCATTTAATACTTCGCGAAGTTTATTTTCTGCTTGATTCCACATTTCATCATCATCAAAATATTTTTCTTTATCTTCTGGGTCTCTTAATGATAATCTAAATTTATATTTTGTTAAACCAAAATCTTTATATACATCTAGGATTAATGCAACAACTTTTTTAAATTCTTCACCAATTTGTTCTGGAGTTACAAATAAGTGAGCATCATTTTGACACATACATCTAACACGTTCTAAACCTTTAACTGCTCCACTTGCTTCATATCTAAAATCTGCCGCAAACTCTCCAATACGAATTGGTAAATCACGATAAGAATGTAGGTCATTACTATAAACCAGCATATGATGTGGACAGTTCATTGGACGTAAAACAAATTCTTCTTCATCTACCTTCATTGATGGGAACATATTTTCTTTATAATGATCCCAATGTCCAGAAGTCTTATATAAATTAACTGTTCCTACACATGGAGTATAAACATGTTTATATCCTAATTTTTGTTCTTTTTCATATATATAATTTTCTAAATTTTTACGGATAATTGCCCCATTTGGAAGCCATAAAGGCATACCTTTACCTACTAAATCATGAGACATAAATATATCTAAATTTTTTCCAATTTTACGATGATCTCTTTCTTTAGCTTCTTCAAGTTCTTTTAAATGTGCTTCTAAATCTTCTGGAGTTTCAAAACATACTCCATAAATTCTTTGAAGCATATGATTTTTAGCATCACCTTTCCAGTATGCTCCACTAACCTTTAAAAGTTTAAAGTTTTTTAATACTTTAACAGTTTCAACGTGTGGTCCACGACAAAGATCAGTAAAATCACCTTGTGTATAACAAGATATAACAGTATCTTCTTCATCCATTCTACTTATTAAATCTATTTTATACTCATCATCTTTAAATTTTTCTAAAGCTTCACTCTTAGTTAGTTCCTGTCTTACTATTCTTTTACCATCTTTAGATATCTTTTTCATTTCACGCTCTATAGCTGGTAAATCATCCTCTGTTAAAGTAATATCTCCTAAATCAATATCATAATAAAAACCTTCTTCTACTACTGGACCTACCCAAAATTTAGCTTCTGGATATAAATGTTTTACAGCTTGCGCTAGTAAATGAGCACAACTATGATTAATTATGCTTAAACTCTCATTTTCTTTAATATTTATCATTTTTTTTACCTCCTAAAAATAAAAAACCCCAGATTTTGCAAGGAGCAAATTCTGCGGTACCATCCTTTATATCACTTAATTATTCTTAACGCGAATTACACGAAGATTATTAATCCCACTCCAAAAGTAGTAATTTATAAAAATACTTATTAACTTACACCAACCGTTAACTCTCTATAAAATATATTTTATAAATCATGTCTTTTTTCACTGATTTACAGGTTTAGTATAGCATAAACATTATTATAGTTCAAGTAGCTATATAATAATGTTTTCACCATTTTCACAATGTTTATAAAATTCTTTTAAACTAATATGATATTTTGGTTTTTTATATTTATATATACACAAATAATCAAAATCCATATAATTAAGTTTATTAAATTCTTTAAATTTATTTCTTATATCTGTTAATAAATCATATAAACTAACATATTCATGAATGCCTTTATATATATCCCAAGCATATTCAAACCAATAAAATTTTTCGTTTTCTTCATATACTATAAATGTATGAGTATGTATTTTTTTGGATTCATAATAGACCATAAAATAAGAATTACATTTCTTACCTAAAGTTTTGAAGCATGCTCTTGCAAGTTCTACTAAGTCATAACATATTCCAACCTTATTATTTATTACTTCTTCTGGATTGGATAAAATATAATTTTTTTTAAAATTTTTATCTATCTCTTTATGAATATTTTTTTCTGTATCACTATATCCATATTCTATACCATTCATTTGATTTAAAATATCTTTAACATTACTTACTTGAAACATCGAACTCACCTGATGTTTATTATAGCAAAAACTATCTAAAAAAAGCAATCTTAAAATTACTAAAACAACTTATCAACATTATTAGGCACATCATCACTTATAACTTTATTTATTATTTTTTCTTTTAAATCTTTATTAACTGTTTTTCCAGTCATTTTACTTAATGTATCTATTACTTCACTTAATGTATTTTTGTCCTTCATATTACCTTTTTGTAATTTTTCTGCAAGGCTTATAATGGTATTTTTATCCACCTTTGTTTTCTTTTCAACTTTCTTAAAAAATCCATCATCTAACATAAAAAAATACCTCCTAACCTAATATATGCTAGAAAGTATTAATTGTTTATTTATAATAATCATAAAATATATCATCTGGTTTTAAATTAAATATTTTAGCTATTTTTAAAGTTAAATCATAATATAATCTTCTATTACCATTTTCTAGTTGCCAATAATAAGCTTTACATATACCTAACTCTTTTGCCATATCTTCACATGACATATTTTTTTCTTTTCTTAAATTTTGTAACTTAAAATTTACTTTAGTACTACTTTTCTCCATTTTTCCTCCACCAGTTATATAATAAACCAAAAACTTTTTAATGTCAATTTTTGTGTAGTTATAGATGGGTAGACATTAATTTTATTTATCAATAATATTAAAGTTAAGGAGTTAGTTTAAATGATGAATTTAAAAGAAATTGTTGGAATAAATTTAAAATATTATCGATATAAAAGTGGTTTATCACAAGAAAAATTTTATACAAGTTTAGGACTAAATCCTAAATATCTAGCAAGCGTAGAACGTGGAGAAGAAAATATAAGTTTTGATTATGTAGAAGATTTAGCTAAAAGATTAAATGTAGATATAAATGATTTAATACTATTTGATGAAGGTCATATTATTAATAAAAAACGTGTGGATGAGAAAAAGAAAATAAATAATTAACATATATTATTAATATATGCCATATTTGACATTTAAAATATATTATGGTATATTGTTTTTATAAAGAAATGTCAATGAAGATTCACTTCTAGGCATTTCTTTTATTTTATTTGTAAGTCTAGTATTTATTTTTAAATACTTTTTAGCATAAACTATTTTTTCGTCATTTGTTAGATTGGCTATAGATATTGTTAAATCATATACTATAAAAATTATAAACAAATTTTACAATTCTTGTGTCAAAACTTTTTATTTTTTGTTTAATATGTTTGTTATCAAAATCCGGTTGTTCTTTATTAAGAATTTCCGATTTTTTTAATAATATAACGATGTTTACATTAATTATCTCATTTAATTCTTTTATATTATTAATATTTTTATAAGTTGGAAATCTTTTAAAAAGTTCATTGTACATATCTTTATTAGGTAATCTTTTAACTATCAATGCATGTGTACCATCTTTAAAACATATTTTTTCCCCAACTAAATTGTTATATATAATTCTTTGTGTTTTAATCTTTTCCATATTTTTGCTCCCCTGATTATATTCATTATAACAAGAGAACAAACGTATGTCAATTATACGCTGTATTAAATATAAAAAAAGTCCAAAAGGACTTATTCGTTTTTGTTTTTAAATTGGAATACTATTGGAGTTCCTGTAAAATCAAAACTTTCACGTATTTTATTTTCTAAATATCTTTCATAACTGAAATGTACTAGATTTTTATTATTAACGTTAAATGTAAATTTTGGTGGTCTAGTGCCTGTTTGACTAACAAAATATATTTTTAATCTTTTTCCTTTATATGAAGGTGGCGCATTTAAGCTTACTGCTTCTGTTATAACATCATTTAAAATACTTGTTTTAATTTCTTTACTATTATTTTCATAGGCACTTATAATTTCAGGCATTAATGTATGTATCCTTTTCTTTGTTTTAGCAGATAAGAATACTACTTTTAAATAATCTGCAAATTGAAATTCATCCGCTATTTTAGTTTTCCATTTTTTAATATCTAAATCTGGATTACTTACTGTATCCCATTTATTAACAACTAAAACTACACCCTTACCTGATTCTAAAGCATATCCTAAAATATGTTTATCATGTTCAATTATTCCTTCTTCAGCACTAATAACTACTACACATACATCTGCTTCATCTATAGCACGCATACTTCTTAAATAACTGAATTTTTCTACATTTTCATAGATTTTACCTTTTTTACGTAAACCTGCTGTATCTATAGCAATATAATCTTTTTTATCATATGTAAATTTAGTATCAATTGAATCTCTGGTAGTTCCCGCAATATCACTTACTATCGATCTTTCTTCATTTAGAATTGCATTCATTAAACTACTTTTCCCAACATTAGGTCTACCTATTAAACAAAATCTTGGTGTTAAATCTCTTTCAAAATTATCAGATGGAAGATTTTTAGTAATAGTATCTAATAATTCATTAAATCCTAAATTATGTTCTCCAGAAATACTTATTACTGTTGGAAAACCTAGTTCATAAAATTCATAAATATTGTCCGCTCTTTTAGGATTATCTACTTTATTTACTAAAACAATAACTTCTTTATTACTTTTCATTAATAAATCGCGTATATAATAATCACTTGCATCTATACCTGTTTTACCATCAACAACGAATAAAATTAAATCTGCTTCATCAATAGCTAAATCTGCTTGCATTCTAATTTCTTGATTAAAATCTTCATTACTATCTACTAATCCACCAGTATCAATTACTGAGAAAGTTTTTTCATTATATGTAACTTTACCATATATTCTATCTCTTGTTACTCCAGGTTCATCCATTATAATAGATTTTTTTTCTTTTATTAATTTATTAAATATAGTTGATTTACCAACATTTGGTTTACCAATTAAACATACACACTTCACAAAAAGTCCCTCCTTTTTTAAGCAGTAGTTATTTTAACATAAAAATTTAATTTTCACAAATATTATTATCAATATAGGCATTTATTTGATTATTTTTTAAATAAATTATAATTTCTGTATCATTCATAATACTATTATCTATGGGATTTATAATATTATTATCTTTATCTGCTTCTATAGTGCCATTTTCTACTAAATCATTTATTTTAAAAGTTAAACTTTTATAGCCGTTATATAATTTATCACTTTCATTTAATTCACGTTCATATTTAATGGCATATTCTTCGGCTTCTGTTTCAATTAATTTAATCTTTGCACAATACATATTCTCTTTACTATTATTAGCTAATTTTATTATACCAGTGCTAGCCATCAAAGATATTAAAGCTAGTATTACTATTACACTTAATAACTCTGTTAAAGTAAAACCTTTTTTATTCATATTATTCACCACTTTAATTATAAAATATATTAAAGAAATTAACTAGTCTTAAGTTTTGTATTTTACATTAATAAAATAAGCTAATCATATGATTAGCTTATTTACCACTTGTAATTATTTTAATATTTCTTTTTAAATAATCAAAGAATCCTGCTTTTACTAAATTTTCTTTAATAATTATTTCTTTTTCAGCAATAATATTACCTTCATTATTAAATATTTCAGCAGTACCTACAATAGTATTTTTCTTGAGTGGCGCTTCAATTTTTTTTACTTTAATATTAAAACTGTAATCACCTGGTTTTTCTGTAACTCCTAATATCTCATTTGCGTCTTCTTTTAAATAAACTTTAACTTTATCAACTTTCCCCTTTAATACTTCTACTTCACCTAAAGATTTATCTTTTGAATAAATAACATTATTTTTAAAAGAATTAAATCCATATGTTAATAATGTTGCAGTATCTTTACTCCTTGCATCAGCTGAACTAGATTTCATTACAACACTTATTAAGCGGAATGAATTTTTTTTAGCTGTTGCGGTTAAGCAATAACCGGCATTAGTTGTATAACCTGTTTTTAGACCGTCTACCCCTTCATAAAATCTAACTAATCTATTTGTGTTAACTAGCCAAACTTGTGATCCGTCTGGTTTGGTTAAATAATCTTCATATATTCTAGTATAATTTAAAATATCAGGGTACTTTAATAACTCTTTTGCAAGAAGTGCCATATCATAAGCACTTGAATAATGATTTTCATCGTCTAATCCATGAGGATTAGCAAAATTAGTGTTTTCTAAACTTAATTCTTTAGCTTTGTTATTCATAAGTTTTATAAATTCTTCGGTACTACCACTTATTTTTTCTGCCATTGCAACTACTGCATCATTTGCTGATGAAACCGCAATACATTTAAGTAAGTCCTCTACTTTGTACTCTTCACCTTCTTGCAAGAATACTTGAGAGCCACCCATACCACTAGCATTTTTACTAATAATTACTTTATCATCATATTTTAATGTTTCATTGTTAATATTTTCCATAATTAGTAACATACTCATAATTTTAGTCATACTCGCCATTGGTAATTTTTCATGAATATTTTTTTTATATAAAATTTTACCACTAGATGCATCAATTAGTATTGCACTTTGGCTATCTAAATTTAATGTGTCTTCTGCTTTAACTACTGGCATTAATAATATAAATAATAATAAAAATATAATAATTTTTTTCAAAAAAACATACACCTCTATTAAAAATGTACGTTTATTTAATATATTTATGACACTAAAACTCTTTTTAGATATGTAGGGCTTATATTATATTCATATTGAGTCATACGATATTCATATGCTTCTAACAATATTTGAAGTAAACTTCGTTCTTCAAGTGTAACCATTCTTCTTTCTTTAGTTACCAAAAGAATAATTTTATTAATATGATAAAATATATCTGGTGCATAATCTTCAATTAAATGAAGATAACTATGAGAGTCTCTAGTTAATACTAAACCATTTGCTACTGTTTTGGTTGTAGGGAATCCTAACGCTTCTAAATCCTCAACTTTTATAATGTGATGATATGTTATAGGATTATCTTTACTTGCTTTAAAGTTAAATATATCTGTATCATTTACGATATATAAATCATATAATATTTTCATTACGTTGCTTCTGCTAGCCATATATTTTCTTGCCATACCAAATTACCTCTAAAATTTATTATGTATTATATCATGAATAGTCAAATTAAAAAACTAATTTTTGATTAGCTTTTTAATTATTTTTTTAAAGATAATCGCTTTGTTTACTATCTGTAAATATTTTAATTTAAAATTACAATTGAAATATTTAAAAATGCCGCGAATATTAACCATAATATATATGGTAAGTTTATATATCCCGCTACACTTTTTATTTTATAAAAGTTATAAATCATTAATACAACTAAACTAATAAGTAATAATATCCAAATAAATCCAAAAGCATATAATTTAAATCCAAAAAATATTAAAGTCCATAAACTATTAACTATTAACTGAATAAAATAAATTTTTAAAGCCTTATTCTTATTCCTATCATTGCTTTCTGATACTATGTAAGCGGAAATACTCATTAATAAATAGAGAATACTCCATACTATAGGAAATACTATACCTGGTACTTCAATTATTTTGTTTAAACTTCGATAAGTTTCGTTGTTACTTGTAAATATTGCAAAAAAGCTGCCAATTAAAAAAGTAATAACTATGTATAACAGCAATTTTTTATAATTTATTTTCATTTTATCACCATTATATTTTATTACTCTTTAATAATTTTTATTCTTATAAAAATTGTTTTATTTTCTCTATAGCATGCTCTTGCATATTAACATATTCATTGACTAGTTTATTAACTTCTTCATCAGTATGTTTATGATTTAGTAGTTTTCTACCTTCTATAACCCCCATATTCATACCTTGTAATATTAATTCTGCTATTTTAGAATTGCTATTATCCATAAATGTTTTAATTTCAATTGTATACCATGTCATAGCCTTATTCATAGCATTTGTTTCATGTGGTTCATCCTTGCTATACTCTGGATATAACTCCACAATTTTTTTATTTATAGCTTTATAATTATTGTACTCTTTTTCTAATTCTTCCTTAAGTTTTTTATCTTCAACTTTATCAAGTACAAAATGAATAGCGTCCATTCCCATACAAGCTCCCTTATTTAACTCGTCTAATACATTAATTTCATTTTCTTTATCCATATTTTTTCCTCCATTTTTAATTTAACCTTTATAATTAAAAATATACAATAAAAAAAGAATCTTTAATAGATTCTAAAAAGTTATTTTTTTCTATATACTAATACTAAGTCACCTTTTTTATCTTCTTGCCATAGAATATCTCTTGCTCCGTTAATTTGATAATGGTTAGTAATAAACTTTTTTAAATATTCTCTTACAATTGGCAGTTTATAAATTTCTTTCCAATCATCTGAAAATTCATCTGAATGAAAATTAGTGTTCCATAAATATCCAACTAAAATACTACCTGCATTTTTTAAATTATTTCTATCTAATTTTTCTAATAATTTTTTTAATTTTTCTAAACTTGTAATAGAACATAAATTAGATAAAAATATATTTTCATATTTACCATTAATATCATCTTCAAAAAAATTACCTTGTATATATTTAAAACTAATCTCTCTAATTATTGATTGTAATTTATTATATGATTCTTCGTCTTTTAAATATTTATTAAATTTTATAATAACCTTATTTCTATCTTCATCATCATCAAATAATCTATCTCTTATTATTGAACCTTCATATAACGAAAACAACTCATCAAAAAATAAATAAGATTCATAATCAAATATTCTTAAATTTTCTTTGATTTTTTTAAATATTTCTTTAGAAAACATATATTCATTTTGTTTGAAAGGACTAGTTGTATGTTTAAAGAAAAATAATTTAAATTCATTATATGATAAAGATAATATCGCAGATATTTTTAAATAAACATAATATTTGGCATATTCGTTTATATCAAATAATGTTATATCTCTTGCACCATTATAAAACGCATTTAATATTTGATCACCTGATGATCCAACTGTTAATAAACTTTTATTATTTAAATCAAAATAATCTATATATCCAGAAATATTTTCTGTTGTAAATGGATATATTTTAGAAAATTCAGTGTTATAACAACACATCCCTTCACAAATTAAAGATGCTTCATATAAATTTGTTTCTATATTCCTCATAACTTATCAGCCCCAAAATAATATGTTTTTTATTATAACATAAAAAAATAATTTTGTATTATAAAACTCGAACATTATATGCTCGAGTTTAATTTCAAGATGGTGGCTCCAGCGGGAATTGAACCAGCGACACAAGGATTTTCAGTCCTCTGCTCTACCGACTGAGCTATGAAGCCAAAAAAATGGCGGTCCGTACGGGATTCGAACCCGTGATCTTCTGCGTGACAGGCAGACGTCATAGGCCTCTAGACTAACGGACCAACTTTGGTTGCGGGAGAAGGATTTGAACCAACGACCTTCGGGTTATGAGCCCGACGAGCTACCAGACTGCTCCATCCCGCGATATATAACATGTTTAACAAAATAAGTGGCGGAGGAAAAGGGATTCGAACCCCTGCGTCGCTTGCGCGGCCTCCCGGTTTTCAAGACCGGTCCCTTCAACCAGACTTGGGTATTCCTCCATAGGCCTTTGTTTCCTTTTTTTTGTCAACGAATACATTATAACATAATACATTTTTAGATGTCAACAAAATTTATATTTTTTTTGGCTTCTCTAATATTATTAAGAGTTTCATAGAAAAAAATACGTTTTTTTGAAAAAAATAATAAGTTTTATTAAAAAATACTTGAAAAATAAATTAATTCATATTATACTTAAATAGTCTTATTAATTAAGACAGTGCCTGCCCAAGTGGCGGAATAGGTAGACGCACAGGACTTAAAATCCTGCGGGTGTTAAAGCTCGTGCCGGTTCAAGTCCGGCCTTGGGCACCATCTTGAATTTTAAAAACTCTAGATATCTAGAGTTTTTTTCATAGTTTTAATTTTGAGCATCATTAATTTCTTTTAATTTATCATTGATCCATACATTTAGATTTTTCTTTAACGGCATAAAACCATTTTTATCTATTTCTCTTATATCATTACCATCAATTTTGTAATTCATATCTTTTATAGTCAATTTAATATGATTAGCTTCCTCATCTATTTCAATAATTTTAGCATATATTTCTTCACCTATTTCACTATAATCATTAACATTTCTTACATATGATTCAGATATTTCAGATATATGAATTAAACCATCAAATGTTTCATCAATTTTTACAAATATCCCATAATCTTTAAAACCTGTTACAGTACACTTTACTATCTCTCCTATTTTATACATAATATTTCACCAATTAAATTATACCACAAATGTCTTTACTTTAAAATTTTTTTAACTTATAATATTTTTGGTGATAAAATTGGAAAATAAAATAAAAGAATTAATTGAAGATTTACGACCATTTTTAAATCAAGATGGTGGAGATATAGAATTTATTAGATATGAAGATAATTTTGTTTATATAAAATTAACTGGAGCATGTGCTCATTGTGCTTTTCAGGATGAAACTATTAATTTTGGCATAGAAGCTTATTTAAAAGAACAAGTACCAGAGATTGAAGGAGTTATAAATATATTGTTATAACTCTTTTTATTTTAATAACCACTCCACTCTTTCAATTGAAGCGTATTTACTAATTTCATAATAAGCATTTTTTAAAAATTTTTCATATTCTTTATTTTTTTCTATTACAGGAATTAAACATTCCTCACTTTCTTCTTCATTAATTATTTTTTCATATAGATCAAAGTAATAACACGGATATAAAAGTCTTGCATATAAAAGTTGTAAACTATAAACAGAAAAATTATTTAATTTCAAAGCTAATCTTAAATTATTTAAAGCATCATCACCATAAAAAAAAGAACTTTTTATATACTCTGCTATATCTCTAATCTCTAAATCAAATATAAAACTTATAGGATTTAAAAAATTTAATTTATAATTGGGATAATTTATTCTTCTATGAGACAAACATATTTTATCGTTATCATTTGGTTTATAATTATTAATTGTTGAATTTACATAACTTATAGCATTTTCTGCTAAACCTATGTAATAACTAAAACTATTTAATATAATTTTTTTATCTTTACCTAATTCATGAATTTGGTATTCAAAAAAGTCTATCTTTTCACTCCATAATCTGCTCCAAGAATTACGATACAATTTACTTTTATTTGGAGATAATATTAATTTTTTATTTAAATTAATAATATCCGAAATATCATATTCTTCATATATATCATTTAATGGTTTTAATAATATATAATTTTCATTATAAACATTTGTAACTATTTTACCAAATTTATTTAATAATATATCATGTACTTCTAAACCTCTTGCTTTTAATTCCTTACTAATATTTACAATGTCTTCAAGCTCTTCATTCGTTCTTTTTAATGGCACAAAATAAGAATAACTATTATTCAAAAGGAAACGATATGTATTACCCCAATATTCAACCTCACTAATATTAAAATTATAATAGAAATTAATACTATCTTTCATATAAATCACTATTAAAATATATGAAAAAACTGATGCTTATATAACACCAGCTTGATTATCATTTGGATTATTTGGCATAAATGCAGATATATCCATAACTTTTTGAGCATGATCATGTGCAATGTTTGCAACAGTTTCACGAGCTTCGGCATTAGCTAAATGCTCTTGGGCATTTCTAAGTTTAGTTTCAATTTCTAGTTCTTTTCTTGCTAATTCTTGCTCTCTTCTTTCAACATCTTCTAATTTTTTTTGATATTTTGAAACTAAAGCGTCAAACATATTCTCGCAAGCTCTTAAAAATGTTTCTTTATCACTTTCAAAACCTGCTTGGATATTTTTATTTTCTAAATTATTAATCGGATTTTCTGGCACCACTATAGGATCCACAACAGACTCATGTTGTGGATTAGTATTATTAACTATTGAAGTCTCATGCAGCACAGCACTTATAGGTGCTAAATTAACTGGATTGTTAGTAACTTCTACATTACTAATCACATTATTATTTGGCATAATTGGTGTAGTTGGCGCAACATTACTTAAAGCAGGTGTTACAGAAGAATTGATATTAACATTTTCAGATATAGAGCTTACATCATTTAAAGCTAATGTTTCTTCTCCACTATTACTTCTATTATCTACTATATATCTACTTTTTATAGCATCAAATGATGCTTGTGGTAATGTTAATGGCGTATAATAAACCTCATCAGCATTAATACTTTCAGGTAATTTTATATACTCAAAATTAGTCCCATTTATAATCCCTTTTAAATAATTTTTTACACTTTGCCATTCATTAACATCATTAATTTTTTCTAACTTATCTGTATACTTAGAAACATAAATAATAGGTAATCCCATTGAACCTAAACGTTCACTATCAAAAATAACATAATCACTATTATCTGCTTTAAAAGCATTTAATAGAGTTAATGATTCAGTACCACCTGAAGATTTAGTTATATTAATCTTTGCCATTTCAATCCCTCTATTCTTATAATATTATAACAAATCAAAATTTTTTAATCAATCTTTTATTTCTTTAATCATGAACCAACGACATCCATAAGCACAATTATTTGTTATATAATCTTCTACTTTTTCAACATTATTAAATTCTTTAAAATTTTTATTAGTTTTATCATTAAAACCTTTAAGTCTTAATTTCCCATAAGCTATATCGCCTACTATATAATCAAAATTATCAAAGTAGTCAGTTAACTTACTCTCTATTTCTTCAATGTTTATTGCATCTCGATAATTATTAATTACTTGATATTTTTTGTTATTAATTGTAATTATTTCCATAAACCCTCCTATATGATACTACATATAATAATTGCTGTTACACTTAACGTTGTTACTATTACACTCATTAATAGTAAAATATCAACATATCCATTTCCTGTTGCTATTTTTTTACCGTACATCTTGTAATAGTTCATATTTTCTTCTAAATCTTTATCTCTAGTTTGACTAGTTGCGTCAACTTCAAAATAATTATATACCTCATTTTGAGCTTTTTCAATATCTCCAATACTCATATCTTTTAAATTAGATAAGCCAATTCCTAAATAATTTAAAGCTTCTAAGTTAAGTGGAGTACTAATAGTTTTACCTAAGTCCATTTCTCTAGTCATTTCAATTTCATTTAATTTAGAATAATAATATTTTTCAATATACCTTTCATCATCTATATTTAAATATCTATATGAAATTTGATAATAATTTTTAGTATGAGTAGTATATGTTAGTTCTAAAAATTTTTCTTCTTCTACTATACTAACATCAGCATTCCTCTTTTTAGCTACAAACATATCTACTAAATATTTTAATACAGTTTTAAAATATGGATTTTTAATTTTTATTTTTTTAGTATCATTTTCTTTTTCAAAATTATAAAAATTTAAAAATTCTTCTTTGAATACTGCTAAGTCGGCTCTATTCATACCATATTTAGCTAAATTATTAAAAAAAGCGACATTATTATTTAAATAATATGGATTAAGTATATCTAACTTACCATATATTAATGCAAGAATTCTAATAGTAACAACTATGAAAGAGTTGTACTTTAAACTATCTTTATCATTTAAACAGGCAATGTAAGATTTTATTGCTTCATCAAAAGCAATATTAACAAAGACTTTCTCCTTCATATTATTCACCTAGTCTATTATAGCACAAATTAAACTATAGAAACAATTAACAAATCAGTGTAAACTTTTTACATTTATTTTACTTTCAGAAAAAGCACTCTTCATAGAGTACTTATTAAATAAACAAAAATATTAAAAGTTCATATAATAAATTAGGTGATAAAAATGTGGCCAAACAGAAACTGTGGTGGAGGTTTTTTTACTATTTTAGCAATATTTGGTTTATCAATACTAATATTTTATCAAGTACTTATTACTTTAATACTTCCTATTAGATTTAATTTATTTATTTTGTTAATAGAAATATCTTTGTTATTCTTTTTATTATTTAGAATTATATATCCTCGTTGTTAACTATGAATTTTTTTACTAAATTTTCAGTTTTAAATATATAATCTAATTTTTTTCTGATTTTTTCAACTACTTTTAACTCATCTCCATCTATTTCAATTGTAGGTGGTATACTAAGAACTATAAAAAGTAGTTTTTTTTCATTATCATTTAAGGGATAACTACTTAAATATTTTTCAAATATAGTTTCAAAATTTAAATTCATATATTCTTTTTGATAAAAATTAATTAAATCTAATATTGGCGAATCTATTTTTGATTTTTCCCAACTTATTAAATATCCCTTTTTATTACGTATGAAATGATCTGTTTCTAAATTATTATGAATATACGCTACACGAGACTTTAAATCATCTTTTGTATTATCATACCAATTATCCAATTCATCATTACAAAAATCTATGGCAGAAAATATTTTGTACATATTCCTAAATAATAAATAATGGCTTGGACTCATATATATTTCTTCTACTATAATATTATATAGATTATCATAATAATTTTTAGTATATAAAATATTATTTTTTAAATTTTCATATATTTCTTTATACTTATCTTCCGTTATTTCTTTAAAATATGTAGTCTTATTATGTAAAAGCGCTACTAATTCAATCATATCTAATGCTTTTTGTTCTTTTGGCATATCAACTTCTTCCACATATTCAAATATATTTACATCATCACGTGTCTCACTAACAAGCATTGGAAAATAATCAAAATTTCGACTTATTAAATAATTATAGGCATCACGCACTTTATTATTACTTTTCTCTTTTATAACAAAAGAACCACTCGTTGAATCTATTATTGTTACATTTTTCTTTTTAGTTAATCTATAAGGTTTATATGTTTTTTTAATACTTTCTAAAGCATTATTCATTAGATTCTGGAATTATTAATTTATCCCCTACCGATAAATCACTTAAATTATTGTATTCAGATAAAATAGTCATATTAGAATTATACATAGTACATATAGTTTCTACAGTTTCACCATCACTTACCATATGAATGTGATATGTAGTATAGTCATTATCAGTATTTTCTAAACTATTAATTATAGTGTCTTCGGTAATTTTTTTGTTTTCAACTTCTTTATCATTAATTTCTTTATTTTTATCAATAGTATCTTTATTTTTTATTTTTTCTTCAAGATTTTCTAAAGTATCATTTCTATCATCAATTAACTCTATTTCATTATTTTCATTTTCAAATAACTCTCTAGCATCTTTAAACAATGGTTCTTCTACTTCCTCTTTTTCTTTAATACTTGCGATAACATTAAAATCAATATTAACTCTTAAAGAACTATTATCCACTATTTCATAAGTAAAATCATCAATCATAAATTCAATAGTATCTCTATCAATATCATCCGCTAGCTCTATTTCAAATGGTAAAATATAAGAAAATGCTTCTTTATTTACGCTTACTTCATGGCTTTTAAAATCACCAGAAATAATAAAATTACCTTTCAAATCATCATCTGTTGATATAATTTCATGCTCTAAACTAATACTGGTTATTTCACTAACCTTTTTTTCAAAAAGAATATCTTTTGTAAATGGTATTTTACAATTCATTAAATCATCTCCTAGAAAATTATATTCATTCATTAATTAAATATACCAAACTAATCACAAATAAATTGACTTTTACCATATAATATGATAAAGTTTTATAAGTAAACAAATTTTTGGAGGTGGCAATATGGCAAAGAAAGTTACAACAAAGAAACCTTTATCAGGTAACAAAAGAAGTCATGCTTTAAATGCAACAAAAACAAAACAAAAACCTAATATTCAAAAAAAGACTATTAACGGAACTAAAGTTAGAATTTCTGCTAGAGAAGCTAGAACTATTGAAAAGTAACATAAATAAAATGTTATTTTTTTTATCATATTTTTTACTTATTTAATTATATTAATAATAAGGTGATAAAATATGAAAATGTTTGAAAATATAAATATAAAGATATGGAAAATCATAAGTGTATTTGCAATATTTGGCTTAAGTGCCCTATTTCATTTTGTATATATATGGTTTCCTAACTTTTTTACTTCACTTATATTTCCTGTAAATGAAAGTATTTGGGAGCATAATAAAATTATTATTGGTTCATTCATGGTTTGGAGTATTTTTGAAAAATTAACATTAAGAAAAAAACAAGATTTAAATACTTGTTACAGTGGTTTTATTTCTGCTATAGTTTGTTGTATTCTAGTAATGTTAATATTTAGTCCAATATACTTCTTTATATTAAAAACTAATGATAATACAATTGTAACATTAATAGTATACTTTATATGTATAGCATTAAGTGTATACTTAAATTATAAATTACTAGAACAAAATTATAATCCCGAAAAAGAAAAAAAAGTCATATTATTATGGCTTATAGTAATAGTAATTAATGCTATACTTACATATTATCCTTTAAAATTACCAATATTTTATGACTATAATAGTAATACATATGGGTTAAAATAACCCATTTTTTTAATCATCAATTGATTCTCTAATTATTCGTTGCATGTTTCTTATCCTTTTTTCTTCTAAAGCAATTCTTTCATTATCTGATAAAGGGATATTACCTGCTAAATAATCGTTATTTAAATTTTTTATATGTATTGCCGTTGTTGGATATAAATCATCTTCAGAATTACCATATTTATATACTAAATGTTCTGATAATTTAAGATTTAAATATGTTTCTAAATTGTTTGCAGTATTTATAGTTTCAATAAATAAATTATAATTATAAATAAATGGTTCTACTAAGCGTATAACATCTTCATTTTTAATACTATTATTACTTAAATTAATATCTAAATCAATTAACATATCAACAATGTCTGCATATTTTTTATCGATTATTTTGTCAATAATTTCTAATATTTGTTTTGCTTTATTTCTTACTATAGTAGAATAATTCTTAAAATATTTTAATGTGTAAGAATCAAAATCATATCTTTGTGCTGTTAATTCATCTACAAATTGTTTACTTGATTCTTCTATTTCTTCATCAGTCAATTTACCAAATTTAATTGTTGTTGATTTGTTATGTTTTCTTTTTTCAATTCTAGCTTTAACTTCAGGTTCTTCTTCCTTAAATTTATTATCTAAAAATTCTTTTATTTGTTCCTCTGTAACATTTATTTTTAATTCTTCTAATTCTTTTTTTATTGTTTGTATATCTTTACCTAAAATATCTTGTAAAATTGTTATCATAACGTTTGCATCATAATATTTAGAATTAGCTAAATTAAAATGTTTTAAAAAATCTAATTTTCCCATAATACCCTCCTTTTGATATTATAACATAGTTCTGTTACATATACATTATAATTCAATCTATTTATATACTACTATTTGAATATTCTTGCTTTC
The DNA here is from genome assembly GCA_015059425.1 of Bacillota bacterium. Taxonomy (GTDB): domain Bacteria; phylum Bacillota_I; class Bacilli_A; order RF39; family UBA660; genus Caccenecus. The sequence goes on along the minus strand of SVAM01000005.1, from coordinate 33,620 downwards.
ATCAGTAGCTTCATTCAAAGTATAATTTTCAAATAGTTTGTATTTCATATTTAATTTATTTAACATTTCTTTAAGCTTAGAAATTTCATATATTTTAAATACATGTTTATCTATATATTCAATTCCATCAATAACATAAATTATTTCAGTAGTCTCTTTAAAAGTGTTTATATCAAAATTCCATTTCATTATTCTTTTATAATTATCATATGTATTTTCTTTTTCGCCACTACTTCTTCCATTATGTAAATCTATAATCAATATTCCATCTTCATTTAGATGATTATATAAATTTATAATGCCTTTTTCTAATTCTTGATAATTATTTAAATGATTGAAAACTGCAAACATTGATATATTTTTTATTTAAATTAAAATTAATTAGATTACTACAATATAAATTACCTTTTACTCTATTTTTGGCAATATCAAGCATTTCTTTATTTAAATCTATTCCATCACAGTTATAACCAATATTTTCTAAAATAGACATATGAATACCAGTACCACATCCAACATCTAAAATACTTTTTCTATTACCAATTATTTGAGCTAAAAAATCAACTTCTTTTTGATAGGACTTATTACTATAAAATAAATCATAATATTTAGCCATTTCTTTATATTCAAACGCATTAATTACATCTTTATCATTATTTTCAACAACTATTTGATGTTCATCTTTATATATAATATTTATTTTTAAATCATCTAGAATATATTTATTAATATCAATATTTGATTTATCAAGATATTTAATTATCTTAGGAAAAGTATTTTCCATAAATAAATTATAACCATATTCAGTAAAATATGAAAAATAATTATTTGAATAAATATTGGGAGTTTTTAACCATTTAAAAGCATTAGAGTTTTTTAAATAATTCCATTCTTTTTCTGGTTCTTCACATTTATTCCAAATCTCCTTTTTTAGTGCTTCATAAATACCAATATTTTTATAACTTATTCGCCAATAATTTTTTTGCAAACAAATCACCATTACTTTCTAACAAGAACACAAAAACTTTCTAAATGATAACTATAACTAAACATATCAAGAATCTTATAGGTTTTAATTTCATATAAATCTTCTAATAATTTTAAATCTCTCATTAATGTATTCGCATCACAAGAAACATAAATTAATTTTGAAGGTATTTTTTCTTTAATAAACTTAATCGTGTTTTTATCAAGTCCACTTCTAGGTGGGTCTATTATTAAAGTATCAAAACATATATTTATTTTTTCTACTATTTTAGAAACATCACCTAACAAAAATTTAATGTTATTTTTTTTATTTAATTTAGCATTAAATATTCCATTAACTACAGCATTCTTAATAATTTCAACACTTATTACTTCACAAGCTTTAGAACTTGCAACGATACCTAATGTACCTACCCCACTATATAAATCTAAAACTGTCCTATCTTCATCAATATTATCCTTTATTAAATTAAATAATTTTTCACATATGTAAGGATTAACTTGAAAAAATGAATTATATGATACTTTAAATAAATAACCACCAATACGTTCATAAAAGAAATTATCGCCATATATTGTTTTATTGTTATATATAATACCGACTAATTTAATCATTTCTTTTAATTTTGAAATTTCTATATCATAATTATCTTCACTCGAATTAATTATTAAAAGTATTTCATTATTATAATTACATCTAATAGTTAAACTAGCATTTTCTAAATTTAATAGTTTATAATTTTTTATTACTTTGTTTATTTCGTTATTTGTAACTTTACACTCATTAATTTCTACTAATTTATGAGTACTATCTTCATAATAACCAATCTTACCATCTATTATTTTTAAAGTAACTTTATTACGGTAATTAAAACTATTTTCATTTTTAATAACTTCTATTTCATTATTATATTTAATTTTATTTTTTTCTAATAACTCTTTTACTTTATTAAGTTTAAATTCAATACTTTTTTCATAGTTATAATAAAGTAAATTACATCCACCACATAGATTAAAATATGGACACACACTTTCTATTCTATCACTACTTTTTTTAATATATTTAGTAACTATAGCTTCACTATATTTTTTCTTTTCGTTAATTATTTTAATATCTACTATATCACCGGGAATAGCATCTTTAATAAAAACAATTTTATTATCTATAAAAGATATACCATAACCAAAATGGTCTAATTTTTCTATTTTTATATTTTGATACATAACAATCACTTCTTTTAAACTAGTATAACATACTTAAAAATAAAAAACACTTAATTTTACTTAAGTGTTCTTTCTAATATCATCTTATTATCTTTACTATATAAATATTCTTCAATATGGATTTGATTTATATCCACTTCATCCATTTCCATTAAAGTATTAAATGCATTCATAAAACAACAATTAAATGGTGCATAACTAGACCCATCATTACGAATTCTAACACTTACTTCTCCATATTTATAATCATTAATAAGTGACTTTTCATAACTATCAAGCTCTCTTTTAACTAAACTAATATCTGGTAGCTTAAAATCAATTAAATAAGCATCATCTAATTTTTTTATTACAAAATAAGGTGCAATATCATGAGGATAATCATCACTTCTCCAAATTATAGTATTACCCACTATTAACCCTTTTTTATAAGCCATAGCTAAATTATGAGCTTTAAATAAAACTTTCTCATTTTTTCTCTTTTGAAGCTCTTCTTCATAATTAGTATCAGTAAACTCGCTCATAATTTGAAGTAAAGACTCTTCTATGTTCATTTCAGAAGCAATATTTGCATTTAAAACATCATTATATAGTTTATCAAAAACTACATATATATTATAATCATCTTTAGAAATTAAAAAAGATGGAATAAAACTTGGTTCTTCATAATTAATTAAATGAAAATATAAATCTAAATTACCTCCAAAAATAAGTTCTAATATTTTTATATCACCTCTAGAGAATTTAATACTACCAACACCACAATTACTATTATCATCTATCCATTTTTCTACTGTTAACTTCTCCATTAAAACCACCCTTATAAATGCTATTTAAGTATTCTTTCTAACTTCATACCACGTTCTAATTCTTTATCAATTAAATATTCATCTATTGATATTTGAGGTATATCTGTTGCTAAATCTACTAAAGAACGATATAATCTCATAAATACAGAATTGAAAGAATAATATCTAGAGCCACTATTTCTTATTCTTATACTTATAGTATCTTTATTACATAATAAATGTTCTTCAAAAGTATCTAGTTCACGTTTAAACTCTGGTACATCAAATGTTAATTTATAAATATCATTTATTTTTTCTATCATTAAGTATGGAGCAACATCAATATCAAAATCATCATCTCTCCAAATAATTTTATCATCAACTATTAAGCCAGTTCTAATTCCATTTTGTAAATCCTCTTTTTTAATAGTTTCATATCGTTCATATCTTTCTTTTAATGCATTATGGTAATCCACGTCAAAAAGTTCACATTCATCTATTAACATATTAATATCTAAATCTGTTATAGGATTAAATACTTGACCACTCATTACTTCATTATATAATTTGTCAAATAATAACCATACCCCATAATTATCTTTACCAATTATAAATGTATTATTTTCTTTACAATTTTTCAAAGCAAAATGTAAATCTAGTGCTCCACTAAAATCTATATTTAATTCTTGCTTACCTCTTTTTAATACTATTCTTGAATATAATCCATTTTTATATTCTACATCTATTTTTGTTATTGTTAACTTATCCATTAAAACCACCTTATGAAATATTATATCACACCCCATAATTATAATAAATTATTTTATTGTTTTAAACACTAACTTATTGTATAATTATATTAGAATAGGTGGTTACTTGTATGAGAACATTTGATTTTGAACGTGAGTCTATTGTAGAAGTAGTTAATGAAATAATAATTGATGCGATAAAAAAGAAAGCTTCAGATATCCATTTTGATCCAACATCTGAATGTTTAATGGTTAGGATTCGTATTGATGGTGAATTAAGAGATTATGCTAAAATACCTAATATATTAAAAAAGAATATGATTACTAGAATTAAAATAATTAGTGGTATGAATATTACTGAAACTAGACTTCCTCAAGATGGCGCTATAAAAAGTGGTATTAATAATATAGCATTAGATCTTCGTGTATCATCACTACCGGTTGTAGATGGCGAAAAAATAGTTATTCGTATTCTTGATTATTCTATGAGTTTAAATGGTTTAGAAAATTTAGGATTCAGCGAAAGTAATTTAGAAAAAGTTAATAAAATGATTAAAAATCCAAACGGCTTAATACTTGTTACTGGTGCTACAGGTACAGGTAAATCTACAACTTTATATGCTTTACTTCAAATACTAAATACTAAAGAAAGAAATATTATAACTGTTGAAGATCCTGTTGAAATGCGTATTGAAAATATAAATCAAGTTCAAGTTTTAAGTGATATAGGTTTAACTTTTTCTCACACTTTAAGAAGTATTTTAAGACAAGATCCTGATATTATAATGGTTGGAGAAATAAGAGATAATGAAACTGCTAGAATTGCAGTACGTGCAAGTATTACAGGCCATCTAGTTTTATCTACTGTTCATACTAATAACTCACTTACTACTATAGAACGTTTACTTGATATGGAAGTTGAACGTTACTTACTAGGTTCTGCTTTAACTGGCATTATATCCCAAAAATTAGTTAAAAAATTATGCCCTAAATGCCGTAGTACAAGAGCAACAACTCCGTATGAGAAGAAACTTATTAAAAAACACTTAGGTATAACAGTTAATGAAGTTTATACTCCTACCGGTTGTAAATATTGTAACAATGGATATTTAGGAAGAACTGCCATACATGAAATATTAACAATTAATGAGAAAATTAGAGATGCTATAACAAGTAACATTAATCGTAAAGATTTAAAAGAATTAGTATACAATTCAAAAGAAGATATAACAACTATGTTTGAAGATGGTTTATCTAAAGCTGTTGAAGGTTTAACTTCAATTGAAGAAATTATTAAAACTGTTGATGTAGCTAGTGATGAAGAATTAGAGATTTAAAAAATTTGCAATTTCAATTTTGCAAATTTTTTTATTCTAAAGCGTCTTTGCCATATATACAGCCACAATAATCTTGGCGATACAAATTATATATTTTACTAAATTCTATACTTTTTTTATAGCCATCATTTTTCTTAAAATCACCATATATAAATTTTATATCTAATTCATTAGAAATAGATTCTCCTATTTTATTTATGACTTGACTATTTTTATGTGGGCTAACTGTAAGAGTTGTTCCAAAATAATCAAAATCGTATTCTTTAGCTTTTAAAGCGGTATTTTTAAGTCTTAAATAAAAACATTTAGAACATCTTGCTCCACCTTCAGGTTCTCTCTCTAAACCTTTAATAAAATTTTCAAATGATTCATTATCATAATCGGAATCTATATATTTTATTTTATCTGAGTTTTTATTATTATATTCATTTATAAATCTAATTTGTTCTTGTTTTCTTTTTAAATATTCTTCATATGGTTCTATATTAGGATTATAATAGTATATAGTAATATTAAAATAACTTTTTAGAAAATCTATAACTTGTGTAGAACATGGGCCACAACAACTATGTAACAAAACTGTTGGTTTTTCATCATTAAAATCTTTAACTATCTCAAGTAATTTATTTTGATAATTAATTTTCTCCATTACTACCACTTTCCCCTGTATCTTCAAATGCTGAAAATATACCTAATAAATCATTATCTTCAACATAACTATCTAATAATAATACTCCTCTTTCATCACCAATAGATGCAAAAATCTCTTTATAATCATTTAATCTTTCCATATTAATAATATTTACATAAACAATATTAGTATCGTTCATCCTTAGTAAAAACCTTTCAGAATCTATTACTATAGATTCACCAGTTGTTTCATTTTTTTGAATATCTGGATTATATTCAATTTCATTGATCATATTTATAATATCAGAATTTATTAGACTAAACTTATTTATAAATTTAGTTAATAAATCATTTGGCACATAATTTATTAAGGTTGGAATACCTAAATATTTATTATTTTCTACTTCTTTATTATTACTTAATACAACCTTGTCAGTGTTCCTATTATAAAATAAAGGTACAGCTTCTTTAATATTAATAATTAATTTACCGGTTAGTGTTTTTTTTACTTTAACACTTTCAACTAACTCTAAAGATTTTATCTTCTTTTCTAATTTTTTATTATTAATTTTAAACCATGATGGATAATTTTTTATACCTGCTACTTCTATAATTTCATTATCTTTTAATAATGCAGTATTTTTTATATAAATATTTTTTATTGGACTAGTAAAAATGGTATAGAAAAACATTACTATTATATATATAATTAATAATAATATAATTAAAGCTTTTATATTAAGTTTTCTTTTCTTTACCCTTTTTACTTTTGCCAAAGTCTCACTTCCACTCAATTATTTCTTGTTCTAATATTAATTGAATATTATACTTTTCTTTAATAGTATCTTGTACTAATTTTATCAAATTTTTAATATCGTTACTAGTAGCATTGCCAGTATTGACAATAAAGTTGGCATGTTTTAAAGATACTTCTGCCCCACCTATTCTTTTACCTTTTAATCCCGCGTCTTCAATTAATCTTCCAGCATGATCACCTTCTGGATTTCTAAATACACTTCCCGCTGAAGGCATGTCTAATGGTTGACTAACTTTTCTTTTTTCATATCTTTTCTTAATTATTTCTAATGATTCTTCTTTGTTTCCTTGAGATAATTCAAATGTAGCTTCTAATACTATCAACCCTAATTCTTTAATATTAGTATGTCTATAACTATATTTAAATTCTTCTTTATTCATCTCTTTTACTTCTAAAGATTTCGTTAAAACTTTAATACTTATTAAATTGTCAAATATTTCAGAATTATATGCACCAGCATTTCCATTAACACTACCACCTACAGTTCCTGGAATATTTATAGCCCATTCTAATCCTGTTAAATTATTATTAACAGTTGTACTTGCTAGCCTTCCCATCATTACTCCACTTCCACAAGTAACTATTAAATCATTAATGTTAACATAATTTAGGCCATCTAATTTTATTATTGCACCATCAAAATAATCATCTAATATGACATTTGAACCTGCTCCTAAAATAAAATATTTAAGATTATTATCTTTTAAATATTTTAAAGTTTCAATTAAACCTTCAATACTTAATATTTTAATTAAATATTTAGCTTTACTTTCAATTTTATAAGTATTTAAATTTTTTAAGGAAACATTTTCTTCTATACTTATTCCCTTAATACTTTTCATTTTATTAGCTCCTTTAATTCAGAAACTATTACTTCACTACTATCTGTTCTACCAAGATTTTTTAAATTCATTTTCATAATTTCGTATTTTTGTTTATCATTTAATAAATCGTTTACTGTTTCAAATAAAATTTTACCATTTAAATTTTCTTCTTCTATTAATAGACCCGCATTATTATCTACTATTTCTTTAGCATTATAGTATTGATGGTTATTAGCTACGTATGGACTTGGTATAAATATTGCAGGTAAACTTAAAGCTAAAATTTCACTCATGGTGCTAGCCCCCGCTCTAGTTACTATTAAATCAGCATTTTGCATAAGTCCAGATAAATTATCTAAATATGGTAAAACCTTGATATTATTACCAAATCTAGTACCCTCAATAAAATCTTCATAATGTGCTTTTCCAGTAATATATAAAACTTGATAATCACTCTTTTTACTAAGTCTTAAAAACTCTTTTAATTTTTCATTCATAGTTTTACTACCTAAAGAACCCGCTACAACTATAACTAACTTCTTTTTGTTATCTAATCCTATATCAGCTTTTTTAATTTCTTTAGTATTAACTGCATTTTCACCACATGGATTACCTGAATAAATTACTTTTTTAGCATTTTTAAATTTTTCCATAGTAGATAAAAATGATACTGCAACCAAATCTATACCTTTAGCTAAAAACTTATTTGTTTTTCCGACTATACTATTTTGCTCATGTAAAAAAGTTTTAATATTTAATTTTTTTGCAGCATAAATAACAGGAAATGTTACATATCCTCCAAATCCCATTACTATATCTGGTTTAAAGTCTTTTAATATTTTTACACATTTTTTATAACTATTATTAATTAAAAATATATTCTTTATATCTTTAAATATATTTTTACTTAATCCGTATATTTCAATTCCTTCATAAGGTATTCCTCTTTTAGGAATTATTTCACTTTCCATTCTAGTTTTTGTTCCTATATAAAGTACTTCTAAATCTTTATATTCTTTTTTAAGTTTGTCTATAACCGCTAAAGCTGGATATATATGACCACCGGTCCCCCCAGCGCTAACAACTATTCGCATAAACTCACCTCTTACTTAATTATACTATAAATTTAGAAAATTACTATCTTTTTCTTTTTATTACCAAAATAATCCCTTTAAAGTATTGAATACACCTGATATTCCATTAGTCATAATTTCACTTATACCTTCGCTAAGTTTATTCCCTATTTTAGTTACCTTATTTGAATAATCCACTTCTTCATCTTTTAAATAATCAGTTATATCTATTAATTCATTATTAGCTAAATCTTCTTCAAACTTTATCATTGCTTCTTTAGTTAAAGTAGCTCTATTACTAGCCTTAGTTTCATAATATCCACTTTCATAAGCAATTAAAAGTCCACTAAAACCTATAAAAAATATTAGTAATATTCTAAATAAATATTTACTTTTATTATTCTTTTTCATATAAATCCCCTTTTATATAATTTTTTATAGCTTCTGCTAAAACTATTAAACTTCTATTTACTTCTTCTATTTTATTTTCTTTGCCGCCAACATATATCAATAAAGAATTTGAAGAAAAGTCTTGATTATAAACACCTTGATACCCTTGCCCACCTCTTAAACTAATCCCTCTTGTTAATTCTTTATTAATACTTAATAATTCATCATTTAATTTGATTGCTAAATCTTGATTTAATTTGTAATTTATATTATCTGTTCCTACAATAAATAATATTTTTGCATATTTTATACTATTGATTTCCACAGTAGTATTTAGATAATTATCATCAGACATTCCTATATCAAAAAAGTATTCTAAGCTATTATTTTCTTTTTTGGCTTGCTCCATAAGTATTCTGGATGCTTTGTAACTCGAAAAATAGTCAATATTATTTTCTTTTAATATTTTAGCTACACTATTTTTTTCAACTACGGAATTTATATTATATTTTTTTAAATATTCATGTAGTATTAGACTTGCTTGAGTAATAACTGGATTTATACTATACGAACTATAATATTCATTTATGTATTTATCAGTTTGATATGTATTATATAAATAAATTAATGGCTTTGTATTTACTATTAATTCATTTATATTGTTATTTTCTACAGTAACTTTAGTATCACTATATAAATTTATTCCATAAATATTTTTGTAAAAGTTATTATATTTTGAACTATTTTTATTATTTTTATTTAAAGAAATACCATATGAATTATTTGCCAATAAATTTAAAATTTTATTATCGTTAATTTTTTTTAAACTATATTTAAGTATACTATTTATAATTATTATTAAAGTAATTATTAATATACTAAAATATAATCTCTTGCTATGTATTTTATAAGTTTTTTGAGATACAAATCTTGTCATGATAGTAATCACCTATTACATTATATAAAATGAATTACTAAATATATGTCGAAAAAAAGATGCTTAATATTTATTTAGAAAAATAAATCATTTAAAGCATCTGATATAATTTTACTAGTTAAATGTACTATTTCTCCTACATTTGGAGAAGTATATAAATATTTATTCTTTTCAAGTACTAATGGCACCCCAATACTTATTAAAGGTATTCCAAATGTATTACTATCAATTTTTTTATTATCTTTTATTGCACTTCCTGGAATAATACCCGTGTTATTTATTTCTATACAATTGTTTAAATATATTTCATTATTAGTAGCAAGTGAATCTATCATTATAATTACAGTTGGTTTTAATTTTTTTACTACCATTTCAATTAAACTAAATGAACTTATTCCTGTTTTTTCTGTAACTTCTGGATTAAATAATGCTACTTTTGGTAAATTTAAAAAATCCGTAAAATGATTGGTAGCCATTATTTTATTGGTTGAATTAATTCCTAAACTATCACATATAATACTAGAATTTCCTAACCCTATTATTAACGGTTTAGTTGGTTTATCATTTTTAAAAAATACTTTTAAAATTTTTAAAAGTTCCTTTTTTATTATTCTGTCTTTAGTATGTAGATTAAGATAATCAAAATTGATACAATAATAATCTCCTTTAATTTTTTTTAATTTCTTTTCATTATCTTTGTCAACTTTAAAATGAACTATATTAATTCCATTTATATTTTTTTCATCTATTTTATATTTATTATCTTTAATAATTTTTGCACTATCCATTAATACTTTTTTCATAATAACACCATTAATATTATGTAAAAATAAAAAGAAGATATACTATAAACAAAGTAGTTCTTCTTTCTTTTCGTTTAAATAATTAGTAGATAAGATTATATATTCATCAATTAATTCTTCTATATTATTATAATTATCTACTATTTCAGATATTGTATTTGTTAAAAATTCTTCATATTCTTTTTTGCCAAAATGATTTTCTCTAAACTTTATTTCAATTAATTTTAATTTAGCAATATAAAAAGGTATTTTTTTATAATTTATATCTATAAAATTCATTGTTTTTAAATTTAATTTATCTAATAATTCTTTTAATAACTCTTCATTATTTAGTTTATCATAATGGTTAACTAAATTATTAACATAACTTCGGTAATGGATTCTTAGTTTATTAATAAGATTACAACTTCTTCTATATTCAAAACTATCTACTTTACTTTTTCCTTTTAAATAATCATTAATACACTCTTGCTGATCAACTGGCAAATTATAAAATAATAAATTGATTATTTCTTGCATATTATCAACTTGATATTCTTTTTGAAAAAATTCGTTTAATTCTGTATATTTTTTCTTTTTAGTTTTTGAATTTTCAAATGTTTTAGCAAAATGCTTTTTTAATTTATATATTACATTTCGTGCTTTTGCTATATTATCTTGATTGTTCAAATTATTTCCTATAAAATCTTCTAATAATTTTTGTTGATACTCAGGTAAATCTTTAATTAATTTATCAACAATTTCTTTTTTTTCCTCTAAACTCATTCCTTCACGATTAAAATAATCATATATAGTGTAATAGCTTTTTCTTCTTGTATATTCCTTTTTTACTTCATTAGCTTTTTTTACAACTGGTGTCTCAATTTTAATTTTATTTTCACATATTTCACTTGTTAATGGTATTAAAACTGCAATATCCATTAAAAATTTTGTATCTTCTAAGTTCATTAGATAGTATTTATAGGATTCAATAATACTTCTTAAATGTTCAAGTGTAAAATTATATATTATCTTATTTAATATATTCTCATTTGTTTTTCCATATATTTTACAATATAACTTTTTTAAATCAATAATATTTTCATAATTATTTAAAATGTATTTCATTTTAGATACTTCTCTATTACTGGAACATTCTAAGGATTTAAAAAATAACTTATTATAATTAATAAACACTAATACTTCTTCTACTTTATTTATAGTCCATTTTAAAGTTTTATTATATGGTTTTAAATTATAAATAAAATCATATTTTCCTTCAATAAAATATATGAATTCATTTGAAATTAAATCTTGAATTTTCAATATTTCAATAACTTTTTTAAAAACTGGAGCATTTTCTTTTAATACTTCATAATAACCTTTGTTTATAATATCTTTATATTTAAATCCTAAATCAATTAATTCTTGAAAACAGATTTTTAAAGTTTTTCTACTATTATTAGTTTCTAATAAATATTTTTTAAACATATTATTTATTACTTTAGTACTATTATTTTTTATATCATAATATATATAATTTTTAATAGATTTTTTTATACTTAAAACTAATTCTCTTTCTATTAATGTTTTTTTTGATCTATTTCATGTAGAATTTTATTTTTAAATAATTTTATCCAATTTTCTTTTTTTATTCCTAAATAATTGTATTTATAAATGTAATCTTCTAGCAATAGATTATACCATTCAATAAAATCATTATAATCTTCTTGAGAAGAAAAATAATTTTTAATATTTAAATCTATAAAATAAGGCATATTTATCACCTAACTTAATAAAAATTTATAGAATATTATAACACATATTGAGAAATTAGCAATTATATACCCAAAATACTTGAAAAAAAAATAATTATTTGATAGAATGAATACTGATATCAGGAAGGAGTGTTCCCATTGGCAAATATTAAATCGTCTAAAAAAGCAATTAAAGTAATAGCTAAGAAAACTGAAAATAATCATGAATTAAAAGCTAGAGTTAAAAATTTAATTAAAGATACAGAAAAAGCTATTGCTGCTAATGATAAAGAAAAAGCTAATGCTATGTTTAAAGATGTTCAAAAATATTTAGATCAAGCTGTAAGCAAAGGTTTAATTAAATCAAATACATCTGATAGACAAAAAGCAAGATTATCAAATAAAGTTAAAAATATGAAGTAACATTTATTGTGAACTTCTTTTTTTTTTGCTATACTTATAATTAGGTGAAGTATATGAAAAATATATTTGTTTCAATATTATGTACTTTAATAATCTTTTTATTTATTTTAAGTTCTGATTATTTAGCGAATATAATTGTATCTTTTTTAAATTATTCAAATAAAACATCTCTTAATATAAAAGATGAATATACTAATCCGGATTTTATTTTTGTTAAAAACACTAGTAATTTTACACCATATGGAAAACAGGATTTGTTAAATATATTTTATACAGTACTTAATAATAAAGTTAATAATTTTACATTTTATTGTCCCAAAGAATATATTAATTGTATTATGGATGTACAATACTTAAGCAAAGATGAAAATATTCTTACCCATTTAAATAATTTTGTTCATCCTTTTAATTCCTTTTCTAGTCTTAAAACTAATATTTCTGATACTGGTGAAATTAATATTGAAATTACACCTATTTATTCGGAAGAAGAAATTGTTAGAATAAAAGCTGAAGTTACTAAAATTATTAATATGAATATTACTAGTGATGTTAAAGATGATTATGATAAAATTAAAGTTATTCATGACTACATTATTAATAATACTAAGTATGATATTAATAATGATAAATCAATTAAAAGTTATAATGCATATGGTGCTTTATTTAATAATATAGCTACTTGTAATGGTTATACTGATTTAATGGCAATATTTTTAAGTGAAATGGGCTATCAAAACTTTAAAATAGCTACAACAACTAAAACATCAGGTCATGTTTGGAATGCTGTTAATATAAATAATGAGTGGTTACATTTAGATTTAACTTGGGACGATCCTGTAAGTAATGATAATGAAAATTATTTATACCATAAATACTTTTTAATAAATACTGAAGAATTAAAAACTGCTGATAATAACATCACTAGCACTGAACATCTATTTGATTCTTCTATTTATACAGAGTTTAAAAGTTAAATATAGATATTTTTATAAATGTCTTTTTTTATACTTAAAAAGGAACCTTACGTTCCTTTATTTTATAATCATTTTAGAAGCCTCTTCCTCCGCCTCCGCCTCCGCCGAAGCCTCCGCCTGAAGAAAATCCTCCACCAAAACCAGAGCCTGATGACGAACTAGAGTGACTATTAGCATAATTAGCGGCTTGAGTACTATAAGCATTATTAATAGCACTTGAAATACTACTATTTATTGTACTTCCTAAATCAATATAAAAATATGATGGATAATATTCATAATTTAAATTTTCTACATTAATTTCTTTTATTTTTACATTCATAACTTTTTCTACTTTATCTGCTAAACCAAAGATTGTTGCATATACTAAATATCTTTCCCAAAGTATGATTTCTGGTAATTCTTTAAGCTCAAAAGAGCCAAAATCATCTAAAAAGTTTTTGAAAGCCTTCCATTTATCATAATGTTCAGCACCTTTCAATGTTCTTTTAGTAACTTTTATTGAATAGTATAAAAAAGGGAATGCTACAAACAACACTAAGTATGATGGAATAAAATCCACTTCATATGTCATTGTTAGAGCTGTTATAAAAAATCCAAAAAGAACTATTAATACTCCTATTAGTGATGGGATACCAGAACTTTCATAAAATTTTTGTTGTTTACCAATAGAAATAACATTATCTTTCCAAGTATTATAACTTGAAATAAATTTATCGCATGTTTTAGTTCCTTTAGCATATTTTTTTAAATCTATAGTAGTAAACTCTTTTTTGCTTTCTTCATTTAATTTTTTCTTTCCTACTTTATCAAATAAAAATTCAATTAAAATAGTTTCGCTTTCATTTAAATTATCTGTGTTCTCTAACGTAAATTTACATTCTTTATTTTTTACTTTTTCTACTGAAGTTGTTTCTTTTACACTAATATTTTTTTTATAAACTAAATTTAATATAGATGCGCTCATTGCATTAGGAGTAATTTTTTTATTCATTAAATAATCTATAACTTCAACATTATAATCATCTATAAACTCTCTATTATATTTTGAATAATAATTTGATTTTGGACTTTTACCATATTTAAAATAAATCAATAATCCTAATGTAATAACTAAACTATAAAATACAATTGTTAAATACTTTACTAAATTATATTTAATAAGTAATTCTTTACGTAAATTATTTGCAGCTTCTGCCCTTTCAGTTTCTATTTCAATAATTCTTTCCAAAGCATTAACATTAGTTCTTTTAATACTTGTTTTATCCGTTATTAAATCTTTATTAAACGAAGTTCTAATGTCTACTGAATCTTCATATTTAATATTTTTAATGTTTGCATACATTCCTTCTTTATTTATATAATTTATTTCTCCATTTAGATTCCCGTGAGCCCAGATTCTAAAATTATCCGAATTGTCAACATTTGGTAAATATACTTTTATTTGAACATTTTTTATTGTATCTTCAAAACCGTTTGGTACAAAAGTCCAATATAGTTCTGCGACATCGTTATGTAAAACTACAGCATTTTTTACTGTATATTTAATATTAAATGCTACTTTTTTATTATTTGAATAATAATACATTCGATATCTATATCCATAATTTAAGATAGTTTCTTTATATTTAGCTTTTTCTCCATTACTAATCATTTCTTCACAATTAAATAAAATATAGTCTAAATCATCAAACGTATCAAAATTAACTTTATTTACATATTTCCCTTTTATAGTTATATTTGTAATATCACTAGCATTGTATATAGTATTATTTGAAAAATCTGTACCATTTTCCAACATTTGATTGGCATATAAAATATCTCTTTCGTAACCATTAAATGAACCATCTAATACAATTAATTCATTAACTATCATATCACCATTATTTAGTATTTCTGCTTTTATTAAAAAATCAGTTAAATCATAGTCAGCTGCATTAACCAAAAATGGCGCTATAAAAAATGTTATTATACTTATTATTATCTTTTTCATATTTATTCCACCTTTAAAAAAAGACTTAACCAAATGGTAAGTCTTAAAATTTAACTTTAACATTTTCTCTTTCAGATTCATTAACTTCAAAGAAAGCTTCAGTTTTAAATTTGAAAATGTTTGCTACAATATTAGATGGTACCATCTCAACTTTATTGTTATATTGCATTACAATATCATTATAAAATTGTCTAGACATTGCAATCTTGTCTTCTGTTTCTTGTAAGTCATTTTGTAAATCCATAAAATTTTGATTTGCTTTTAAATCTGGATAAGCTTCTGTTAATGCAAATAACTTACTTATTGCTTGAGTAAGTTCACCATCTGCTTTCATTTGATCTTCTGGTAATGTTGCACTTACATAACTGTTACGAGCTTTAATTACTTCTTCTAATGTTTCACTCTCATGTTTAGCATAACCTTTAACAGTTTCTACTAAATTTGGAATTAAATCAAATCTTCTTTTTAATTGTACATCAATTTGACTCCATGCATCTTTAACTCTATTTCTTAAAGAAATTAAACTATTATAAGTACTTGCTACCCATATAGCTATTAATACAACAATTACTATTAAAACTATAATCCATGTCATAATATATCCTCCTTATATAATCATATTATCATAATTATCTTTTTAACTCAATAAATTAATTCTATATTTTACAATTAATTACTTTGTAATACTTCTACTTCTTTAATCTCATTATTTATAATAGAATATAAATATAAACTTACATTTTTACTACTTACACTAGATATATAATTTTTATATACATTTAATTGTTTAATATAATTTTCATCATCTATATTTTTTAATTTATAATCAATAATTTTTATTTCATCATGATATTCTAACATTAAATCTATAATACCATGATATTCAATACCATCATAATCAAAAATAAATTCTAACTCTTTATAAATAGTCGCATTTTTAAAATCAAAGGTTTTTAATAAATTGTTTATATATTTATTATCACCATTATATTTAATAAAATCAGTCATCTCTAACATATTGTGCATAAATGTACCAAATTCTAATGTTTTAGCCTCTTTTATACTTAATATATTATTTATAGTTTTAGAAGCATGCTTATTTTCTATTTTATTACTATCAATTTTTATTTCTTTAAATTCTATAATGTCATTACTATTATAATTAATATTTACATTATTAATACTAATTTCATAATCTTTTGTTAAACCTAATTCATTTAAATTTACTAATTTAGTATATTTACTTAAGTTTATTGATATAGAATTAATAAAGTCATAAAATGAGCGATACTTACTAGATATACTAGAATCCACTATATTTTTAGCTTGCATCTCATTTTTAAATGTTGGTATTACCATAATTATTTTTTCTTTTGCTCTAGTCAGCGCTACATAAAATAATCTTATTTTTTCAGATATTTCATCTTGATAATATTTATTTTTTATTAATGTTTTTGTTATCAATGTCCCAATTCCTTCATTAAAATAAGGTGTTAATATTCCATAATAATTATCAAACATAAATCTACTTTGTAGATCTCTTAAATTAAAATCTTTTTTAAAACCAGCAAAATAACATATCGGAAATTCTAAACCTTTAGATTTATGAATATTCATTATTTTTACACAGTTACCAGTACCTTTACTTTCTTTATATCTAATTTCTAATTTATTATCAATTATTTTATCTAAATAGTTTTTAAAATCTTCTAAAGTAAATCCAAGATTTTCAGAGTTACTGGCAATATCTAACATATTATCTATTCTTATTATTCCTGCTTCAATATCTCCTACTTCAATTAATTTTTCATAAAAATTAAATTTATCTATAATTTCATTTAAAATTATATTAGGAGTCTTATATTCTAAATTATTTGCTATATCTAAACATGTTTTGTAAATATCAGAGTTATAAAAATCATTATTGTTTATTAAATCGAATATTTCATTATCATCTAAAGAACTTAGAAAACTACGGGCTATACTTGTAAAATAATACTTCATTTTAGTATCATATTCTTTTTTATTTATAGCTAGTATTAAACTTATTATGTTTTTTATAATTAATAAGTCATACGATAAAACTAAATCACTGTCTTTATATAATTCCATTGGAATATTTAAATACTCAAATATCTTTTTGTATTTAGGCATATCAGTGCCTCTATCTAAAATAATACAAAAATCATCATATCTAATATCTCTATTTTTTCCTAATTCAAAATCAAATACTTGGTAATTATTATTTAATTTTTCTTTAATATCTTTTGCAATAGTAAAAGCTTCTATTTCTACTTTGGTGTATTCACTATCAGTATCATCATATTTTAAAATATCCATATTGTTGTTATAATTATTTGCACCTTCATTTATGTATGCTAAATTTCCATAAACCATCGCATGATTATCTTGATAATTAACTCCGCCAAAATCTTCTTTCATTATTAAATTAAATATTTCATTAATATTATCTAATACTTCGCTTCGGGAACGGAAATTTTTAAGTAAGTCTATTTTTTCGCCATTAATGTGTTTACTATAATTATCATATTTATTTTTAAATATTTTAGGATTAGCGTTTCTAAACCTATATATTGATTGTTTAATATCTCCTACCATGTAAACATTATTATTTTCTATTAAGGATATGAATGTTTCTTGTAAATCATTTGTATCTTGATATTCATCTATTAATATTTCATTGTAAGTATTTTTTAATTCTTCTTTAATATCAATATTTTCTTTTACTATTTTTATTGCCATTTTAGCTATATCAATAAATTCATAGCTTTCATTCTCATATTTATATTGATTTAACTTTTTGTCAAGTTCTAAAATAATTCTAATAATAACATCAACATAATCTTTAGTGCTAAAAAGTTGTTCTTTTAACTCTTCTTCACTATATTTAGTAAGTTCCATAATTTCTGTTGACAATTCTTTTATGTTTTCTTTTATTTCTATCGCTTCTTCTGGTATATTTCTAAATTGAACTCTGTCTAATTCTTTAACTTTATATAAATCGTCATATTTATTTGGTCTAAATAAGTTTTTATATGTCTCATATACTTTTAAATATAATTTTTCATCAACCATACTTTCTAAGGCATATATATTGTTTTCTAATTCTTCACATAAAATTTTTAGATAGTTAAAATATTCTTCTATTAATTTATCAATATGCTCATTATTATAAAAACCTTGTAAATAATTGTTAAGATATTCACCTTTATCATATTTTAAATCTAAAGACTTACTAATATTTAATATTGCTTCTTTAATAGAACTATCATCACGAGTAGTAAAATCACCAATTAGTTTAAAAAAACAATTATCTTTCTTTTCATATAGTTCTAAAAATATTTCTTCTATTATTTTTTCTTTTTCAAGCTCTATTATTGAAGAATCTATTATAGATATGCTATTACTTATATTTAAAAGATAATGATATTTCTTTACTATCGATAAAGCATAGGCATCGAAAGTTGTTATATAGGCAGAATCTAAATATTCTAATTGTTCAGTTAGTCCTGCTTTTTTAATTTTCTTTCTAATTCGCTCTTTCATTTCACCTGCAGCTTCATTTGTAAATGTTAACATTAATATATTTCTTATATCAATGCCTACACTTACTTTTCTTAATACTCGTTCTGATAATACTGCTGTTTTACCCGACCCTGCACCTGCTGAAACAATAATATTACTACCTTCTTGGTTAATTGCTAACTGTTGTTCCTCCGTCCACTTCATTATATTCACCTCCTAATACTATTTCATTTTTCTTTTCTTTAAAACATATATCTTTAAATTTACAATATTCACAAGAAATATTTTTACCATTTATAACTTTAGGGTTGATACTAAATTTTCCATTTAAAATATTATTAATGCATTCTTCTATTTTTTCTTCTACTATATTTGTTAATTCATCCATCTCTTTATTTGATAAAACTTTAGCAGTCTTTTTAAGAGTTCCATCTTTTTTATATCCTAATCCTTTAATATAGCTACTTTCCCTAAAATTATCATCTATTAATTCTAAAATTGTTTCGCTACTATTAGAAAAACCGTTTAGTTTTAAGTTGTCTTCTTTTATTTCTCTTAAACTTTTTTTAGCATTTATATTAGGTACATTATCTAATACTTTTTGAAGATAAAATCCAGCGATGGTAGCATCTTTAAAGCGATCAGATTTTTTTAATAAATATAAATAAATTGGTAATTGCATATTTAATCCATATTCTATAGTATCTAAGTTAATTGCTTTATTTCCTGTTTTATAATCTACAACCGCTAGCACTTCTTTACCATCAATCTCATTATACATAACTTTATCTATTAAACCTTTAAAAGTTATATTAATATCATCTTTATCATTATATACATATAATTCGCTTTCAAATAAATATTTTTTTAATTTAGAATGACTCTCTTGTTCTTTTAAAATTTCTAATATTTGTTTTAATTCTTCACTTAATTTTTCTAAGTAAAAATATTCTTTAGCAGTTAAAGCATAATCTTTTTCTTTAATAAATTTAATTATTTCTACATTTATACTAATATCTTTATTAATTCCTATTTCAAGTATGTGATGCACTATATTACCAACTATAGTTTTAAAGTTTTCTTCAAATATATCTATTTTTAATATTTTACTTAAATAATATCTAAATGAACATTCATTGTATATTTCCATATTAGTGTATGCTAAAACTAGTTCATTACCTATTTTATTTTTTAAACTTGTGTTATTAATATTTTTAAACTCATTATTATATTCTCGATAATTAATATTTAGATTATTTTTATATAGTCCTAAATTTTTACTAAATATATTATATTTATATAAATTATCTAAATCTTTAGCATACATAAGCTTACTATTTAATTTAGAATATGAAATACTCTCATTTATTTCTATTTTTTTAACCTCTAAACCTAATTCATTAATTAATAATGATGGATAAAACACCCCATTTTTATTGTGCAATTTATATGTTATTACTAAATTTTTAATATTAGATATTTTATTTATAATAGTTTCTTTTTCATATTTATTTATATCTATACTTGTATCTATTCCTATTTGATTTTTAATATTATCATTTAAATAATCATCATCTTTATAAACTTTAGGATATGAATTTATATTGAAACCTAGTAAGAATACATATTCATCATCTAAAAATGTTTTATCTAAATCACATATTTCTATAGCATTATCATAAACATCCAATTTAACTTTTGTATTTTTTAAATCATTTATGATAAATTCTTTTCTTATATTTTTATCTTCTATTAATACAGATTTATTAATTATATTTATTAAATTATTAATATCATTATATTTTTCTTTTAAAACATTTATATTTTCTTCAATAGTATAGTTATCATAATTACTTAAAAAATCTTTTGCTAATATTGTACTAAAATATGCGTTATCACTTTTTATATTTATAGGAACATTAAATATATTAAAATATCTTTTTATGGTATTAAAATAGTCTTTTTTTGCAATTATTTTAATTTTATTAATATCAATTCCATTAGTTATTAATTCGCTAATTTTATTAACTACAAATAACACTTCTTCATCTTCAGTATTAGCTTCATATACTATAGGAGTATAATTTTTTTTATCATATATATATTCAATATTTGTTTCTAATTCACTCAATATTAATTTTTGTTCTTTAGTAAAATTACTATAACCATATACTATAATTTTTTTATCCTCTATATAGTTTTTAAAAGATAAGTCTTTAATTAGTAAATTATTCTCTTCTAAATCTTTTTTTAAGTCATTTAAAAATTTAATTTTTGAATTGTTTATATTTTTTAAATAATATAAATTCTTAATATAATTTTCAGCATTTAAATAACTTATATTAAGTTTGCTCATAGTAAATTCTATAGTTTTGTTATTATAATCAAAAAACAATTTTTTCTTTAATTCATTAAAAGAATAAAATTTTATATTATAAAATGTTTTATTTTTACTTAAATTCTTTAATATAAACTTTTTATTGCTATCGCTAGTTATAATTATATAATTCTCTTTCATAATTATTATACTTCCTTTAATTTTATAAACATCTATATTTAGATTATCATACATTTGTACTGACGTCAATAGTTTACAAATATATAAAAAAACAAACCACTAATTTATTTAGTGATTTGTTAATTTCTTAAATGGCGCTCGTTGTAGGACTCGAACCTACGACCTAACGGTTAACAGCCGTGCGCTCTACCGACTGAGCTAAACGAGCAGTACTACTAAATTATATTAAATATTATTCCTAAAGTCAAGAAAAATATTCATATAATTTAGCATATTCAGTTTTATTTTATTATTAATTATTATTCTGAGCTTCTGAAACCTTACCTTGGCAAAAATCACCGTTTGGATTAGTTACACATGCTATGCACACTTTATATTCACTATCATTAGAAATACCTTCTTCGCCTTTAAAACCTGGAGCAACACCAAATACCATACTAACTAATGTAGGCACAAAGAAAATAAATATACCTGCTACTGCACGAAATGCTAATGATTTTGCAGATTTTGAAATTTCTTCAGGTTTTGCTGCTACAACTGATTTACCTAAATCAATCATACCAAAAATGATAATTAAAATTGGAATTGCAATTTTAAAGAACCATAAAATCCATCCAACTAACTCCCAAACTTCTGCTAATTCTGAACATAATAACGGTTTAGCTAATAAAAACATATAAAATTACCTCTCTTTCTCTATAATTTAATTCTATCTTAACAATAGTTTATTGTCAAGTTTTTACTTATAATAATGTCAAAATTTGTTAAATTCCCATTATTAATAATACTGATAAAACTAGTAGTATCATAACTCCTAAACCAGTAGTTATTAACATACTCATAGTTTTACCTTCCATTTTATCTAAACGATTTTTATATTTTGTTTCTCTAGCTTTTTGTTGTAAGCTAGATATAGTTTTTGAAAATGCTATTAATTGTTCTTGTTTTCTTTCTTGTCTACCTAAACTTAAACGATATAATAAACGCATCATACGCATTGAATCTCTAACCGGATATTTTCTAGCAAAATTCATGTATGGTTCAATTGTATCATTACCAGCATTTATTTCATCTATTAATTCTTTTAAACCATCTTTAAATATTTCTGGAGCATCATCAAGTGATTTACCTATTGCTACAGGTACAGTGTAATGTTGTATTAATATTTCTAAACCTTTTAAATAATAAGGTAGCATTGTATCTATTTCATGTAAATGTCTTTTATAATAATTTTTTAATCTTGTATATTCCCATTTGAAGAATAGGAAACTTAGAATTATACATGTTAAAAAATAAACATACGTAATTTTTTTGAATGCTACTAGAAGCAATAAAAATATTACAAATCCAATAATTAAAGTATTTTGAAGTCTTTTACTAAACAAAATATCTGCATTTACAGAATCTCCATATCTTGCTTTTACATAAAAATCATAATCACTTTCTTTTAATTTTCTTAAATATATTTCATTATCCGCAACAAGTTTTGATATACTTATTTTTCCTGTATTAATAAATATATAAAATACTATTATTGCAAAAATCGCCATTTCTATTTGCATTATTCTACCCCCACATCATCATTATAATATTTTTCACCGGTAAGTAGAAAATAAGCATTAATTAATATGATACCATGTAATATGAATGGAACATACCAATTACCTAATAACTGCATATAACTTGCTTTTCCTAATAATACTTGTAAAACATATACTAATAAGAATAATACCATTCCAAATGTTAAAAATTTAGTATGAAATTGTTTTCTGTCCATTTGATCACGATAAACCCCTTCAACTAAAGCATCTATATCCATACTCATATTTTCTAATGCTTCTCCTGAATCTCTAGCACCCTCTTTAGTTATTTGTAAAAATAATTGATGCATATTTTTTACCATATAATAAGGGTACTTTTCATTAAAATATTCAATAGATTCATCAATAGTACCATTTTGATAGGACATATCTATCATAGTTTTAACATCATCTAAAACGGGATTTTCTAATATTCCAGAATCTCTTACACCTTCTAAAGACTTAACAAAACTTTGGGTAGTATTAAATTCCATTATTACGTTTGTAGTATAGATTTGTATTTGTTCAAATAAATATTCACTATATATTCTTTTACTTCTTAAGAATGCTAAATATGGAACAAATGCTATAGCGATTCCTACATATATAATTACTATAATTAGGTTATAAAAATATAAATAAGCTAAAGCACCTGCTATACCACCTATTATAACCATTTGAAACACATAATCTTTAAATGTGTATTCTTGTTTTAATTCTTTTACTTTAGCGCTTATAGTTTGGTAACTATAAGGTGCATATTTTTCATATATAAAATTAAATTGTTGTTTTAAATAATTATAAAAAGTTTCAGTACCATCATTTTTTCGGTATATAAATATAAATAATGCTATAACTATCCATATTACTAATTCCATGTTATACCTCACTTTCTATAATGAATCAATCTCTTCTTTAACTTCTTTATTTAAGTTAAATAAATCTTCTTTCAACATTACCCCTTGAATAGCTAAATAATTTCTTAAATATTTTGTGGGATTATTTAATGTAAAATTACCATCTAAAGACTTTTGAAAAATTGTATTAACCATTGGTTTATTATGTTCATCTACATAAAATTCACATATTTCCATAATTTCACGTTGAAAACGTCCTAGTTTTTCACTCATATATCCTTTTACATATATACCAATTTGTACATATCTATGAATAGTCGATAAGAACTGTTCTACATCTATATTTGATTCAATTAAACTATACATACGCATTGGTATTAAAGCGGCTTTATCTGAGTGTATTGTTGATAAAATGTGATGCCCTGAAGATATTGAATTACGTACTGCCATTACTGCTTCTGCACTACGAACTTCAGATAACAATATCCAAATTGGATTTTGTCTCATACATGTAACTAATACATCTGAATAACTTGCAATATTATTAGTTTTCATTGCGACAATATCTCTATGAGGAAATATTCTATCTAAGTGTAATTCCAACGTATCTTCAATAGTAATTATCTTTTCATTTTCTTTAGTTGTACTAGCTAAATATTTAACTAACTCTGTTTTACCAGATCCAGTTTCTCCACTTACGATAATATTTGCGTGGCCTTGAACACAATTAAGTAGAAAATCTAATAATTCAGCACTAACATATTCTTCTTTTAATAATTTTTCTTTATTTAAACGTATCTTAGCTGGAGTTTTACGTATAACTAGCGCTACTCCATTTGTGGCTATAGAATCATGTATAAAGTTTAAACGTAATTCAGTACTTTCAGCATCTAAAAAAGGGTGTGCCATGTTGAATGTTTTTCCCATTACGTTTGAACACTGAAAGGCTAATTTTTCAATTAAAGCATTGTTAATTTCAGGACGATCAACTCGGTATACTCCTTTTGTTAAAGATTTTAACCATACTTGACCACCGTTTGTATAAGAAATATCTGTTATATCATCTATTTCTATAAATTCTTTTAAAGGTCCAAAATCAATTTGAGAAAATATCGCATCATTCATTTAGACACCTCCTTTTTATTTATTCTTTTATTATTGTTCATCTGGTACATCAACTGTATATTGTTCAATTAAATCCATTAGATAATTACTTTTAACTGCTGTTTCTCCAGGATCAGTAGTATAACTAGCATTTCCGGGTACAGGTATTAATTCAACTACGTTATCCCCTAATAAAATTGCTTTACTAAGTAACATATACAAGTTTTTACCTGCTACATCATAATTAGGTACCGCAAATAATAATTCTGCTGGTGTAGTAGTAGTACCATTTACTGCAAATACACTTTTACCACTATTATCTCTAACATCTAAGATAGGTAATTTTTCAATTAATTCTCCATATATTAATTTACCATCTTCTGTTTCCATTCTAGCATATAAATCTATATAATCATTAGGATACATTGAATTACCATATGTTTTATGTAAATCTACTGGTAGACTTACAGGTTTATAACCATCTGGCATATTTTTTAACGGATTATTGCTTATATTAGTACAATAATCAATTTGTTCTGCATAAAAGAAGCCACCTGCCGGAATACTAGTTCCTGTTGTTACACACATTGGTACACTTGTATTTATTATTTTTGACAAACTATCAATCAGGTTATCACTGTTTGATACCATAGACTTTAACACAGTCTTACTTCCAACATTGTCTTTTGTAATTTCAGAAGTAGCATTAATTGTTGTTTTAGCATATGGGATTGTAATAACCTCAACAGCTTTATCTATTCTATAATTATATCCATAAAATAATACTACTAATCCTAATATAACTCCTAAAATTGTTACTGTATTTTTATTCGAAAAAAATCTTTTTAAATTTGTAACTATATTTCCCATTTTTATTCCTCCTCATAAAATTGTAAGATTGCATCTACTCTATTTACAACATCAAATGTTGATGATGCTAAATTAGATCCACTACTACTTTTTATTTCCACGCTTACTTTAGGTGGAGCTTCATATAAGCCATAAAAGTTAACTTCATATTTGTCAGTTCCACCCATTGTTTCAGCGAGTCTTCTAATAAATACTTCCATAAATTTCTCTTTATTTATTTTTAATTCATTATAATCTCTATAATAAGCAAAATCTATAGAATCTAACATTGATGCATCTGTAATCTCTTTTAAACTAAAATAATCTTGAGTATTTGTTGTTGTTATTCCTTGAACTGCAATCATTAAACCAATGATTGCAACTCCACTAACTACTAACCAATACCCCCAATAAGAACTTTGCATTATCTCAAACTTCCTTTCTTATTTCCATGATGGACCTAGGCTTTTAGATTCACTAACATAACTCCACCCAATAAAATATCCACTTCCAGTGCCATCAATTTCATCTACTATTTTACGATATTCATTATTATCCTTAATTTCAGAGCTATTTAATTTAACATTAATATTACCTTCATTACCATCAGCATCATCAACTATTTTACCATTTATTAAATTTGATATAAATGTACTAAAGCATGCTGTTTCTGCATAAGATTTACTGCCAACTTTTAATGTGCGACAATCTAAAGTATCATTTGAATAGCCACCATTATTCTCTTTTTCTGCTATATCATTATATCTTCTTATTTGTGCTGCATCAGTAGCATCAATTGTTATACTAAATATAGGTTTATCATTATAAATTTCATTACCTTTATCTGTTTTTTCAATTTCTTCAATAGTTTCTACTGCTTTTTGATTACTATCATTCCAATTGTAAGATGTCGTTCCATGTGGAAATAGTTTATTTAATGAAACCATTCTTTCATAAACTGATAAGCCATTATCTTTTTCATATAAACATCCACTTCCTATACAAGGTGAAACACAGTCTTTACCATTACAATAACCATCGCAATATGGCCCTATACAATTTGAAACACAATTATTTGTACAATCTTTATCGAAATCACAAACCCATGGTTCTGTTTTTTCTATGTTAACCAAATAAGCGCATGAATATATCACATTATTATTATTAACTAATATGTTGTTATGTTCTTCAGTTTTCGCAACATTAATAAGACGTCCCAATTCATTAGTACCATAGAATTCTCCTAAATTACCTATTTCTATAGTATATTTATAAATTCCTCTTTCGCGATTAAATGAAACCGGAATTTCATTAACTAATTTTTTACTATTAGACCCACTTGATTTATCTGTTACAATTCCTGATGAATAATTATTATACAAAATCGTTGATGGCGTATGCTTAACGTCAATCTCATATTCTTTTTTTATATAATTACTAATCGGTAGTTTCTTTGATTCCACCTTATATTCTGCTGAAGTTGCACTACTATCTAATTCTGTTAATTCTAAAAAGTATTTCGTTTTCAAATTACTTTCAGAATCTGAACAATTTTTATATTTGCCATCACAGTAATACGTTTTGTCTTTTAAAGTTGTATTACTTGCTATTTTCAAAAATCCTTTACCTGAATTATAAAGTTCTTGATTTGTATATGATATTTCAGGCTCATAATTTAGCTTATTATCATAATCACCTTTACATTCTTTATATGCTGTTGTTAAACTATTTAATGTTCTTACTAGTTGATTATATTGTTCTTCCCAAGTATTTCTTCTACTTACTAATTCCCAGTAAAAATTATAGTAATCTCCAGCTTGTCCACTTTCAACGTAAGAACTATAATAATATGTTGTTCCAGAATCACAATATTCTTCACAAACATCATCGCTGCCGTCACAAGCCCCTGGATTATCGGCACACCAATCTTCAACAGGCTCATCAGACGGTTCGCCATAATTTTCATCTTCACTACCAAACCAATTATCAGGTTCACCTTCCCAGCCTGGCCCCCAGCAGTTACCTTCATCATCACACTCTATCAACATAATATTATAATTTTTATTTTTATCATATTTCAATAATTCAGTTTTATAAGTATTATGCATATTACTCACTGCTAAAGTATCACCACAACTGGATATTTCACCAGCACAATTGCAATACTCCCAATAACATTCACCACAATATTCATCCGGACATGAATCACTAAATCCCCCATCATCTAATCCATCATCAGTTATTTTATAATATTTTTCCTCTAATTCAAGAATATTAAACACATTACCACTGAATTGAAAATCATATTCTATATATGGCACTTGAACATTATTATAACCTGTATAATAATAGCCACTGGGTGAACATCCTGCTCCGGAATCTGCAGAACAAGTTGTATCAGCATCCAATTGAGAATAGGCATATAAATAATTATCATTACCTTCTAACCAACTAGTATCACTTAAATACTCAATAGCATTTTGATACTTTTTAAATTGTGTATATGCTACACTTAAATCTTCTAATATTGCTTCAACGTCTTTGTCATATTGAGTTTCATCTATCTCATTAGTATAACATGTTTTTGTAGCATTCACATCCATTTTAAATGTAAAATATCTTCCTGCATTTACTCTTTGCGCAGTAGGCATATTTAATACATAATCTTCTTTACAAGATATTACACAATATTTATTTTTTACATCTACATAAGTATTTTCTGCTTCATCTACTGCTCCGACAGCTTCTTTATATCCAGTTTGATCATAAATTTCTTTATTATTTTCTGATATTTTTTGTCTAACACCTAAATTATCTACAAAACAAGCAGCTATATCATCTTCTGAAGGGCCTTTAATATTTACAGTTTGCGTTTTAGTATCATCATCATTTTCTTGCCATACTATTAACTCACCGTATTCATCACAACATTCTAATGTATCAATTTCCGTAGGACATATTTTGCTAATAATTTCAGATTCACATGTATCATAATATGCATCACAATAACTTGAATTTATTTGACATTTTGTATATAACCAAGAGCATTCACCACAATTTGATGCTTCCAATTCTTTACATTGATTACTATTAATTGAACCTGACTCAACACATTCATCCATTAACTGATTACAACTACAAGCTTCAATTAAATTAGTCTCATATTTGCTTTCCCATGTTTGAATGTTTAACGAATCTGTATAAGAAGCAGCTTCTTCAACACTAAGATATCTTTGTTGATCTGGGCCAGTATACCAAATTGTTGCAACATATTTATTATATTCATTAAAATTCCCATAAGAATATGTTCCATCAATTAAATATTTTATTGGTTGTTGACCGCACTTTAAGATATCTGTATCACCTGTTTCATAACCACTAAAATTTATAGTTATTTGAATTTTCGTTTCAGATGTAAAATCAAAATTTTCTAATAAATTTTTATTTAATATTGTATTTAACTGAGATTCATTATAATTTGCTGTGCCAATTTTTATATTAGTTATTTTAGCTGTTAAACCACTATAAGTGCCTGATAAAGTTAAACCTTTTATTTTAAATGTATTATTAGTTTTTCTAGGTATGCCAGAAACTGTAATAGTGTGAACAACATCTTTGGTTATTTTTTTTCCGGTTGCATCATTTGATTCAACTTTATTTTTTGCATTTACTTCTTTTTTAATCTTCGGTTGATTAGAGATAGATTTTGCATATTCTAAGGCTTTATCTAAAGCTGTAGAATAATATGTTTTTGCTTTATTTAAAATATCTCCACTAAAGTAGTAATCAAGATGAACGCCAAATTCTGTTATTGCTTTTAATTCGTTTTTTTTCATTTTTTTTAATATTTCATTAATTTCGTTATATTTATCTTCTATATTAGAGTCTTTTAGCCATTCATTTACAGTACTCAATGTAGCATAATAATATCCCCTAAAAGTTTCTGTTTTAGAATGCTCATTAAACGTAAATATTATTGCTCTAATAGCTAATAACCTCGCAAAATACTCAGTTTGATTATCTCCTTCATCACGAGCATGTGTTAATATTCCATGATCAGTTAAAACGCTCAATAAAGCATAATCTAATATCTGCGTTTTTTCATTTTCAGCTGTATCCAATAAAAATCTCCCCCCATATAACGGGTCAGTTCCTTCTAATTGAGGGTCAAAACAAAACATTGCTGATTTACCATCATCATAAACATTAAATGTTGGTGTTCCTGTTAATTCTTTATATCCAGGAGATTTGTAGCTAATTCCCACTTGGCTATAACGTGGAGGTGTATTGTCCATATATTTAGCATTTCCTGTTGCCTCTTCTCTTGGTGTTACTGTATCATATCTATTATTATTACCAACCACTTTTATAACTCTATTTTTTGTTATTCTACATTGATTGTTATTTAAGCTACCACAACCCTCTGCTAAAGCATCAATTTTAAAGCTAAACATCAAAAAAGCAGCAATAGCAAATAAACTAACATATTGAAATACTTTTCTCATATTTTTTTGCTCCTTCGTTTTTTTACTATTATCACAGTTGCAGATACCATTATTAATAATACTCCAGCTGATATTGATAATACAACCCAATTATTTTCTTGCAAAAGTTTATCATCTTTTTTATTATTATCATCTATTTCATTACCGTTTTTATCTATTTTTCCTTTTTGATACTCATTTATTTTCATTTCGTAATTATCAAAAGAAATATCTACAGATAAATATTTATGGCACATATAAAACTCTTCTATGCCCTCACATAAACTAGATTCGCTTAAACTATTATACATTGGCGTAGCTATATAAAGAGTATATAATTTTTTATTAGGACAATTGGTTTTTGTAGAGCTATAAACTTCTATTACGTAATTATTAATCTCATAATATACTTTTTTTTCAAACACTATTACCCCATCTATTACATCTTTGTAATAAAATGTATTAACTTCATTTGTCCTTTTATTTGTAACTTTTACATATAAATCTTCAGTTACATTTGATATATAAATTTTAAAATAATCTCTATAATATTTATAGTTTTCAATTTCTTCTTCCGTTAATCCATCAGGAGTATTAAAGTTGTCTTCTGCAGGTATTTCTTTAGTAATAATTTCAAAACTCGGTTTTACATTAACAGCCAAACTATTAAGTCTATTAGTTTCTTCAGCAGTACATGCTGCTGATACTGTAGTTATACTAAAAAAGAATATACATAAAGTTAAAATTAGTGTTTTTATCTTTCCCATTTTTTGACACCAGCCTCTATTTAAAATTATAGCATGTATAGTACTTATTTTCAACAAAAATGTATAAAAAAAGAGCTTTAAAAAGCCTTTTAAATAACTGCCATTAATATGAAAATTACTAATAAGACAATAATCATTCCAATTAAGAATTTCCAAATATATTTTAACCAGTCAGTATATTTAACATTTAAGCTTGTTAAGCCTACTCCTAGTAAAATACTTGTTGGAACAAAGAATTGGACAAATCCATATAATGAAGTTAACATTACATAAATCGGATTAATATAATCAGCATATTCAACCACATAATGTGAACCTACAATATAGCCAGTAAATCCTAAATCAGTATGGAATATATTAAGTATTAATGAACTTAATGTCATTGTAGCTAAATTAAATCCATCTGTAATTGATAATATTTTATCAACAATTGTAGCTATATATGGAGACATATATACAACTGTCATTAATGAGAATGCTGCAACTACACAAAGAATTGGTTTAATCATTCTCTTCATACCTTGTGCATAATTACTCATAAATTCATCTAGTCTAACTCTATAACATAATCCTAATATTATAGTTAATATTAATACTATTCCAGATATGCTAAATAAATCCCATGTACCTAAAGCACTCATATTACTTCCAAGTAAACTTTGGAATATATAGAAGTCATCTCCAATTTTAATTTCTGTTAATAATTTATGGAAATCTTCAAATATTGTAATACCAAAATTACTATTCCAATTTACATAACCTAATATTATAATTATAAATAATAATAAACTTATAACAATAACAGGTATAATACTTGATTTTTTAGTTTCTTTTACTTCAGTTTCTACTACTTCTTCAACTTCTTCATTTTTTACTTTGTTCATGTGTAAAATAGTAAAGAAATTAAATAGTATTAAACCTACTACTAAGATACCAAGTCTATATAGAATATTAAACTTATCTGCAGTAATATAATTACTTAAATATCCTATACCTTCTGTTCCATATGTAGCTCCCATAACACCTACTAACATTGAGCCAAATGTTGTAGCTAGAATTGTCATTTTATCTAGTTTCATTTTCTTTAGTATTGAAATAATAAATGGAATGAATGTTAAAACAACAAAACTTTGTGTTAATAAACTAGTTAAAACCGCTACTAAAACAGATATAATTACTACTGCTATTTTTTTATGTTTAATCTTATTTGCAATAGCAGATGTAATTCTGTCATATGCATTTGTTTTAACTAAAACCCCATATAATCCACCTATAGCAAGTAAGAAAATAATTTTATCAATGCTAAAATATATTCCATAATATCCTAGCCACGCTAAATCATTTAATCCTACTCTAGTTAATATTCCTTCACTAGCAAATCCTGCAGAGCTAAATTCTCCATTAGGGATTAGCCATGTTAAAATAATAGCTATAGTTATGAATAATAATATTCCTTTAAATAATCCATATCTTTTTTCTTTCATCTAAATTCCCTCCTAATTATGATTATAACACAAATATTTTTAAAAAAAAGAGGAAATCCCTCTTTTTGTAGCAAAAATATTCTATTATTTACTTAATATATTTACTTCTTCAATTGATAGTCCAGTAATTTTTGATATAGTTTCTATTGGTAATTTTTCTTTTATCATAGATAGCGCTATATCTTTTTTTGCTTTCTTTTCTCCTTCTAAAAAAGAATACTCGTTTATTATTTCTTCTTTATCATAATATAAATCATCTAAAAAATCTTCTGTTAATGCACTTATCTTCTCTCTTACTTTTTCCATTATCTCATTTTCTAAATATAGTTTATCTAATAATCTCTCATTATCGCATACAAATATATAAAGCATTCTCTCTAAACTATATTCTTCTTCCTCCATGATTTTATTATAATCAATATTATTTAAAAAATCTACATTTATATCTATTATTGATATAAAATCATTTCTCTTCTTATGTATTGTTTCTTCCATTATATAACTTCGATATATAAACTTATTTTCATTAAATACATCAAAATTATTTATATTTATTTGATATATTGGTTTTAACTTTGGATATTTATCATTTATCTTTGTTTGTTTTAACATTAAATGACATACATACTTCATATTCTTTACATCTAATCCAATATAATTACGATAATTTATTTCAATATTTATTATTGATGTATTATTTTCATATATGGCATCTACTTCACTATATTGGACATTTATATTAGAATTTA
>SVAM01000004.1 GCA_015059425.1 Bacillota bacterium | reverse complement strand
ATAGAATGAAGATTATAAAAAAAGACATAGCTACTACTACAACTATGAAAGAAAGTTTAAAATCTAAAAAGAATATCTTTAAGAAGTACAGACATATAGATAAACTTGATATTGAAATTGTTGGCGATTTTATTGATAAAGTTTTAATCGGTCATTATGACAAAGAAACAAATTCAAGAGATATAAGGATAATATGGAACTTTCAAATTTAATATATAAAGAAGATTTATACAATGGAGCAACCGGAGCAACTGGACCTCAAGGTATTCAAGGTGTTCAAGGGATACAAGGTATTCAAGGGGAAGCAGGCATTACTGGAGCACAAGGCATTCAAGGTGTACAAGGTGTTCAAGGTATTCAAGGTGTTCAAGGAGAAATGGGACCTACTGGACCTGCTGGTGAAGACGCTTAATATACAAAAAGTAATTGAATTTAACTAATTCAATTACTTTTTTATTTTTATAACCGCTTTTTATCACCTATTACAAATTTAACTTTATCTAAAAAATTTTGTTTTATACTTTCTTCTTCTAATCTATTTATAGCAAATATCTTTTTACCAACACTATTTAAAGATGTTCCTAAATGATATATAATTTCTTTATCAATTATTATAAATCTGTCATGAAAATCATTGTTATGAATTACTTTTAAATTATTATATTGTGCATTATATTTCTTTATATCTATATCTTTTAATAATCCTTTGGATTTAGTTATTAAAACCACTTTACTATTTATTTTAGATATCATATCTAATACTGTTTTATCTGCATAGCTATCTATGATTATTAATTCTTCTTTCGCTTCATTCATAATGTCAATTAATTTAGAATAAGAATCGTAAAATTGTCTATTAAAAAATATTTTTTCTTTTAACTCCGTTTGTTTAAAATTAGAAAAAAGTTCTTCAAATTTATGATTATGTTCTATTAAAATTTGTTTATGATTCATTATTTCATTGTTTAAATTATTTAAACTTTGATATATATCTTTATTTTCTATTAAATAATGTCTCATGGCTACAAAAGCATCCATTATCGCGATACTAACTTCTATTGCTTTTTGTGATTTTAAAATTGTAGCTAACATTGCAACACCTTGTTCCGTAAAAACTTGTGGATTTTTATATTTTCCACCACGAGTTTCAATTTTTTGGTCGCATTTTGCGACCAAACAAAGTTTACTTTCTTCTTCAGTTAGTTTCCAAGAAAATCTTTCTGGAAATTTATTTGGATTACGTTTAACTGCTTCATTAATTCTTTTTGTTTCAACTCCATAAAGTAATGCTAAATCACTATCAAGCATTACTTCTTTTCCACGTATTTCATAAATCATTTTTCTTATTTTATTTTCTTTTTCTATTAATTCATTCATTTTTATTCCCCCTGACATTATAATTATATAATACATTTGTACGTCTGTCAACGTATAGAAAAAGGAAGTTTTAAACTTCCTATAAACCTCCTCCGGAGCCAAATGAATCAAGTTCTTCTTGAGTTGCTACAACATTTATTCTCATTCTTCTATTACCACAGATAAATAATGCTTCACCTTGATTATAATACTTAATACTATCTTTTTCTGATTCATTTAAATCAATTAATTTAGATAAATCATCGACTGCTTGTTTTCTTAGTCCCATTACTAAATAATATGATGCATTATCAAATATTGCTTTACCATGCATAATTAAGTTTGGAGCAGCAAAGTCAGTTGGTTGTTGAGTAATAATTATTGTACCAGTATTATATTTTCTAGAACGTCTTTGAATTTGTGCTAAGAATTCTGCTCCTAATTCATTTCTACTTGAAAGTAATACGTGAGCTTCATCAACCATCATTACAGTATTTACACTTTTATCTAAACATAAGCCCCATGCATATTTTAAAATATTAAAGAATAATGCATTTTTAATATTTTCATCACTATTCATTAATTCTTTTATATTAAATACTATATAATCACTATTAAATTTTAATGTTGTATGACCTGTAAAATAATATCTAAGTTCTTTTATTAAAGGTCTTATTTTTAACTCTAATCTTTCAATTACATCTTTTTCTCTAGTTGCATCAGGCATAGATAATATTCTACCTTTAATAGTTGCATATACATCATCAAATGTTGGATAATCTTCTCTAGTTAAATTAGTAAAATCTGTATCAAAATCTATTTTATATCTCTTATAAGTATCTTGAACTATTTCACTAAACATAGTAAGTACATCTTCTTCAATATCAGGATATAGATATTTCATAAATGCTTTTAATTGTTGTAAAGTTCTAGTTAAAATTGTATAACCTAAACCTTGCGCAATTTCTTCTTCATCAGCATCTACTATAACTTCAAGTGGATTAACCATACCAAAATCTCCACCTTTTCCTAAGTCTAAGAAGTCACCACCTAAAGAATAAGTCATTTCTTCTAGCTCTCCTTCAGGGTCAATACATACTACTTTACATCCATTACGTAAGTGAGTTCTTAAAAGTAATTTTGCTGCAGTTGATTTACCTGAACCAGATGTACCAAGAAGTATCATATTAGCATTGTTTCTATTATGTTCTTTTTTTATCTGATATAAGAACTGATTAAATAATACAACGCCGCCTGAGAAATCTACTCCGAACAATGTAGCATTTCCTGGATCTTTAACACTATCAAATACAAATGGATACATAGCAGCGATAGATACTGAAGGTATTGGAGTACCTACTCTTTCTTCAATATCTTGTTTAGGGAATATTGGAATAATTGATTTTAATACTTTTTCTTGTTCAAACATTAAGCTTATTCCACGCATACCTAAAGCATCTAAGTAAGTACGTACTTGCATTTTCTTAATTTCTAAATCTTCTTTAGAATCAGCTGAAATCATAACATGCATTTGAAAATCAAATATTCTTGCTTGAGTAGCGGCAAGCATTGAAATAAATTGTTCTAAAGATTCATAATCTTGACGAATACGTTCTTGAATAGTTTTATCTCTTTCATTTTGATATCTTGTTTTTAAATCCGCAATTTCTTTATTTAACATTTTTTGTAATGTACTAAATTCTATCGGTATATGTTTTATAGCAACTTTAACACCACTTATACTAGTTATATCAGATAAATATCCTACATATACACTTTTAGGAAAACTAATAATAGTCATGATAGTACAATATTTACCACCTAATGTAAACTCTGTTGGTTTAAACTCCATCCCTTTTGGAGCTATTTCACTTTTAACGCTCATTAACTCATCACCGTCCCAAAATTAGTATGTGTTCCGCCATTTAAGAAATTATCTAATATCATTCTTAAATCATCATTAGATGTTTGTGTAGAATTAAGTCCTGAATTAGCAAGTCCACTTATTAAAGTATGTAATTTCTTTTGGATTAACTCCATTCTTTTTTCTTTAAATAAAATATAATATTCTGTATCAACTACATTATATTCTGCGCTCATAAACATATTAGCTTTATTAATATCTTCCATTATTAATTTTTTACCTATAGGGCTTGTTGTATTATTATATAAAATTTGTAATTGTGATAAATATACACTTATATCTACAGGACGATCTGCAATAATTAACCAAAATTCAAAATTAATAGAATTATAAAAATTTCTTAAATTTCCAATTATAGCATTTTGTAATCCTTGATCAACTATAAATATATTTCTAGGATGTACTTTAATACCTGTTACATATTCTCCATTATCTAGTTGAATCATTCCATTTAATATTTGTTTAATTGGTAACCAATCTTCTGAATATCCACTATTTGTCTTCGCCATGTTTATAACACCAACCTTTCCATATATATCTTTTTCTTTCACTAAAGAACGTATAAACGTTAACTATAAACTGTAATACATTATGATAATTTGGTATAGGTAATACTAAAAAAGATGTAATTAATGCTGGAGCTAAAATTAATAGTATTAAACCTAAACTAGAACTTTCAATTATTAATAGCAATATTAATGTTAATCCTACTCCAGAACCAAATAATATTAAATCTACAGGGGTAAAAAAACCTAATATTAATTGTGATTTCTTAGAGTTAGCAGGAATTAAATAATTATTCACACCTATCACTCCTATTTTTACTTATTCATTATATCATAAATAAAATATAAGTGGTAGTGGTATTTTGAAAAATAAAAAAGATGCTGTACAGTTTTATACAACATCTTTAAATATTAACGGTATAACATATCAGTTTGAGAAATTTTATTTTTTCTAATATAAATTTCATTTTCTAATATAATTAACTTACTAAACAATTCAGAATCATCTTTAATAAAATTTACATATCCTATTTTTTGAATTGCTTCACTTACCCCTTTTAGGCTTATATTAGCCGCAACACAATTTCTAATATTAATTATCTCTGCATTTATTAATAACATATCATAATCATCATTAGAAATTGTACTTAAATATAATATTCTATTTTTTAATTTTTTCAAACATAATTCAAGTTTTTCATAAAGCAAACTTATCTCTTTAATTTTAGATATATCATTTTTTGATTTTAGACAATTTATATCTAATTCAATTTGTAACAGTTCATCTAAAATATCAGATAAATTTTCATTTCGTTTATATTTATTGTTATTTATCCATTCATCCAAAAGATTTTTCATATTTGCTATATAAGAATTTAATGTATTATAACTTTCTAATTCATTTTGAAAATCAGGCTTAAAATATTTCCTTAACATTATTTTTTCTCAGCTTCTTTTCCTTTTTCTTTTTGAACTAATTTTGCAATCTCAACTTGAGTTTCACCAGATTTCATCTTCAATTTTTCGTTATCAGCTGTTACACCAATTGAGCCTTTTATTATATCTGAATCACTTGCAACAACTTTTCCTTTTATTATATCCATTTGTCTTTCAACCGCTTTAGGATCAGTTAAATCTAAAACTCCTTCTAATTGTTTTGCTTGTTCAGGCGTAATAAAAATATCTTCCATCTTCGCTATAGTAGGATCATCCATGTGTTGACTTTTAAAAACTTTTGCAGTTTCAGCAACTGCTAAATATCTTCCGTCTCTCTTTGCCATTTTTTCTTGAATTACTTTTAATTTAGCAACTTTTATTAGATTATCATACATATCAATAGTAGCAGCTTGTTCTTTTCTTCTTTCAACTAAAGTTTGATTAACTTGATTTTCTAATTCTTCTCTCTCGTATTCTAATTGATCAGCTATTTGAGATTCAGTCATTGCTGGCGCTTCTCTTCTTATTTGCTCTTTTCTAGCTTCTAATAACTCTTTTCTAATCGCATCTCTATCAATAATTTTTTCAGCAGCAGCTTTTTTTTGTCCTTCTAACGCTAAAACTGTTTTATCATCAGAAGCCAAATCAAATAATTGTTTTTGGAATCCTTGTGCTTCATCATAAATTTTCTTTCTAGCTTCAAGAATTTCTCTACCTTGGTCAAATCCAAAATGTTTGCTTGCAGCATCTTTGAAATCCTCCCAATGTCCAGTTAAAGCATTTTGACCATTAGCTTTATAACGAGCATTTCGAGCAGCACGTTGACTGTGTGCCTTCATAGCTTCTGAAGAAGCTTTATTAGCATTTGAAAACATATCTCCAAAATTTTTAATATTATCTCTATTCCATGTAGACCTAGCAGCTGCACTACCTGCACCACCTAAAGCACTTTTAAACCTGTTAAAAGAAGTTTTTGGTTTGCCATTTTCATCTAATTTATCATTCCAATTATTAACACCAGCTGTTACAGCACCACCTATCATAGCTGCAGATTTCATAGCACTTCCTAGTACATTAAATTTTCCACTATCTAAACCAGTGATTTCTTTAATAATTTCTGGAGCTTGTTTTACAAAGAGAATTATTCCTATAATTATTAATGCTTGAGCAAATAATAATAAGTCTAATCTTGCTGAACCACTGACTAATGGCGAAAATAAATTATTAATGCTTGATGTTGCAGCACTTATTAGCATAACACTAAAATATAAAATTGCTATTCTAATGAAAACTTCCGCAAAAGTTGACATTGTTGCTTTTAGCCAATTATCAAAAACTTTTTTCGCTTGATCATTCGGAACCATCCTAGCAAACAATGGTATAGGTGCAATTAATTCATAAACAGCAAGTTTAACTAATCTTAAAGCCATATCTAAGCAATAGTTCAATAATACTAATAAAACGAATACACCCGCTGCAGGAGCTATTAAAATATAGTAAGATACGTTACCACTAACAATACTTGGCCCTAATCTGGCTAAAGCCCAAAAGGTTGTTGAATCATATGCTTCATTCCAAAGATCACCATATGTAGTAGTTTCAGAATTATCTACATATAAAGTTTTACATTCTGTTCCATCATCATAGACTCCATTATTTTCTTGATTTTTTGAATCGCAATAAGGATGTTCTGCATGCAAAAATGCTTTAAATACTCCCGATGCCATAATGTATCCACCTTTACGTATGTCATCAGTAGTAGTGCCACTTCCTCCTTCACCAACTATTATTTTACCTATAGTATTATTAATTAATAACGAATTTTGAAAAGCAAAAGCAAAATCAAATATTGTAGGAACTAATGCAATTAATACAACAGAAATTATGACATCTTTAACAATACTTATAGGTGATTTTTTACCTTTTAATGTTTCATCAGGGTTTACCATATTTTTAAGTAAAGAATATGCTATTATAAATAACATTACAACACCTAAAATAATATATAAACGGTTAACAAATCCATTTATTATTTTATCATCAAAAATTTCTCCACCTTGAGCAAGCACTAAAAATATTTGATACACATAACTAACAAATGAATAAATAATACAATCTATAGTTAATAAAATACCATAGAAAAATGATACTATACCATCTATAAAATCTTGTCCCCACGAAAACGGGTTCCACCAAACTCCTAAATACATAATATCATCCTTTCTATTTTATTCCACAAGTACTAGCACTATAAATACCTAATAATTTAAGTATAAATTCTATTAATATTGGCAAAAAGAATATAATTATTACAATACCCAATCGTTTTACAGCATTTATACTAGCTTTTTTAATTGCATCATCTTTATCTGAAGTAACTGCTTTTGCAAAATCAGCGATAGATAAAACAAACAATAATATTATTGATGCATATTTCATTAAATTAAATATAAATTGTAAATAATAAGCTGGCGGTTTATTTATATTATCATTAGGATTTCCTAAATAAGAATCACATCCACCAACATTAAAATCCAAGCCTATATTAACTAAAAGATCTCTTATCTCAAATTTATCTCTTTCTTTCTCAGCTTCCTCGTAATGTTCAAGTGTACCTTTAGATAAGTTACACATTTCTGTACAATAATTTGTGGCATCTTCATTACTATTTATAGATAAACCTTTACAAGTATCTGAATTACTATCTAAACATTCGGATATACATGTATCTTTTTGATCACAAAAATACTCTACACCTTTGGCATTATATTCTTTCGCTTCTTCTATAGTAGTTTCTACTTTTTCAAACTTACTTAAAATTTGGTTTATTAATTGTTTTTCACATTCCGAATAATTATTTTTATCTAAACAAGATTCTGAAGCTTGCTCAGCATCATTTTGAATAGGCTCAAGTAGTTCGTTTCTGGTATAACCAAATGGAATCGCCGCTGAAATAATTCCATCTACAACTCCATATTGTGAACGACATTTTTCCATATCATAATTTTTTTCATTAGATTTACTATAATTACAATATTGATAATATTTAACAAATTCTTTTTCTAAATTAGCCGATAGTTCTGCATAATCAACAGTACCAGCAGCTTTAAAAATATATCTCGAAGGTCCATATATTATAACAGAACGATTATTTTTTTCAGAGTTACGAAAAACAACATTCCCTGATTTGCTATAATACTCCCAATTTTTATACATAGCATTACAGGTATTAACCATTCTTATTTCTTCATGATTTGCATTATCCCCACAAACCATTGGCATTAAATAACTTTCTGTTAATTTATTATCATCATAAATATAAGCAGTCATTAAATGTAATTCATTTCCACAAAATTTTGCCTCTATCACATC
Organism: Bacillota bacterium; assembly: GCA_015059425.1. Taxonomy (GTDB): domain Bacteria; phylum Bacillota_I; class Bacilli_A; order RF39; family UBA660; genus Caccenecus. Next base: position 86,909 of record SVAM01000004.1, on the reverse strand, counting down.
TTCATTTAGAGCATATACAGACGATAGAGCATCTTCTATTGTATAAGCTAAATATTTAATTGATGATGCTTTCGTACCTAATTGAGAAGCAATCGATTTAACCATATATCCCTCATTGCCATACTTAAAATCTGTATTAAATCGTTCATTTCCGTCTATATCTCTAAATAAATCAAAATTATAATTTCTTCTAATTTGAACACTAGAATCTTCATATTTTCTTGACTTTCCATTATTAAAAAAATTAAGTTCCTCATTTGCCCAATCAAGATTATCAGAATTAAAAACTGGTGCTCTTTTCTCAGTTGCATCTAGAGAAAAAATTTCTAATCTTAAAGGCTTATATTCATTTGCTATAGCAAATGTTAAGTCACCACCTTTTAAAGGATAAGTTAATTCTAGTATAAGAGAATTATAAGTTAGAGGCCCACCATCAGATGCTTTTATGCCTAATGAATTCAAAATATTTCTATCAAAATCATTTGCATTTTCATATTTCAGTTCATAAATACAAGTTGTATTTTCTTCATTACCACCATCCCACTCAGCAAAAACATTATTAGCATTAAACAAAAATAATACTACTAAAAATAATATCTTTTTCACACTACTCACCTAACCCTTTACATGATGAATTTCCTGGTTTTAGCATACAACTAGTACAATCACCAAAAGTACCGTTAAATACATTACTATCATCAAATACACCTACAACTGCATTTAAAATTGTTGGTATAAAAAATATTATTATACCAGCAACTGCTCTTAAAGCAAGAGTTTTAGCAGATTTTTTTATTGCATCATCTTTACCAGCTAATACCGCTTTAGCAAAATCAACACTTCCAAATATTATTAATAATATTGGAATTAATATTTTTATTATAAAAATTATCCAACCTAGTGTAGTAAATACCCCCATAACTGGACCTTGACAAAAATGTTCTAAATCTATTTTATCTTCATTACCACCTACAATACCATTACCACTTTCTCCACTTGATGTAATATCATCTGGATTTACTAAATCAGGAGTAGTATTTGGAGTACCATCTTGTTGCATACCATCACCAGACATACCAGATAAATCAATTCTTTTATAGTGTACACAAGCAGCATCAGCAGTATCAACACACGATTTCACAATCTTATATCCTGTAAGATTATTTTTAGAATCTGTAATTAAATTTACATATAAATCTTTTGCACAATCGTTGTTAGCATCCTTTGTCAATGTTAAAGAACCATCAGGCAATGAATATTCATAATTATTACCATCTATAATTAATTTACTCCCATCTTTAAAAGCTTTGTAACTTATTTTTTCATGAGCTTTTGCTTGAAGCGCAGAACTATTAAGTGACTGTCTAATATACGCACAAGTAAAATCTTCTTCTTTTACAATAGGTTGCGAATCAGAGCCACTTACTTCTTTATATTTAACACTAGATTCTGAAACTACATTATATGCTACTCCACATTGATAACCTAGAGTATCCATGCCTTCTCCGTCAAAATATAAAAGTTCAGAACGTATATCATACTGCATCATCCCCATATCACAAGGAAAAACAACTCTTGGACATCCAAAATTTTTATTAGCAAAAAAAGAGCTATAAGCTATTGATAGTTTATTAACATTTAAACCATAATATTCATCCTCTTTAACAGGTTCAAAATTACTAACCTTTGCATCTTTGAAATTAATTTTAAATTTATAAGGAATTACCCAATTATTAATTTTTTCTGTTACATATGTACAAACAGCATCAACAACATAATAATTACCATTATTATCCAATTGATATTCTGCTTTTGCATTTATCATACCAACCAAACACATTAAAACTAAAAATACTATATATTTAAAATATTTCATATAACTAACTCCTTTATATATAAAAATCTTTATATTAAAATTAACCATAATAATTATAACATTCTTCATATTAAAAAACTAGCCCAAATAATTACTTTTTGTTGCTTATTATCATTTTTTTAGTATATAATATAATTAAGTTTAGAGGTGGATTATGAAACAAGAAATTAGTAAATATAATAATATTCATTTAATAGGTATAGGTGGCGCTAGTATGTATTGTATTGCCGCCCAACTTAAAAATGATGGTAAAAATATTACAGGTAGTGATATTTCCGAAAACAACAATACTAACTACTTAAAAAGTATTGGTATTGATATTACTATTGGTCATAACATAGAATATGTTAAAAATGCGGATTTAGTAATATATACTGCTGCGATTACTGAAGATGATATTGAACTTGTTACTGCTAAAGAAAATGGTATCGAATGTGTCGAACGTGCAGTATTTTTAGGTGAATATACTAAAGATTATGAAAATTTAATTTGTATAAGTGGAACTCATGGTAAAAGTACTACTACATCAATGGTAGCGCAAGTATTTCTAGAAGCTGAACTTAACCCTACTATTCAAATTGGCGCTTCACTAAAAAGGATTAATGGTAATTATTATATTGGTGATAAAAAATACTTTATTTTAGAAGCATGTGAATATGTAGATTCGTTTTTACATTTTTATCCAACAAGTGAAATAATTTTAAATATTGATAATGATCATTTAGATTATTTTGGTTCTTTAGATAATATAAAAAAATCATTTAAAAAATATACTGAATTGTTACCTAATGATGGTTTATTAATTGTTAATATAGATGATGAAAATACCAAAGAATTATTAGATAACAATTGTAATATTATAACATATGGAATTGAAAATGAAGATGCTATTTATAAAGCAAAAAATATTAATTATAGCACTCTTGGTTTTCCTACTTTTGATTTATATATTAATAATAAATTTATAGATACTATAACATTAGGAGTATTAGGAAGACACAACATTTTAAATGCTTTAGCAACAATTGCTATGGCTATTAATTATGATATTAAAGTTGATATAATTAAAAAAGCATTAAAAGAATTTAGTGGAGTTGGAAGAAGATTTGAATATTTAGGTGAATATAAAAATGCTCATATATTTGATGATTTTGCACATCACCCTACTGAAATAGAATCAACTTATAACTCAAGTCAAAGTATTAAACATAATGAATCATGGGCAGTATTTCAATCGCATACTTATAGTAGAACTTATGACCATTTAAGTGATTTTGCAGAAGTACTATCTAAATTTGATAATATTATAGTTTGTGATATATATCCTGCTCGTGAAACAAATATATGGGGAGTTAAAGAAGAAGAATTAGTAGAATTAATAAGCAAAAAAAATAAGAATGTTATTCACATTCCTACATATGAGAAAATTGCAAATTATTTAAAAGAAAATATTTCTGAAAATGATTTAATTATTACTATTGGTGCAGGTCCAATAAATAAAGTTGCAAATATACTTTTAAGTGAAAATGAATAGTTTTCACTTTTTTTATTTAGCTAATCTTCATCTATTAATCTTAAATTTTTCTTATTTCATTTCATTAATTCTAAATAATGAGTCCAAGTTAATTTGGTAGACACTGTCTGCCAAATTGATAAAAATTATAAAATTTACGCATTTTTTTAAATTTCTTAATGAAAAACATTTTCAACTTTTGATAAATAATTTACTCCTTCTCTAAACTTGTCTCTTCAAGCATATCACTTTTCATATTTCCTCCCTTTACATTTTTTATTTTTTATATTAAAATTAATTTAGCGAGACACTTATCATAAGTGCTTGCCACATTGTGGTTTGCACCTCTACTTAGTAGATGGTGCTTTTTTTATACCAAAATCCCCCTGAATATTTTTATCCAAAGATAATTAAGAGAATAATTATCACGATAAGAGCTATGATTAACAAATCACATTTCTTCATGTGACCACCTCCATCTCGAAAGTGGCAAACACCAGAGACTTATGTCTCGCTTCATAAAATTATCATAAATTATAAAGTTAGGCAAATTACAGATTTTGTTGAATCTGCTAACAAAAAAGTTAAAATCTGCTTAGCTAATTTATATATTTCTGTTGTTTTTTTATACAGATTTATTAATATCTGTAAAATTTCAAGAAATATAAAAAAGTGTAAAGTATTTGTCACTCTACACTTAAATATTTTTTATATTCATTTAAAATATCAAAAAATTCTTCTTCTGTTTTTGCTTTACATAGTTTTGCTTTATATAATTTAGATTCAGGCATTCCTTTTAAATATGCTAATGCATGAGTTCTTATTTCTAAAAGTGCTACTTTACTATTTTTATCTTCACATAATAATTTGTAATGTTTTTTTATCATATCCAATTTTTCTAAATCAGTTGGTTTATCAATAGTTTTATTATTTATTAAATATTCATAACATTCTTTAAATATCCAAGGATTACCTAAAGCTGCTCTCCCTATCATTATGGCATCACAATTTGTTTCATCAAGCATTTTTTTTGCAAGTATTGCACTTGTTACATCACCATTACCTATAACTGGTATATTAACATTCTTTTTAACTTCTTTAATGATATTCCAATCTGCTTTGCCACTATAACCTTGAGCTCTAGTTCTAGCATGAATAGTAATAGCACTAGCTCCAGCTTTTTCACAAATTTTAGCTACTTCAACTGCATTTATACTAGCCTCATCCCAACCACTTCTAATTTTAACAGTAACGGGAACCTTAACTGCATTTACAACAGCTTCAACTATTTCGCCTATTTTTTTCGGATTCTTTAATAATGCACTACCTGCTTGTGCTCTAAGTGCTACTTTAGGCACTGGACAACCCATATTTATATCAATGATATCTGGATGCATAGTTTCTTCAACGAGTTTTGCAGCATTCACAAAAGTTTCGACATCGCTACCAAAAATTTGTTGCGCTATAGGCCTTTCTTCATCACTCATTTTAAGTAAATTAAAAGTTTTATCATTCCTATAACTTATAGCATTTGCACTAACCATTTCTGCAAAAATTAAACCTGCTCCCATACTTTTAACTATTTTTCGATAACTAGTATTTGATATACCTGCCATTGGAGCTAAAACAATTCTATTAGGTATTAAAACATTACCTATATAAAAACTATTTTTCAATTTCTACTAAATCCCCATTATTAAGTAAAAAAGCATTAGCATCATCTCTATCAATATGAATTTCATAATATCCATTAGGACTTATTTTTACATAAGCTTCCATAATTCCACCCTTATCATTATTAACTTTTATTTTAACAATATCTCTATTACTAAAACCTAGTTCTTTTGCTTTTTCTTCATTCATATGAATATGTCTTTCAGCAATAATACACGCATTTTCTAAGTACACTTCTCCTTTAGGACCTATTAATGTAATAGCTTCACTATTTTCTAAAGCTCCACTTTCCCTAACTGGCGGTTTTAAACCTAAAAGATAAGCATCTGTATAAGATAGTTCGACTTGACTATATTTTCTAAATGGGCCTAAAACTCTAACATTTTCTAATATACCTTTTTCAGTTTTTAAAGTTAATGTTTGATTAGATGCAAACTCTCCTACTTGCATTAAATTTTTCTTAACAGTAATTGGTTCATCAAAAAGCATATTATAAACTTCTTCAGTTAAATGTACATGTCTATTACTAATTGCAATTTCTGCATATATTTTTTCATTATTCATTTTATCAAATCCTTCCTTAAATATTTTAACATTTTTACAAAGAAAAAAGAAGAAAAACTTCTTTTAATCTCTTGGTTTCATTGTAGGAAATAAAATAACTTCTCTAATTGTTTCGCTTTCTGTAAATAGCATACATAATCTATCAATACCATAACCAATACCACCAGCTGGAGGCATACCATATTCTAAAGCTTCAATAAAGTCCATATCTATATCATTAGCTTCTTCATTACCTAAATCTCTTTCTTTTAGTTGAGCTTCAAATCTCTCTAATTGATCAATCGGATCATTTAGTTCTGTATAAGCATTAGCAAATTCTTTTCCACCAATAAATAGTTCAAAACGATCTACAAACCTTGGATCTTCAGGATTTTTCTTAGTAAGCGGTGAAATTTCGATTGGATGCCCATAAAGGAATGTAGGTTGAATTAAAGTTTCTTCTACATATTTTTCAAAGAATAAATTAATTATATGTCCATAATTTCTTTGATGATCTTCCATTTCAATATGATGTTCTTCTGCTATTTTAATAGCTTCTTCATCAGTTGTAATAGTTTTAAAATCTATTCCTGTTTGTTCCTTAATAGCGTCTGTCATACTAACTCTTCTCCAAGGGCCCTCTAAATTGATTTCATAACCACTCCAATTATAAGTCATTTTTCCAACAGCTTTAGCTACTTCTTGAAACATAGCTTCTGTCATTTCCATCATACCTTCCAAATCAGAATAAGCTAAATATGCTTCCATCAAAGTGAATTCTGGATTATGTTTTGGATCCATACCTTCATTTCTAAATGTTCTACCTATTTCATATACAGCATCCATTCCACCAACTAATAATCTTTTTAAAGGTAATTCTAAAGCAATACGTAAATACATATCTAAATTTTGCGCATTATGATGAGTAGCAAAAGGTCTAGCAGAAGCTCCAGTTAAAAGAGTTGTTAAAATTGGAGTTTCAACTTCTGTAAATCCTCTATTATCCATAAAATTTTGAATTGTACGAATAATCTTAGGTCTTAAAAAAGCAATTCTTCTAGAGTTATCGTTAGTTATTAAATCAACATATCTTCTTCTATATCTTTCTTCAACATCTGTAAGACCATGAAATTTTTCTGGTAATGGTTTTAAAGCCTTTACTAAATGTGTATATTCTTTACATTTAATTGTAATTTCACCTGTCCCAGTTTTCATTACTGTACCTTTAACACCAACAATATCTCCCAAATCAGCAGATTTAAATAAAGTATAAGCCTCTTCACCAATATCATTTATTGAAATATAAACTTGAATATTACCTAATTTATCTTTAATTGAGAAAAAACTTGCTTTACCCATTTTACGAATAAACATAATACGACCGGCAACACTAACTAGAGCATTTAATTCTTCTAATTCTTCATGAGTTTTATCGGCATATTTTTCTTTTATATTTAAAGAAAAATCACTTATATCATATTTATGACCAAAAGGATCAATACCTAATTCTTTTATTCTATTAAGTTTTTCTCTTCTAACTAATTCTTGTTCTGTAAATTCACGCATACACGCATCACTCCTATAGACCATAATATACCATAAATACTTATATTAATCAAATAAAAAAATAAGCTTAAAAGCTTATAATTTAAACATTTTTGTATTTTTCTTATTTAAGAAATAAACACCTGCAAGAGCAATTAATCCTCCACCTAAAGCAATATATGGTACAGGAATACCAGTTTGTGAGTTATTAGGCACATCTTCTAAAGGTTCATCGGTAGGCCCTACATTTGAACAAACTTTATCATATTCTTCTTTAGAAACTTCATTTCCATTATCATCAAAATATGAACTTTCTAATTCAAGACATGCAATCTTTTTAGGAACAATATTTAATTGACATCCAGTAGCATCTCTATCATCTTTTGTAGTAACCGTAAAAAGTAAAACTCTTTCACCTTTTTTTACTCCATCTCCAGAACGTAATAATATAACAGTACTACCATCGGTATCCTTGGTTTGACTTTCCTTAACAAACTCTGAACCTTCTTTAACCTTTTGAATTTCTAATTTTATTGGTTGTAAAGCAATATATATATTATTTAAATCACTACCAGCAGTTAAATAAAAATTCCATTCTTTTAACCCATTAGTTGCATCAGTATATTCATAAGTTATATCACCTGCTTTAAAAGTACCATAAATACCACCTGATATATCTTTTTCAGTAACATAAGCATTTCCTTTTTGTACGAAACTAACTGAATCTGCCTTAACTACAACTGGCAATAAACTTATCACCACAAAACCTACTAGTATCAATAATTTTTTCATATAATACACTCCCTATCATTACTATTATGCTTCAATTATAGCATAAAAATGTAAAAAATAAATATATTTTTGAAAAATACTAAAAAAAAATGTAAAGATATGTTATTATTATGATGGTGGCTAATGTGAAAAAGATTTTAATAAGTATTAAAGATAATAATATTATATTTTCTTATAAAACTAATAATAGTAGTATTAACAAAGATTTAATAAATACAAATATTATAAGTGACAATGAATTAATATTCAGTGATGAATACATACAAGAAAATTTTAAAATATTAACTTCTTTTATAAAAGAATTAATAATTCAATACAATGTTAATAAAGCTATTATATCAAAAATAGATATGGCACCACTAATTATAAATTTACTTATTAAATCTACAAATATAAATGAAGTTTACATAAAAGAAGAAGAATCAATTTCATATGCTATATGTGAAGCACTAATAAATATTAAACACATAAAATTAATCAATTGTTACTCTATCCAACCTTTTATGATAGAATTATTAGACAAAGAATCAATAAAATGTGAATGCCGTTCCGAAATATTATATATTAGTAATTTTATGGAGAAAAACAATTTATTAAGTTATTCAAATATATACTACAAAACTAATATTAGAATAAAAATGCCATTCTCTTTAGAAGATTTAAATGATTATAATGATTTTTGTAAAATTAATAAATACTTAAAAAACATTCACATAGATGAATTATTAATAACAGAATTAGAAAATATTATAAAAATACTAATAAATAATAACAAACATAATATAAAAATTATAATACATGAAAATATAAATGATGAAAAAATAATTAATCATTTAAAAGAAATAAATAAACGATATAAGAAAAAAGAAAAAATTGTTTTAACTTTAGAATATTCTAAAGAATATTTAGATAAAAATATTTTTTCTCAAACTTTAGTTAACACTTTAAAAGTATGTGGATTAATCATTTCAAGTTTAGTTATCCTAGTAATAACCTATATTGGTATTTTTAATTATAGAGCTTTAATACAAGTAAATGAAATAAAAGAAAATCTTAATAAAGTAATAGAAATTACCGACCCTACAGAAATTATTAAGAACAAAAATGAAGAAAACATAAAACAAAATGAAGAAAACGAATCAAATAGTGAAGAACCAAAAGAAGAAATAAAATTAATAACAAATGAAAAGTTAGCAGCCTTATTAACTGTTAATGAAGATGTTATTGGTGAATTAAAAGTAAATAATACTAATATTGATTATCCTGTTGTTCAAAGTAAAGATAATGATTATTATTTAGAGCATAATATAAATAAAGAAAAAAATGCTAACGGATGGATATTTATGGATTATCGAAATAATCCTATGAGTATTGATAAGAATAATATAATTTATGGTCACAATATGTATTATAGTGGTGTAATGTTTGGAACTTTGCATAAAACTGCAAATGAATCTTGGTATACTAATCCTGAAAATCAAATTATAACTTATAATACACTATATGATAATATGAAATTTCAAATATTTTCAATATATCGTATACCTGTAACAAATGATTATTTAAGAGTACTATTTAAAGATGATAATGACTTTCTAAATTTTATTAGTATGTTAACAAAAAGAAGTATATATAATTTCAATATTGAAATAAAACCAGAAGATAAAATAATTACACTATCAACTTGCTCTAATAATGGAACAAAAAGATTAGTAATTCATGCCGTATTAATAAATGAAACAAGCGAACCTTAAAAACAAGGCTCGCTATTTTAATCTTTTTCAGCAACTAAATAATTTATTTTAACTCCATTTTTCATAAACTTTGATTCATATTCTGTTAAAACATTAGGAATATCATAATTAGCTAAATCTAAATTAACATCTTTTAAAATATAACCATAACAACTTAAACTGACTAAAGAGCTTGCAAATAAAATAATATTATCAGTTTTCATAACTATTTTTTTATTCTTAATAAATAAATTATCATAAATAGATAAGAAAATATCACTAGTAAGTCTTCTTTTTTCTGTTCTTTTTTTAGGCCAAGGATCAGAAAAATTCAAATATATTGTACTAATTTCTTTATTAAAAACATTATTTAACTTTAAAGCATCCATATTAATAATTCTAAGATTTGGTAAAGCATTAGGATATTTTTTTATTGCTCTTGCAATAACTCCAGAATATTTTTCAACACCAATAAAATTAATATCAGGATATTTAAGAGCCATATTATAAATATAATCTCCTTTTCCCATACCTATCTCTAAATTAATAGGATTTGAATTACCAAATTCATTTTCCCATTTACCTTTTAATAATTCAGGCTTTCTAATTAAATAAGTACATTCATTAAGTAAATTATCTGTTTCTTTTAAATTTCTTAATCTCATAGACAAAAATCACTACTTTCTTTAAATATGCATATAATAAAATTGAAAGGAACGTGTATAAATGAAAAAAGATCGCAACACATTTTTTCAAGAATCCAATTTTATGAGCCAAACAAATTATCCTACTCCTCAAGTTGCTAATCAACCATTCGCAACAAGTAGCTACTCAAATCAAGGATTTTATGCTGGACCAGGAGTCCCAATGAATTATACCACACAAGTGCCTCTTAATACAAATATTACTTATGATTATTCAGATATTGAATCAAGATTATCCAAAATAGAAAGACAAATAAATAGAATTGATGCTAGATTAAATAAATTAGAAAACAGTAGCTTTTACACTACTGATGATATAGAAAATAATAATATATACATGGTATAAAGGTCATTAGACCTCTTTTTTATTTTTAATAAATTTATCTTTAATTTTATCAATAAAATCATCACCTAAAATATGATTAACTAATCCCATTTTTTTTGCAACTATAAAATAAGATAAAGCCCCAATTAATGCAATTACAAATAAATATATTAATGAAGAAAATCTACTATCATAATTTACAGGTAAGAAACATTTCATAAGTAAAACAACAGCAATCATTGTTCCTAATGGAACTAAACAAGATTTAATAGTTTTTATAATATTTCCGTATTTAAAGTTATAAGATTTTCTTAACACTAACATTGTAACTATTACAGTTACACTAAAACCAACGATAGAAGCAAAAGTAGCCCCAAAATAAGCAGGAATTCCAAGTATATCAAATAAAAGCATAAAAGGTACATCAAGTAGTGCATTAACTAAAATCCCACCTATTGCACATATATACACCATTTTAAACCTATTAATGCTTTGTAATGTATAGTTTGAAATAGTAAACATATTAGAAAAGAATGGTGCAAAAATACACATTGCTAAAATATTGGTACCCAAAGGATTATAACCATAAAATATAGTCCATACAGCCGAACTTAAAAGTGAAATACCTACACACATTGGTAATGTAATAAATATATTAATCTCCATTGCTTTATTAAACTTATTATTTACTTCATTATAATTTTTTAAAGTAAATGCTTCTACCATAGCAGCAATTAACCCTGGCATCATTCCCATTGCAATAGTAGTAATAATTATACTTATTTTGGAGCACCAAGTACTTATAGCTGTTGATATAAATTCTACTTCTATAGCATCAAAACCTAAATAATCCATTGTTCTAAGCACTAAAATCATATCAATATTATTATAAATCGAAAATGCTATACTAACTATTACTGCAGGTACAGCATAAATAAAAATTTTTTTAATAATTTCTTTACTAGAAACATTATCTTTTTCTGAATACTTTTTATCTAAATTAAAATCTTTTTTATTTTTATTTAATTTCTTAGTTACATATAATAAAGCAACAACACCAGCAATAAAAGCACTAAAAACTGACACACCTACAACATAAGTAAGATCTAACTTTAACCATTTAAGAGCAATATAACTTCCAACAATTATAAAAAATACTCTTACAAACTGTTCTATAACTTGTGAAAAACTTGAAACATGTATAACTCTGTGTCCTTGAAAAAAACCTCTAGTTACACTTAAAAATGGAAAAATAAGTAAAGCAAAAGAAACACATCTAATTACAAAACTGACATCTTCAATAGTATTACCACCAGTTAAATCTCCTAAAATCAATTCCCCAATTTGTGGAGCAAAAATAAATAATATTATAAATGAAATAACTGATATAAACCCTAAAATCATTTTACCAAAATTAAAAGTTCTAATTTTAGCTTCTTGGTTATTCAAAGTATTATATTCATTAACAAGTTTACTTATAGCATTAGGAATACCTATTGTTGAAATTTCTAAAAATAAACCATAAATATTATAAGCATAAGCATATAATGCAGCCCCTTGAACGCCTACTATTGCATAAAATGGAATTACATATAAAACACCAAGTACTTTAATAATTATCAAAGATATAGTTGCAATAATAGTACTTTCCATAAAGCTTTCTTTTTTCACTTCTACCACTCTTTTCTATTTTAAATAAATAATCATCGCAGAAAAACAATATACTTGTTCTTCACCAAACATTGCAATTGATGTTTGGAATTTTATATCAATTAATTCTCCTTCTAAAGTTAATAAAAAATTATTTATACTATTTTCTAAATCTTTTTCATGAGATTCATCAAATATTTTAACTTGCATAATATTCACCACAAAAATATTAGCACAAATAAAACAAGTTAATTGTCGATTTATTATAAATCTCAAATAAATTTTAACACATTTTAAAACAAGTGTATAGTTTACACCTGTTTAAAGACATAAAATGTGTCAAATTAATATCCATAAGGACCTGGAACATATCCTCCATAAGAATAATAAGAATAAGGTCTTGGGTAAGGCGGACGCGGTCCATATCCTGGGCCATAACCATAATTTGGGTATGGTGCTACGTTATAAATTGGTCTAGGGCGAGTTAAACCTACTGCTGCTCCACCTACTAAAGCTCCAGTTAAAAAAGGAAATATTAATCTATCATCATTAGGTCTATAGTTATAATTATTCATGAATAATCACCTTTCTAAAATATTTTATGTGTAAATTAAATAATGATATAGACTAAAGCCTAAAAAAAGAATTAACGTTTATTAATTCTCTTTAGCTATTTTATTTATATATTCAATTACAGGTTGATTATCAAATAATACAGTTCCATTATCATCTTCTACAATAGCAGTTTTTGCTATTTCATCTACAACATCCATTCCTTCTATTACATGGCCAAATGCTGCATATTGCATGTCAAGAAAAGTACTATCTTCATGAACAATAAAGAATTGACTAGATGCACTATCATAGCTATCACCACGTCTAGCCATTGAAATAACGCCTCTAACATGACTTATAGTATTATTTATACCATTAAGAGCAAATTCACCTTTTATTTTTTTAGGAGATCCTCCAGTACCATCATGACTTGGATCTCCACCTTGAATCATGAAACCATCAATGATTCTATGAAAAGTTAAGCCATCATAAAATTTATCATTAACAAGATTCATAAAATTTGTGACCGTTATTGGAGCAACATCTGCATCAAGTTCTAATTTAATTAACCCCAAATCTTTAACAGATATTTCTACATAATGTTTACCACTTAATAAGTCCACTTTATCACTTCCTTTACTTGAACAACCAACAACCATTAATAAAATCCCTATTAAAACAAATATTTTTTTAAACATAATCTATTTAACCTTTGCTAAATAATAATTCTTTTTACCTCTTTTAACAATAATAAGTTTATCTTCAATAGTGTCTTTATTAGTTACTATATATTCTAAATCAGATATTTTCTTATTATTTAAGCTTATAGCACCAGCACTAACAAATTCACGTGCTTCCCTTTTACTACTAACAATTTTATTATTTACTAAGAAATCTAAAATATTTACATCTAATTCTACTTCAACTGTTGGAACACCTTTTAAAGAATTTATAATATCTTCACTTGATAGTTCTGTTACTTTCTCGCTAAATAAACATTCACTAATATATTTAGCATGTTCATATTCTTCTTTGCCTCGTATATCCGTAATAATTTCTCTTGCTAAAGCTTTTTGGGCAACTCTAGATTCTGGAGCACTCAATTGTTCCTTTTCTATTTGTTCAATTTCTTCTTTTGTTAAGAATGTAAATACTTTTAAGTAATGTATAACCATTTCATCATCGGTATTAATTAAATATTGATATAATTCATAACTAGAAGTTTTATTTTTATCAAGCCATAATGCATTTCCAGCACTTTTACCAAATTTATTACCAAATTTATCTAATATTAGAGGCATTGTAAAAGCATAAGCTTCTTTATTTAATTTTTTTCTTATTAGTTCTATACCAGTTGTAATATTTCCCCATTGATCAGAGCCTTCAACTTGCATAATACAATTTTTATTTTCATATAACCATAAAAAATCGTAACCCTGTAATAATGTATAAGTAAATTCTGCAAAAGTAATACCAGTATCTAATCTTCTACTTATTATATCTTTATTAAGCATATAATTAACATTAATATATTTACCAATGTCTCTTAAAAATTCTAATAAAGTATAATCTTTAGTCCAATCATAGTTATTAACCATTTCAGCTTTACCTTCAAAAATATCACTAACTTGTTTAGATATACCCTCTAAATTTTTATTTAAAGTTTCCTTTGAAATAATCTCTCTTTCACTTGTAGGTCTAGGATCTCCTATTAATCCAGTAGAACCTCCTACTAAAAGAATTGGTTTATGTCCATATTTAGCAAGTCTCTTAGCAGTTACTAAAGACGAATAATGTCCTAAATGCAAACTATCCGCAGTAGGATCAGTTCCCCAATAAAAAGTAACTATTTCATCATTTAATTTTTTTTCTAAATCTTCTCCCGCTTCATCCTTAATAACTCCACGCCATTTTAATTCTTCATATAATTTCATTTTTTATCCTCCATTATAAAATTTCCATTATTCATTATAACTTTTTTTGAACCATCTTTCAAGACAGCAGTTATTTTTAAATCTCGTGTTCCAATAAAGAAATCAACATGCTCTTTTGAATAATTAAGACCCAATTCTAGTAATTCTTCATTATTCATTTCTAAACCACCCTTTATACATTCTGCAAAACTAGCCCCTAATGCCAAATGACAAGATGCATTTTCATCAAACAAAGTATTTTTAAATATTACATTTGTTTTAGATATAGGTGAATCATAATCTACTAATGCTACTTCACCTAAATATTTAGCTCCATCATCTGTATCCAATATACTTTTTAAAATTTCTTTACCTACTTTAGCATCATAATTTATTACTTTACCATCTTTAAATTCTAACCAGAATTCTTCAATTGGACTATTATTATGTATTAATACTTTACTAGAATAAACTTTTCCATTTACTCTTAATCTGTCTGGTGAAGTAAATACTTCTTCCGTAGGCATATTAACTATATTATCACCATCTGCACTTTGAAATAAATATCCATTTGGTAAACCTATCTCAACATTAGTTCCTAAAGAATTCTCATATATTAATTTATCAATATTTAAACTATTTAAGTATTCTGCTCTATTTTTAAGATTACTCATTTTATTATTCCAAGCTTCTACTGGATTATCTTCATTAATTAAACATATATCAAATATTAAATTCCATAACTTATTAACATCATTATTACCAAATAAACTTACAGCCCAATATTCATTTGGTACTGCAGATATATTCCATTTAATTAACCCTTTATGTTGATAATGTTTATATTCTTTTATAGTTTCCATTTGATGTCTACTTACTTTAGCAAGTAATTCAGGATCTACTTCTTTATAATAATCTGGCATAGTAGAAGATAAACTTAAGAATGCATATCCATTACGCGCCATTTCATTATATTTAGTTCTATCCATTAAAGGAGACCCAATAATTTCTTCATAATTTTTAGTTAAATATAATTCTTTTTGTTCTTTAGGATAATTAATCAAAGTTTCAATATCATTTATCCCCATAATTTTAGCTTCTTCAATAATTATATTAATAAAATCTTCAATTATGTCATAACCTATAATAAAAAGTTTATCTCCTTCTCTTAGCCTTAAACACCCTTTTAGCAAAAAATTTGCATATTTTCTTTTCTTCTTTTCCATTCTTATCCCTTTCTATAATATAAAAAGTCCACAAACAAAGGACGCATTCCGCGCGGTACCACCTTTATTTATGAACTTTTAATTCATACGCTTTATACTTTTAACGCAAGTTTACGATTAACTCCAGAGTCGTAAATTCCTTCACTGTTAATAATTATAATATGTATCTACTAAAATATAATTATCGTTATTTTTATATTTATATTCATTAGTAGAAGTTACGTCTTTACAATCAGTTAAATCAGCATATTCTATATCAAAGTATAATGGCACAAAATATACCCAATAATCTTCACTAGTATAGAATTTTTCAGCATTTTTTACATTATATAAATTACGTAATCTAATATCTACATTAAAGTAATAGCTATTTCCTCTGTTATATAAATATGATACGTATGGTGTCATATTTGTATTTTTAAATGAATGTTTCATTAAATTAGAGTAATTAATTGGATCTACACCACTAGTATTACCAACCATTTCTATAGGTTTATTATATCCTACTAAATAATTATAAGCATTTCTATATTCACTTGTTGTATATGTTAAATTCCCATAATCAACTACTTTTATATTAGAAATATTTTTTCTTTCAAAATCTAAAGTATAAGTATAATCTAAACTATTTTTATTTTCAATATCAACTTTACCAGCAAAACCTGTTGAATAAATTCTTTCTTCAACTTTTGTACAATAAGTTTTTCTAACATCTTTATTTGAAACCCATTGTGCTTTTAAAGTTATAGTTCTATAAATTCTTGTACTAAAATCAAATTCTTCACCATCTAAATACCAACCCATAAACTCATAGCCTGTTCTTGTTGGTTCTTTTGGCTCATGCGCTCTATCTCCTTCATATACAGTTTGATATCCTACGCTTGACCCACCATTTGAATTAAAGTAAACATTATATTTATCAGAATTAGTATTGATATTAGATTTTTTTATCCATTCTGCTTCTAAAGTAATATCTTCATATATTCTAGTATTAAAATTAAATTCTTCACCATCTAAATACCATCCATCAAATGTATATCCGCTTCTTGTTGGATTTGTTGGTTTATATGCTTTTGAACCTTCAGCAACTTCTTGTGTTCTAACAGATGTACCACCATTTGAATCAAATCTTACATTATAAGTATCATAATAAGTATAAGATTTTTTTATCCATTCTGCTTCTAAAGTAATATCTTCATATATTCTAGTATTAAAATTAAATTCTTCACCATCTAAATACCATCCATCAAATGTATAACCACTTCTTGTTGGATTTGTAGGTATAGTAGCTTTACCACCATCAGCAACTTCTTGTGTTCTAACAGATGTTCCACCGTTTGAATCAAATCTTACATAATGAGTATCGTTGCAATAACCATTATCTTCCCATTTTGCATATAAAGTAATATCTTTAGTTACTACCTTATTAAAATTATATTTTTGTGTTAATGAACTATTTGTATACCATCCAACGAAATTATAACAATCTTTAGTAGGATCATTAGGTTGATATGCACTTTCACCATATTCTACAACTTGTGAACTTATATATGAACCTCCATTTGAATTAAATGAAACAACATAAGTATCATTATCTTTTTTATCCCATTTTGCTATTAATGTTATTTTTTTAGTAATAGGAGTATTAAAATCAAATAACTCACCATCTAAATACCACCCAATAAATTGATATCCATCACGACTAGATACTTCATATTTAGCTTTTTCTCCACTTTTTACAGTTTGACTTTCTACATTAGTTCCACCATTTGAATTAAAACTAACAGTATAAAATGTTTTATTCACAGTACAGTTTGTACAAGTATCTACATAATTGATATTATATTTTGTTACATAAGTAGGTGTAGATGCAGTGTAACCTGAATTATTACTAGAATTAGACGAGTTATTATTAATATTGTTAGTTACATTAGAATTTGAATTACTAACATTTTCGCTTACTTCTTCATTTGTTTCTTTATTTTCCTCATCAAAAATAGAGGTTATAATATAGTCAGATTTACCATCACAATTTAAATATACTTTCATAGTATATTCATCTTTTAATGTTTTTGTAACTTGAACATAACTATCAGTTTCATTACATGATTTACCATTATCATCAGTTATATCTAATACTAAATTACTAGTAACCATTTCATATAATGTAATTTTATTAGTTTCTCCTATTCTATCAGGTAAATTATTTCCTTTAAAATAATCTAACCCAGCTTCCTTCATCATATTAATATTATTAATATAATTTGATGAACCAGTATTTCCATTATTTTTATTTTTAGGATATACCATAAAAATTATTGCTATAATTATTGCTATTAACGCAACAATTCCAACAAGTTTTAATAAACTTAGCCTATACTCTTTTTCCATAATACCGCCCTTTCTGTATATGCTTAGTATATCTTTTATATTTTATATTGTCAAGAAAATCAAAAAATGCTGCATACAAAGATTTACGCCCCCTATTATATATGCATTTAAGAAAAAAAACAAGTAATTATTTACTTGTTTTTAGTGTTTTTTTTTGATGTACTTTTTTTCGGCTCTTCTTCTTTTAATTTTTCAGTAATACTTTCTAATGCTTTTACTGTACTTTTTTTAACTTCTTTAGCTGCATTTTCAATAACTGGAGTCCCTTTTTTTACCGCATAATCCACTAATTCATCTGTCTTTTTTTTTATTTTTTTACTTTGCGATTTAATAGTTTCAGCAACAGTTTCTTTATCTATATTTTTTAAATCGTCTTTAATATCATTAACTTTATTTTCAATATATATTTTTACTTCTTCTACATCAATATTTTTAGCTAACAGTAAAAGTTCATCCATTTTCTTTTTTAAATCTTCACGAGTTTCTTTGCCGCTTTTAGGAGCAAATAATAAACCTAGTCCAACACCAATACCTGTACCAAGTAAAAACTTACCTAACCCACAACCCTTTTTACTCATTTTCTTCCTCCTTATTCTTTGATTTTCTAAAAAATAATTTTGTAGCAAAACCAGACAATCCATCAACAAATTTATCTGTTAACGTAACTATTTTATCTGTAGTAAAATCTACTATTTGGAACAATCCATTTAACGATTCCACTTTTTCATTAACATCATCTACAACTTTTTCAACCTTATTAATTGTAATAATTGACTTTATCCCTAATATTATACCAATAATTAAAATAATTATTAATAAAATATAAATAATAATTGGTAAAAATGATAACCAAAAGTCCATTATTCACCATCCTCTCTATTCTCATACATTGAATCTATTAAATCAAATAAATCACTTTCTAAAGTATCTTCTTCAAAATCTTCTACATGTTCAGGCTCAACATTTTCTAAAGAATCAATATTGTTATAAGTATTTTCCTCAAAAAAATCTTCTTTAACTTCAATAATTTCATCGCTACTATCCTTTAAGAGTTCATCTATTGTTCTAGATTTTTCTAAGTTTTCTTCTAATAATTTATCATCATTAACTTTTTTATCTTCTACTTCTTTAACTTTAGGTGTTTCTTCTAAAGAACCAAAAGCTTTTTTCCTTACACTGTCTACATCCAATGTTCTATTGATAGTATCAGTTCTGCTTGTTATATCTTCAGGAGTATAATTTTTATCCAAAATACCATAAACTGGACTTATAATAGGAGATGGTTTAAATTTAGCTTTAGGAGTAGATGTTTCCTCTTTTCTTTCAACTCTTTTATATTCTATTCTTTTTTCTTGTTTTTTTCTTTCATAATCCATTACGTTATTAGTTCTTTTAGGCATTACACTTTCAAATTCTTCTTCATCAAAAGCTGGAAAATTAAAAGTATTATCGCTTTTAAAAATTTCTCTTTCAGAAACTTCTTTTTGATAATTATTCTTTTCTTCCATTTTTCTTTCTTCATTTATAGCAGGTTCTAAATCCTCATAAAAACCACTATAATCTTTTACAGTTCTCTCCTCATCTTTTCTAATTTCTTTAACTTCTTGAATAGGTACTTCTTTTTTCTCCTTTTTCTCAATAACAGGAATTTCTACCTCTTCTTCCTCAAATAAAATATTTTTAAGTTTACTAACTAAGCTCATTAATAATCACCTTCCTAGTTTATATAATCAGGGTCTCTAACTTCTTCAACAGAATCTTCTTCTTCAGTAAATTCTAAATAATTATCACTACCAACTATTTCAAATATATCAAAGCTTTCTTCAACAGAATCAATTACTGTGCTAGATAAATAATTTTTAATTACATTATCATTATATGTAACTGATGAAAGTACAACTATAGCATATGTCACAGCTTTATTAATATCTTCTTCATACACTATCACTTCTATTTTAGCATAATTATACATAATTTCAATTAAATATTGATTATTTTTATAATTATTTATCTCTATATACCCTTTTTTTTCTTTATTATTTATATTAGTAGAATAATAAGCATTATCATTTTTTGTATAATTAAAATCAGTTTTACTATTATAGCTTACAATATCAACATATAAATAATATTTATATTTTTGATCTTTAAATACTTCATTAAATCTAGTACTATCTATAATACTTAAACCTTTAGGAATATAATAATTATAACCATTTCTATTAACATTTGTTGTTTTAACTTTACTATTAACAACATCATTTATTATATTATTTAAATTACTATTTTCGATACTAGTACATCCTGTTAACAAAAGAACTAGCATAAATAGTAGGAATATTTTCTTCATTTAAAGTCCTCCTACAATTCATAATTATAAACAATAATAATTTAAAAATCAATAAAAAAGAGTGACTAGATACTAGTACTCCTATAAAAATTGTTTTAATTCTTCTCTATTATGCTCTTCAGTTGCGATAAGTTTTCTTGCAAGTTCTAATACTTCTTCATCTATATTTTCTTTTTCATATAAATTAATTTTTTCTTGCACTTCTAAAGCGCCTCTTTCATTACCTTGCATCATCATTTTAGCTATTTCATTATCACTTTTACCCATAGTCATAGCTTCACTCATCATTTTAGTACTTAATTCTTTTAATTTACTAATTTCTTCTTCTTTAGCACCAAACTTAATTAATACTTTTTGAACCATTTCACAATATGATTCATATTCTTCTTTTTGTTCACTAATTAATTTAGCTAACTTTTCATTTTCAATTTTCTTTAAAACAATATCAATACTTATAATCCCCATCGCTGCATTTTTATACAAAAGATTTAGAAATATAATATTATCATTTTGTTTTTCTTTCATTAAAAATCACCCATTTATATTATGGATGATTTATATTTTTTTATACTATCTAGACTTTCCTGTTTGATATTCTATTCTTTGAAGTTCTTCATAATAATAAATAATAATATCTTTTAATTCACATTGAAAATAACTCATTCCAGAATCAGAAAAACACTTTATTGGAATTTGATTTAAAAACAAATTAAATTCTTCTAGGTTTATTTCACCATATTGTTTATTATAAGCTTCTAAAGTACCATATTTATAACCAGCTTTGTAATTCGTAAATTTATTAATAATTTTATAATAAACTACCACTTCTTTTCGCTTATTTCTTAAAGCATTTTCGATTACAATAGGTAACACATCCATAATAAACTGTTCAAAAATACTATAAGTACAATCACACGAATAATCCCTACAATTTTTGCTTCGTATTTCATCTTCTGCCAAAATATTATTATACTCTTCTAAATAATTCATAATATATCCCCCTTAATTACTGAAATTGTATCATATTTACACTAAAATGTCAAATTTCTTACACTTCTTGTACAACCGCAATAATCATCGGTTTACATTCAGTCTCTTCATATAAATATTTTGAAAGTTCATCTCTAATCTCTGTTTTAATTTTATTATAATCGACATAATTAGGTGTAATATTTCTTTCAATAACATTAGAACAAATCTTTTTAATTTCTAAAATTAAATCTCCAGAATCTTTAATATAAATAAATCCTCTTGTTGTAACTTCAGGCCCAACAAGTAATACTTTATCTTGACGAGAAATAGTGGCACTTATTAAAACTATACCATTTTCGCTTAACATTTCTCTATCTTTAATAACTAATTCTCCAACATCTTCACTTGAAGTACCATCTATTAAACAATCATTAACCTTTATTTTTTCATTTTTATCTATTAGTGTTCCATTATCAAATTCTATAACTTCCCCATTTTGTTTTAAAATAATATTTTCACGAGGTATACCTAAGCTATAAGCTAAATCAGCATTACCAACCATATAACGATATTCACCTTTTACTGGCATATAATATTTAGGTCTCATAAGTTTTATCATTTGCATTAAATCTTCACTAGAAGCATGATGTAAAATAGACTTATCACTAGGAATGTTAACTATTTCACACCCAAGCTCTGCTAAATCATTTTCAAGTCTTACTAAAACTTTCTCATTACTATCATATCTAGGTTCTGCAAAAACTATAGTATCATTATTTTTTAATTTAATAAACTTATCATAACCATTATATATTTTATTCATCGCAGAATATGGACTAGATTTATCATCACAAATTAAAAGTATTGCATTAGAATCATTTATATTAGATAAATCACCCATCATACCTTCTTCAATATTTAAGTATCCTTCTTTTAACCCAAAATTAATCATATTTTGAAGTCTTTTACCCATAACAACAATTTTACGATGTGAATTTTGGGCAGCCCTAAATATTTCATCTATTGTGTATAAATGTGTTGGTAAAACCATAAACATAATTCTACCTTGCGCATTTTTAATAGTTTTCTTAAATAAATCTTCTAATTTATGATTTGGAGAAGTATGCCCAACATTTTCACTAAATAAAGATTCACTTAATAAACATAATACTCCTTGTTTACCAACATATGCTATTTTACCTAAATCCATATCATAAGCACCCATCATTGATGGATCAAATATAAAATCACCTGTATAACATATCGCACCATCTTTAGTATTAATTACATACATAACTGAATCTGGAGAACTATGAGATACGCTTATTGGGAAAATACTTACATGAGAAAAATTCATTTTCTTATGAGCTTTAATTTCATAAATATTTGATTCATTAACTCCCATTTCCATTAAAACATATTTAGTAAATTTAGTAGCAAATACTTTTAAGTTAGGAATAACGCTTAATAAATCTAAAGTAGCTCCCATATTTTCATAATGTCCATGAGTTATAAACAACCCTTTAATTCTTTTTTTATTATTAACTAAATAAGAAAAATCAGGGATTATATAATCTATACCAAGCATATTACCACTAGCATATTTTAATCCACAATCAAATATAAAAATATCTTTATCAACTTCTACACAATAAATGTTTTTACCATTTTCATCTAATCCACCCAAACTAAAAATCTTTATTTTACTCAATTTAATCAACTCCGTTTCAAAAAAATTTAATTATTTAAAATAAAAAAGTTTTAAGGCATTTCCAATTATACCAAAAAACTTTTTATATTACAAGCTTAACCAACAAACACTAATTATTATTTATTTCGCTTATAATTTCACTAACATATACTATTTCTAAATCTTTAAATTTAATTTCTTTTAACAAAAGTTTAACATCTATTAAACTAACATTTTTATTAATTAATATAATACTACCCTTACCAATTTTACTTTTAATATCTTTTAAATTACTAGTATTAAGCTTAAGTGTAGGATCTATTAAATAATTCTTATGTTTTAAACAAATATCCATGTTATAATCATTAATAACACATATATGTTTATTTTCTTTATTAAGATTTAAAGTGTTTTCTAAAGACTTAAACCCTTCAACCTCATTGTTTATTACTTCAAAATAATTATTATATTGATAATCATCTAAATTTGTTAACATTGAAGCTTTAATATTATTAGCTTTTAAATAATCACTAACCTCATTTTCAGTTTCTAAAATAATACTTACTTTATTTAATAATTTATTACCATTTTTTATAATTTTATCTTTATTATCTTCTAAAGAAATATCAGGTTTATCTTGTTCAAAAACTAAAAAATATTTATTAAAAACATCAGCTTCTTGCATTTTATAAAATGATTCACGAGCATTTACTTGTAAACCATTAATTCCCGGTGTTATATAATCCCCATTAATCTCAGCATTTACAGCCTCTACATTATAACTTGCTTTTTCATTATTTATGGTAACCATTAAAGGATTTTTATTTAAAATTATAGCAGCTATTTTTTCCGTATAATAAAAGCTAAAAACCATTATTAAAGCTAAACCAAAATATTGATAATATTTTTTCAAAAATAATCACCTAAAAAATTATATGTAAAAAAAAATAGACTAGTACAGTTAGCCAATTTCTTTTTTTACTAAATCCGCTCCTCTTTTTGGATCTTGTAACAAAATATCATAAACCATTTTATTCTTTTTTAGTTCTTCAATAAAAATAATTTCTTCTTTAGTCATAGCTACATATTGTATATTATTATCTTTATCAACAGTTTTAATTAAAAAATCAGAACCTAAAAGATAATCCGCACTTACACCAAAAACATGCATCATTTCAATAACTGCTTCAAGTGTTGGATTTCTAGTTTCTTTTTCATAACAACATATAGCAGATTTTCCCACACCAATTAAATCTCCTAATTTTTCTTGGGTTAAACCTTTAGATTTTCTAGCTTCTCTAAGCCTACTTCCATTTAACATCTGCTTCACCCTCATCTATTACAGATTATAACTTTACTTATAATATAAATGTAATTTTTTCACCTCTGGTAAAAATTACCATTTAATTTTACTATTATAACAAGAAAAGAACAAAATAAAAAACAGATTATTCATCTGCTTTCTTACTAGATAAAAATGTTACTTTTTCTGCAATAACCTCTAATACATATTTTTTTTCTTTATTATCAGTTTCATAATTACGTGATTGCAGTTTTCCTTTTATTCCAACCACATCACCTTTACGGCAATAATCTTTAGTAGCACTTGCAATGCCATTCCATAAAACACATTTTATAAAATCAGCATCATAAACTCCCTCACTATTACGATAATCACGTGAAACTGCAACATTAATAATAGTTCTAAAAGTTCCATCATTAAGTTCTTTAATCTCAGGATCTTGTGTAAGTCTACCAACTAAAGTCACATTATTCATATGATATTCCTCCCTTCCAGGGAGCAATATATCACTTATAATAAATAGTGTCAAAGTACAGATTTTATTATTTCTGCTTAGCAAAAACACAAAAATCTGCCTAGAGAATTTATATAAATCTGCTTAACCAAAACATTAAAATCTGTAAAATTAATAATTCTTTAATAATCTATTAAGTTCTACTGCATATTCCAAAGGAAGTTCATGTTTAAAATCATTAATAAAACCCATTATTAACAATTCTTTAGCTAAATTTTCACTTAAACCTTTACTCATTAAATAAAATAATTTCTCTTTATTAACTTTTGAAATTGTTGCTTCATGTTCTATAGTTGAAGAATTATTACAAACGATATTATCTGGTATTGTATCACTTTTACTTTTATCATCTAAAATAATAGTATCGCATTTAACAGTTGCATAAGAGTTTATTGCATTCTTAGTTATTTTAGTAGTGCCTCTGTAATTACTAACTCCGCCATTTAACGAAATTGATTTACTCACAATATTACTTTTAGTATTTTTACCTAAATGAATCATTTTAGCGCCAGCATCAATTATTTGTCCTTCATTAGCATATGCTATACTAATAGAATTTCCTCTAGAATTATCGCCTTTTAAAATACATGATGGATACTTCATTGTAATACCGGAACCAATATTGCCATCAATCCATTCCATAACTCCAGATTCTTCTACTATAGCCCTTTTAGTAACTAAATTATAAACATCTTTACTCCAATTTTGGATCGTAGAATACTTACACTTAGCATGTTTTCCAACATATATTTCAACAACTCCAGCATGTAAACTAGTAGACGAATAACTGCGAGCCGTACATCCTTCTATGTATTCAAGTTCTGCATAATCATCTACAATTATAATAGTTCTTTCAAATTGTCCTAAATTTTCAGTATCAATTCTAAAATAACTTTGTAAGGGTCTATCAAGTTTAACTCCTTTAGGAATATATATAAAAGAGCCCCCACTCCAAAAAGCACCATTTAAAGCAGTATATTTATTTTCATCATATTTAACTAAATTATTAAAGTATTTTTTAAATAACTCCGGATATTTTTGTAAAGCATCATCAGTACTTGTAAATATAACTTTGCTATCTTTATCCTTAATATTATGATAAACAACTTCACTTTCATATTGATTAGTTACACCATATAAATAATCCTGTTCAGCTTTAATAACTCCTAAATCACAAAATGTACCACGAATATCTTTACTCACATTATCCCAATTATCTGTCATCTTATTTTTATTTTCTTTATAATAAACAATTTTATCAAAATCAATATTAAGTTTTGGACCAAAATTTGGGTTATCTAATTCATTAAACTTTTTTAACGAATACAAGCGAAAATCAAGCATCCAAGATGGCTCATTTTTTTTATTACTTAAATCTATGACAAACTTTTTATCAATTTTTTTCATAAAAATCCCCAAAAATATTATACAACATAAATTTGTTTTTGTTTAGTGTTGTTTTTTATTTCTTTTTTTGTTACAATTAAATAAACTAGAGAGGCTGGATACTATGAGTGATACCGATTTATATAAAAGCAAAATTATTAATATTAACGATTTTATATTTCGACAAAATTTGGAATTTTATCCAAATTTAAATGGATTAACATGTGAAAATAACACAATAACTTATATTAATTATAATCAAATTATAGCCAGCGAATTACTTACTTTTGACTTAAGGACTTTACCAGGAGAAGTTTGGAATACTAATCCTGCAGAATTTATGAAAATTATTAAATTAAACAAAAATTGCAATAATCTATATAGTTTTAGCCAAATTTTAAACAAAAACGCATATGATAATATTTTAATAAATAAAGAAGACTTAGAAAATAATATTAACTCATATATGAAATTATATTTTGAAGCAAAAGAAAATTTTAATAAATTAACTGATGATAATAAAATGTTAATAACAAATATTGAAATTATGATTGCTAGCATGCCTAAAGAAACAATAATGGGAACTATTGTTAATAATAAATTAGATGAATATTTTAGATTAACACAAACTATTGGAGATACTCAAGGTAAAGCAATGATAAGAGAATTAAAAAATAAAAATTTACCATCACTTATTGAAGATGTACCACCAAAAACAAAAGCTGGTTTTATAAATTTTGCTATATTATTATATGGTATATTAAATATTGGTTTTATTATAGCAACAGCATTATTAAGAAAGTAGTAACACTTTCTTTTTTTATATTTTTATGCTATAATACATAACACATGGGGTAGCTCAGGTTTCGACAGATATTACTAAATATGACTGCAAGTGGAAGTGACGCCTTAAGTCTACAATTAAAATTAAATGACAAGAATGAAAATTCTTTTGCTTCAAATGCTTATGCATTTGCCTAATTTAGAATAATATAGGAATAGCAAGCTTCACTTTATTTTGCTTATAGGATAATTTGAGGTTCATAAATATAAGATATATCCTTTTAATTGTTTAGGTTAAAAGAATGAATATTAACTAAACTTAGTTTTTTTATAGGTTAGTCTTGAGCCATTAAAAAAATGAATTTTAAATCAAGCTAAACTTGTAGATGTTGTATGATAGGATGTTTTGGACAGGAGTTCGATTCTCCTCTACTCCACCAATTTTGTTAACAAACTCGAACTTTTAAATGGTTCGAGTTTTAAAAAATAACAAATTATGTTAAAATAAATTAAGGTGATACTATGAATATAGAAATTAATAATATAAATGATGCTTTAAATAAATACAATAACAATTTATTAAACCCTGAATTAGATAATTATCTGATATCAGAAATTATTAAAAGTTCTAAAAATATAAATGAACTAAGTATAAAAAGTAATTTAGGAAAAGATGAACAAGATTTATTAATAAACGCTATACATAATAATTATAATTTAAAATTTAAAGATTTAAAACTAATAGATAAATATGATGATTATTTACGTTTAATTTTACTTTTATTAGGTGTTTTTCTAATATCTATTTCACAGGAAACGTCATCTTTTATTAGTGAAATATCACTAATAGCTGGTTGGGTATTTATATGGGAAATGTTATATGATATTTTATTTAAACAAATTAACAGAAAAAGAAAAGCTGTAATATATAGAAGATTATCAAAATGTAAAGTTAATTTTATAAAGTAAAAAAGAAGTAACATTAATATTACTTCTTTTTTGGAACTAATTTATGAATAAAATAATCATTAAGTTTATTAAAGTCATTTTTTAAATTGTAATCAGATATATGTATATAGCCAAGACTTTCAGCAAATCGTATAGTTTCATCTGATTGTATGCCAAAATTATTTGTTCTTACTATATATTCATTACCTGTGATTAAATCCACAAAATTAACACACCCCATAATATAAGTCATATCATTTATTATTTCTTGATAATAAATTTTTTCTAAAGTAACAACTCTATTACCTTTAAATGTAAAATACATAGTAGCTAATATGTTATTACTGTCAATTGGATCATGAAGAAAACCAAATTCTGAAATACTATAATAGCCTTCACTTCTAAGTTTTTTAATATCTTCTTTTAAATTATTTGATTCAAAACAGTTAACTGATCTTTTTACATAATAATCAGCATCTTCACTTTCCAATGTTACTTTATATATTACAATAAAACGTTCATTTTGATCATTTATACATACATCATAAGCATCATATTCATTACGTATCATATCAAAAACCTCCCAATGAAAGGTATTATAACACAAAAAATGAAAATAATAAAGTATAAGGAGGAAAAAAATGAAAAAACCAGGATGCAACAAATGTGCAGAAACTACACGCCAAGGAAAAGCATACATAGACGAAAAAACTGGTCTATTATGTGTAAGCTTAGAAGAAAAATACGATAAACCAGAAGGTTTAAAGGTTTTAGTACCATTTATTTGTACTACATGTGGAACGACAGAATGGAAAACAATTGACTCTTTAGAAGATAAAAAGTAGAAAATTAACTATTTTTCTACTTTTTTCTTACTATAGAAACAAGTTCATTATTATCGAATTTAAGCTCAATAATATTTATTCCATGCCAAGTTCCATCAACTACAGCATCATCATTATAATTAAGAATTAATCTATTATCTAAATTAAATCCTTTAGTACAATATTCGCTTAATAAACAAGTTATTGCAACATTATGAGTAAATATAGCAATTTCTTTAGCTTCATTTTCTATTAAAATACTTTTTAAGAATTTTAGCATTCTCAATTTTACTTCATTTAAAGATTCTCCACCAACTAACTTATAATTAAAATCGCTTTCTTGAAGTTCAGTAATCATACTAATTTTTTTATCCCCTAAATTACCAATTTTTCTTTCACCAATTAAAGAATCTATTTTTATATCTAATTGCAATTCATTTGCCAAATATTTAGCTGTTCCAATACTCATAACATATGGTGATGCATAAATGACGTTAATATTTTGCATATAATCGCTTTTTGCTAATTTTTTAGCTTCCATTTCCCCTTCAATACTAAGTAATCTTTTTTCTCTTTTGGATTCTAATGTTTCATTGTTAGGAAAAGCTAAATTATTCATAGTTAAACTATTGTTAATCAAATATATTGTTGTCATCTAATTATCCCTCCTAAAATACCATAAGAAAATATAAGCATGATAATACCTGCAAGTATAACTCCAAGTATTGCAGCAATACAAGATTTCTTTTTATCCATACCAAGAAGTGCCGCTATTAAACAACCAGTCCAAGCACCAGTACCAGGAAGAGGTATCCCTACAAAAAGCATTAAACCTAAATATTTTAATCTTTCAATCTGTTCTTTTTGTTTATCTGCTTTCTTTTCCATCTTATCCACTATTTTTGCAAGCTTAGGACTTTTTCTTTTCATAAAATCGAATATTTCCGTAATAAACCATAAAATAAAAGGTATTGGAATAATATTACCTATAAAACAAACAATAAAGCTTGTAACCATTGGAGCGTCCATTAAACTTGCAGCAATAAGTCCTCCCCTAAGCTCTAAAATAGGCATTAAAGATATAATAAACATAACTAAATATTTACCCCACCATACTGCTGTAATACTTCCAAATAAACCTACTACAAATTTTGCTAATTTTTCTGCCATAAATTATTACCTCTAATTAATTATAAGAAAAATTAAAAAAGTTATCAAGAAAAAATGTAGAGTAATCTACATTTTTAAAAATAATTAAAAAGGAAGTTCAGATCCAGACAAAGATAATTTCTTTTTTCTAGTTAAAGCCATTTCTTCTTCTGTTATTTTTTGAAGACAATATTTTTGATAATCTATAATATTTAAATTATATTTACATTTAGGATAAGTATCTAAAATAAAATCATTTAAATATTGAACATCCAAACCTTGATTTATTATTATATCTTTAAATGAGTTTATTAGTTCAGGATTATCTTTGATAAACAAATAAGCCACACCCTTATAAGTAATATTAAAAATCCTTGTACTACCCTGCCAATATAAATTATCAACAAAACCATTTAAATTTAATAGTTTAATATGTTTTACAAGTACATTACTATAATTATGATAAACAACATGCGTAAATATTCTTGGAAAAATTTTACGCAAAATTAATTCATTTAAGTCTAAATTTTCCATAAAATGTTTCATAGTAATACCTTGTTGATTCTCTAATTCAACTTGTATTTGTTCTAAACTTAAGCCATTAAAATTTTCTAAATCATAAATTCCCCAAGATTCATAACCTTTTTTCTTCAATTTATTAATAATAGAGTCACAATCCTCTAAAAATATATTTTCTTTTTTTAGCATTTCAATAAGTATAGCTAAATCTTTATTATCGACAATACCATCAAATTTTAATAATGCAGCATTTAAAAGATTATCAAACGTAATTAATTGTTTCATACAAAACCCTCCAATATAAATAAAGTATAAAATATCTAAAAATAATTGTCAATTTGATTTACAATAAATTAAATATGATTTATAATTTTTAATAGATTTGGAAGTGAAATTATGTTAAACGTTGTTTTATTTGAACCTGAAATACCTGGAAACACTGGAAATATTATGCGTACCTGTGTAGCAAGTAATACAAAACTACATTTAATTAAACCATTAGGTTTTTCGTTAGACGAAAAATATATTAAAAGAAGTGGTGTTAATTATATAGATAAATGTGTATACCAAGTATACGAAAATATTGAAGAATTTTTTAATAAAAATAAAGGAGAATATTTCTTTTTTACAAGATATGGTCATCAACCACATTCTACTCCCAATTATAAAGATATTAAAGATGATATATACTTATTTTTTGGAAAAGAATCTACAGGTATACCAACCAAAATATTAAAACCATATATTGATAGATGTTATAGAATACCTATGACTGATAATGTTAGATCATTAAATTTATCAAACACTGTAGCAATCTGTTTATATGAAGTATTAAGGCAAAAAAATTATGAAGATTTATTATTTGATGAGCCACACAAAAGCAAAACATTTATTGAAGACACAAACTAAAAGCTGGATTAACATCCAGCTTTTGAACAAGTATTTTCATCTAGTTTTTTTATCATTTCTTCATAAATACCATAAAGTTCTTCTTTTTGAGTATCATTTAAACCATCAAAAGGATTTGTTTGACTATCAACAGTAACTTCATGAACTCCAAGAATTTCTCCTTCTTTTACAACAACAACAGTTGGAGCATAAAGTCTTTTCTCATTAGTATCATAATCTTTATTATTATCTGTTATAACATAATCCGTTAAATATCCATCTAATTTTTCTAATATATCATAATAACTTTCTGTACCCTTAGTTTCCACTAACTTTTTATTTTCTACTTTAAAACTAGAACGAATATGTTTAATATCAGTATAATAGAAATTTTCTACTTCATAATCTTCTATCACTTTTAATAAAGTTTCTACCATACTACGGCACCAAGGACAAGAATTAAAGCCAAAATAAATTACCCCAGTACCATTATTTAAAATATTAACTATTTCTTTATCTGTTTTATAAACAACTGGAATATATTCGCTAATTTTTAAATCTTTATATTTAATTTCACCATAAGCAGTTGTACCATTTAAATCTTCATATTCCTTTTTAAATTTTTTAGCATCCGCAGTAGCTATTTTTTCTATAGTATTATTATTTTCTTTATAATCTAAATAAAATTTCACTCCCATAGCTAGCACTAATAAAGCCCCTAATATTATTCCAACAAGTCTTTTTTTATCTAAATCTTTCACTTCTATCACCTAAATACATTGTAACTCTTAAAATATATTTAATCAAGCGAGTTTGACACTAAAATAAGTTATAGTAGACAAAAATTAAAAAAAATAGTATAATTAACTCAAGTTTTACAACTTTTTTTATTTTATTGAGAGGAAGATTTTATGAAAAATAATAATGAGACTACGTCCATTGTAGCCTTAGGTGGCTTAGGCGAAGTTGGTAAAAATATGTATGTTGTAACTCATAATGATGAAATTATTGTAATAGATGCTGGTGTAATGTTCCCTGAAGATGACTTGCTAGGTATAGATTATGTTATTCAAGATGTTACATATTTAAAACAAAATGAAGAAAAAATTAAAGGTTTAGTTATAACTCACGGACACGAAGACCATATTGGTGGAATATCTTTTTTACTTAACACAGTAAATATTCCAAAAATATATGCTTCTAAAATTGCCGCTGATTTAATAGTAAAAAAATTAACAGACAAAAATATCAATTATAATAACATTGAATTAGTAACAGAAGAAACAGTATTAAAAACTAAATATTTTACAATAGAATTTGTTGGAACTACCCACTCTATTCCAGGTTCTTTTGGTATTGCAATTCATACACCTAATGGAACAATATTTGAAACTGGAGACTTTAAATTTGATTTAACACCAATTGGCCCAATGGCAAATATTCATAAAATGGCTGAATTAGGAAGTAAAGGTGTTACATTACTATTAAGTGATTCTACAAATGCTTTATCAGAAGGATTTTCAAAAAGCGAATCAAGTGTTGACGAAGCTTTAAATGATATTGTATCTCGCCATCATGGGCGTGTAATTATAGCCACATTTGCATCAAATATTTATCGTATAAAACATATAGTAGAAACATGTCGCAAAAATAATCGTAAAATAATTATATTTGGGCGTTCAATGGAAACAAGTATTGAACTTGCTATGAACAATGGCTTAATTGAAGATAAAACAATATTTATTGATAATAATCAAGCTAAGAATTTAAAGAAAAAAGAAATCTGCATTTTATGTACAGGAACTCAAGGAGAACCTCTAGCAGCTTTATCTAGAATAGCAAATGGTATTCATAAACAAATAACATTAATGCCAGATGATTTAGTAGTATTTTCTTCATCTCCTATTCCCGGTAATGCTGCCAGCATTAACAGAGTTATAAACAAATTATATTTAAAAGGTGTAAAAGTTTACACTAATAGAACTTTTAATGATGTTCATACATCAGGACATGCTAAAGAAGAAGAATTAAAATGGATGCTTAGAATAATTAAACCTAAATATTTTATGCCAATGCACGGTGAATATCGAATGTTAAAACAACATGGCGAAATTGCAGAATCTTGTGACATACCTAAAGAAAATATATTTATATGTAAAAATGGTGATGTAATTAATTTAAATAATGGTATAGTAACTCGTGGTGAATCAATTAAAAGTGGCGATGTATATGTAGATGGTTCACGTATTGGTGATATAGGTAGCCAAGTAATAAAAGACCGTAAATTAATGGGTAATGATGGAATATTAGTAACTATATTAAATATTAATACTTTAACCAGAAAGCTATTAATTAAACCAAATGTTACAACACGCGGATTTATAATGGTTAATGAAAACCCTGAATTGATAAGTAAGATAGAAAATAAAATAACAGAAATTGTTAATAAAACTTTAGCAAATTCTAGTTACAGTCATACTGATTTAAAAAATCAAATTATTTTAGAATTATATCCATTTATAAACGAATTAACTGGCAGACATCCAATTATCTTACCAGTTATTATGGAAGTAAATAAAGCTTAACAACTAAGCTTTATTTTTGTTTTTAACAAAAGGTTGTCTAAGCATGTTAGTACTAGTTCTTTCCATATAATGTACTTTTATTTTATGTATAGGTTCTACATACAACCCCTTTTCATTACTATTAATAAATTTATTATCTATTTTTCTAGAATTTAAAGCTTTTTTTAAAGTTTCATTTTTTGAGGTTACACTAACTTTACCAACATAATATAACATATTATTTTTATATTCACCAAGAAGCAAACTATATTTATTTTTATTTTTTATATAGCCATGAATTATAAAATTACCAACTTTAAAATTCTTAATTTTAAGCCAACAATATACCCTTTTACCAGGAATATATAAACTATTTTTTTCTTTAGCAACTATACCCTCAAGTTTTAATTTTTTAACTTGAGAAAACAATTTTTTACCATCAACATATTCTTTAGTTTTAATAAAATATTCCGTATCTTTAAATTTTTTAAGATATTTTTTTCTATCAATAAGCTTCATGTTAATTAGTTCTTTATTTAAATACAGAATATCAAAGGCTATAAATACTACAGGTATCTCTTTACTTAAATTATTTATTTTATTTATATCTTTTAAATGACTTCGTAATTGTAATTTACTAAAACTAGGCACCCCATTATCAAAAGTAATTATTTCACCATCAAATATTACTTTATTATTACCAATATTTTTCTTTATATTTTGAAGTTCTGGATACAAACGAGTTATATCAACGCCATATCTATTTGTTATTTTTAAACTGTTTTTATCAACATAAATAATTGCTCTAATCCCATCAAATTTCAATTCATAAATATAATTCTTATCATTAAATGGTTTATCAACTTCTTTTAAAAGCATTGGTTTTAATTTTTTAGAATTAAACATTTTTTAAACTCATTTCTAAGGCTGTCATTAAATCTTTGATGTTTTTTTCTTGTTTTTTACGAGGTTTCTTAATAGTTTTACCATCAATTTTATCATCGATAGCGTCTTTAATTTTAGTTTGATATTCATCAATTAATTCTTCTGGTTTGAATTTCATATTTAAAGAAGTTATAAGTTCTATAGCTAAATCTAATTCCTTTGCTGTAAATTTCACATCTACGACATTTTCAGGTATTACTACTTCCTCTAAAAAATATAAAGTATTCATTATTATATTATTATCATTAAATCTCAAAATAACATAATAAAACTTAGTACCAATAACTGTTTTAGCTAAAGCAACTTTTTTTGTTCTAGCAAGTGCTGTTTTAAATAAACTATAAGCTTTACTTTTACTATTTGCATTAACTACATAGCTTTTTTCATAATATACTGGATCTATTTCTTTTAAATCAACAAAACCTATTATTTCAATTGTTTTTTCATCTTCACTTTTTAATTTATCAAATTCTTCTTCTGTTAAAGTTATATAATTATCTTCTTCATATTGATAACCTTTAATAATATCAGCCTGTTTAACTTCTTTTTTACAATGTGGACAATATTTTACATATTTTATTCTTGATAAACACTTTTTATGAAGTTGATTAAAAGATATATCATTATTTTTTATAACCGGATTAATATTAACTGGTATATTTACTAAACCAAAAGATATGGAAGTTTTTTTCATTATATCACCATTATTAGAGTGAATAGAAAATACATAATTATACAAAAAAAGAAGTTATTTTAAACTAACTTTAACTTCTTCTATTACATCTAATTCATTAAAATAATATTTTGTTCCTTTAATATCTTGATATTCTTCATGGCCTTTTCCTACTAATAATATTAAATCTCCATCTAGGGCATTCATACAAGCATATTTAATTGCTTCACTTCTATCTTCAATTTCAATATACTTTGCATTTACTTTATCTAACCCAACTTTAATATCTTTATTAATAGAACTTATTTCTTCAAACCTTGGATTATCCATAGTAATTATGCATAAATCACTAGAACCACCAATTATTTCACCTAAACTATATCTTCTCTCTTTCGGGCGGTTTCCCCCACCACCAAAAATACTTACTAATCTTTTTGGCTTATAAGCTCTTAAAGTTTTAACTAATTCTTTCATCCCATCTTCAGTATGAGCATAATCTATTAATACTTTAAATTTTGATGTTACTAGAGCAGTTTCCATACGTCCTCGTACCTTTACATTTAATAAAGCTTCCTTAGCCTTACTTGAATCTATTCCTAAAGCATTAATAACTGTTAGAGAACATAATGAATTATATATATTAAATTCTCCTGGAATACTTGTTCTAAACGTATCACTTATTAGACCTGTAGTATTAAATTCAGAACCAAAGAAATCTGAATCATTAATAAGTTTTATTTTTGATACTTTTATATCCGCTTCATTATCAAGAGCATATGTTATAATAGGCACTTTAACATCTTTTAATACATCATTTAAATACTCTGAATCATTATTTGATATAACTTTTTTACTATTTAAGAATAGCATATTTTTGCATGCTACATACTCTTCTTGACTTTCGTGTTCTCCAGGCCCTATATGATCTGTTGTAACATTTGTAAGTACTCCTAAATCAAATGTAATACCAGAAAGTCTATGCATTTTAAATGCTTGACTAGAACACTCCATTACAACATGAGTCATTCCAGCATCTAACATCTTTTTAAACGCTTTATGCACTTCATATGATTCTGGTGTAGTATTATCTGTATGTTCTACTATATCATTATACTTAATTCCAATACTTCCTATTAAGCCACATTTAACTCCTACAGATTCTAACATATCTCTTATCATATGAGTAGTAGTTGTTTTACCAGTTGTTCCAGTAACCCCAATAGTAGTTAAACCATCACTTGGATTACCAAAATAATTATCCGCCATGTATGAAAGTGCAATTCTAGTATCATCAACTTTAATAACTGTTACATCACCGTGAATACTCACCATTTTAGATAAAACTATAACACTTGCACCTTTGCTTATAGCTTCTGGAATATAATCGTGTCCATCACTTGTAAAACCTTTTAATGCTACATAAATATCATCTTTTTCTACTTTGCGGCTATCATATTTAATATCATTTATAAGTGTATCTAATGATCCACTTAATAAACTATAATCAATTTTCTTTAAAATACTTTCTAATTTCATTATTTACCTCCTATAATATATAATCTTATTCTAATGCCTGTTTAATATCATTTATCAAATCTTCTACATTTTCAATTCCTACAGAAAGTCTTAATAAAGTATCAGTTATTCCCAGTTTTTCTTTCGTTTCTTTTGATACTTCAGTATGTGTTCTAGAAGCCGGATGAGTTACTAATGATTCAACCCCTCCTAGACTTTCTGCAAATAATATTAAATTTATTCTTTCTAAGAATTTATTAACAGTTTCCATACTGTCTAATTCAAAACTAATCATTCCTCCAAAGCCAGTTGATTGTTTTAAACTAATTTCATATTGTGGATGATCTTTAAATCCTGCATAATATACTTTATTAACCTTAGGATGATTCCGCAAGAATTCAGCTATTTCTTTAGCATTAGATGAATGTCTATCCATACGAACCGCTAGAGTTTTTAATCCACGTAATGCTAACCATGATTCCATAGGTGCTAAACAGGCTCCATAAATAGCCATTTGTAAATTTAAATAATCTGCTTGTTCTTTAGTTTTTACAACAACTACTCCTGCTAAAATATCATTATGTCCACCAATATATTTTGTTGCACTATAAACTACTAAATCCGCTCCTAAATCTAATGGTTTTTGAAAATAACTTGTTAAAAAAGTATTATCTACAACAACTGTAATACTTTTAGAATGAGCAAATTCACAAATAGATGCAATATCCGCAACTTTCATCATTGGATTAGTTGGTGTTTCAATAAACATCATTTTTGTATTTGGTCTTATACTTTTCTTAACATTTTCTAAGTCAGTAAAATCTATTTGACTATATTCTACTCCATTATATTTTAATACTTCATCACATGCTCTAACTGTACCACCATAAACATCATCAGATATTAATATGTGTTCTTTTGGTTTTAACATTGTTAATACAAGTGATGTTGCGGCCATACCAGAAGAAACAGCAAAAGCTCTATACCCATGATCTAACATAGCCATAGTACGCTCAAATTCTTCTCTAGTTGGATTAATTATTCTACTATAATTAAAATTAGTATTTTCTTTTATACCTATATGTCTATATGTTGATGATTGAAAGATTGGAAAACTTATGGCGCCTGTTACCGGATCATGTCCTAGTGCTCCTCTTACAACCTTTGTTTCATCACTCAAATTCTCTTTCTTATCATAAACTGTGTAATTTGTAAAATTCTTCATTTTTACCTCCTTAAACACAACATAATCTCTTAAGTTAAGTATATCTTTTGGCTAGTAATATTGTCAAGCAATTGCCTAATAAAGTTTACATTATAATATATGAATTATATTTCACTTTTAAGATTTTATTATATAAGTTATAGGTATTATACTTTCATCGCTCACAAAATTTGCTATAAATTTATCTTGTTCTTTAGATATTATTATACCAATAGTTTTATTATGAAATATTTCTTTTATTTTTTCATTAATAATATTCATATAAAATTCTATTTGTGACTTATCTTCTTTTTTCAACTCTCTTGTTTTTAATTCTACTACTACATAACAGTTTAATTTAATATTAAATAACAAAATATCTATATAATAATTTCTTTTATTATAAGTAATTTTATATTGATTATCTATAAATGCAAAACCCTCACCTAATTGTTTAAAAATACTTTTTAATTTACTTAAAATCATAATTTCTAAATCTTTTTCTGTTTTAATTCTTTCATTTTCTGTTAGTTCAATTATTATTGGATTTTTTATATTTTCTATCAATTTATATTTTTTATTAGGATTATTTATTTTAATTTCATCTTTTTTAACTAATAAACGTTCATAAGAATTATTTTTTATTTCTTTAATTAATTCTCTTTTAGATAAATTATTTTCTAAACACAAATTAATATAGTAATTTCTTTTATTAACATCTTTTATTGGTAATAATTTCGATATTGTTGTCCAAGATAGTTGGGCCACTGGCCCAAGAATTGGAAAAGCTAAATATAATTGTCTTGCCCTAGATAAGTTTGTATAATCATAGCCTTTACCATATTTTTCGGTATATTCCAAAGACCATTCTTTTATTAATTTGTTACCATATTTTGCTCTAGCCTCTCCACCTTGAGCTTTCATTATTAATTTACCTATATTCCAATAATTAAATAATATATCGTTATTCTCTTCTATTCTTCTTGATTTTTTATTAACCTCATTTCTTATAATAAATTGTTCAATTTCTTTAAAATAGTCCATTTTATCACCTCTTAGGCTTATCCTAACAGTTTTATAAAATAAAGTCAAAATACAGATTTATATAAATTGGTTATACTAAAACATCAAAATCTGCTTAGCAAATATTCATATTTCTGCTTAACAGATTTATTAAAATTAGTAAAATTTAAAAGAATAACTATAAAGTCATTCTAATTATTTTCTCACTAATTTATAAACATCTTCATGGATACTTTCTATACTTCTTATTTCTTCATTAATAGTGCAGTTAACAACATCATAATTATAAAGACTAGCTAACTCTAAATATGCTTTTTCGCCTAAACGCAAGTATTCTTCATTTTGTTCAGTTTCATCAGGTAATTCTTCTCTTTTAGCTTTTAAAACACAAGCTTGTTCATAAGGCATATATAAAAGTATTACTCTATCAGGTCTTGGTAATTCCATTATTTCATATTCTAACATATCTATTTTTTTATACATTTTATGTCTCATTACATCATCTTTAATCATACCACCTCGATGAGCCATATTACTTGTTACATATCTATCAATCAATAAAGTATAACCTTCATTTAAATATTTATTTATAGTTGGTAAGTTATATCTTCTATCTGCAGCATAATAACTTAATGCTGTTAAAGAATCAACATTGCCTCCACCTTCAGGGAAAAAGCTATGATTATTTTTTAATAATTTTTCACACATATATGGCTTACCAATTAAACAAGCCCCAATAATTTGTCCTGTTGGAGTATCATACATTGGAAATGCCATTCTTGCTACTTTTACTCCATCACTTTTTAATCTTTCATATAATAAATTAGTTTGTGTTTCTTTTCCTGAACAATCTGTTCCTTCAATAACTATTAATTTACCTTGCATCATATCTCTCCTATTTTAAAATTTATTAACTAAAATTTTCTCCTAATTCTTGGATGTCCACATACTCCTGGACATTTATAATCTGGATACATACATCTTAACTTTCCTACATAAGGTTTTAAAGTTTCTGCAAGTTCAATTTTACCACTTGCTAATAAACCTTCATATATTCCTGGTAACATTTCATTAGTAAATAAATCTTCTGTTTCTAAAAATGCTCTATCACAAGCTCTTTCTTTACCTACATATTGTACTAATCTTTTCAAAGATCCATTAGCGTTAGCTCTTATTATTTTTCCTTGTGGATAATATTTGTTAACAGATTTTATATCTTTTAACCATTCTTTAATTAATTCTTCTTTACCATCTAAAAGAAGCGGAATATAAAATTTTTCTTCTGATAATTTTGGAACTTCAATTTCAAAATTTGTTGTACGATGTCTATGAAATTGAGCATAACTTGCTAATGATAATTCCATATTATAACTAAATGTTACACCATATTCATTTGGTAAGTTAATACCAGAAAATTTATTTCTTTCTGAAAATAATGATAGTTCAGTTTGTTTATTATTGGTGTATGTAAGTTCATTATTATCTGGTACATTTTTAATATTAGGAAAAATTTCTTTTACTTTATTGTTGGTTAATGCTACATCTAAATCTTTTAAAGAGTGGATAAATTCTTTAAAGTATGGAACTAATAATTCTTCAAATTCATTTAAAGGTTTATTTATTATTCTTTCCATATATAAACATATTTTATTTATTTGGGCAAATGGTACTGTATATGTTAATGTTGTTGGCATAAATACACTTACCATATATCTAGCATTTTCTTGCGCTATCTTTTTAATTGCACTTTGAGTTTTTTTGTTAGTCTTTTCTTCTGTATCACCTTGATTGAATCGTTTAAAAAAATCTAAATATTCTTTATTTAATAAATTAATAAATATTTCTAACCATTTATTATAAAGTGTTGTTTCTTCTTCACTTATGTAATCATTTGGTTTAACTGCTGTATATCTTAAAGATCTTTCATCAGCGTTATATTGTTGTTCATTATTTAATACCATACACATTATTTTTGGTATTCCTACTATTTCTAATGAAACTTGTGGTTGTTCACTAGGTGAAGTATGTTCACTAAATATAGTATCTAGTCCTCTTTTTAATCTTTGCTCTTCTGTTTCAGTTTCACGAACTACTTCTGGAGTTACTTCTCCTGGCTTAAAACAAACCCCTGCTTTAACTCCCGCATTTAATAACGCTTTTCTAACATCATACTTCTTTTTATCCTCTGTTAAAAATCCTGATTCAGGATCCAAAATTATTTTCATTTTCTGCACTTCCCTTCTAACTGATTATAACAAATGATTTTTAATCTGTTAATCTTATTACACAAATTTTACATACTTTTTTAATTTAAAAAACTGATACTTAGTACCAGTTAATTATTTATCTTTACTTTATATTTATTTATAACTCTATTTATATTTCTAAAACCATATTTTTGATAATTAATTTCATTTAAAATACTTTCATAATCTATAGTGTTATTGTTTATTTTTTCTTTTAAATAATTTAGTACTTCTTCTTTTGTTAATGTATCAAAATATATTATATCATCAAATCTACCTAAAAACTCTTCACTAAAGTTTTCTGTTAAATTATTTTCATTGTTAGTAAAGCCCACACTATTATTTTTTATAGCATTGGAAGTCATAAAAATTAAAGTATGCGAAAAATCTATTATTTCACCATGAGCATCAGTTATAAATCCTTCATCCATTATTGTTAAAAATAAATTTAATACACTTGGATGAGCTTTTTCTATTTCATCTACTAAAATTATACTGTAAGGATTATAACTAACTTTTTTAAATATATATTCATCATCATAGCCAATATAACCGTGGGATACACCAATAAGCTTATTAACAGATGTTTCTAAGTTATATTCACTCATGTCTAATCTTATTAAATTATTTTTTAATTCTTTACTTATTAGTTTAACAGAACTAGTCTTACCTACACCACTTGGACCTAATAATAATAATTTTAAATTACTTTCTGTATTAAAATAAGTTTTTAAATTGTTAATAATTTTATTTATAGCTTTAGTTTCACTATATATATTAGTTTTTAGACTATTAGATATTTTATAAATTAACTCATCTTTATTATTAAACATTGGAATATTACTTTTTTGTTCTATTACTTTTAAAATATCATTGTAAGTTATTATATCTTTTTTAGTGTTTTTAATATTTTTCCCTTGGCTTTCTAAATCATTTATTTTTAAACATACATCTAATGCTTTTTCATACTCATTATTTTTCACATAATTCTCTTTTTCTTTTGTTAATTGTATTAAATTATCATTTATAATTTTAATTTCTTCATTACTAGTATTTTTTCTTTTTATATAAGCACAAATACTATCTAATAAATCTATAGTTTTATCAGGATTTTTCTTACTATATAAATATTTATTACTAAGATTACATATATCCTCAATATTTTTATTACTTATTTTTATTCCATGATGATGTTCATAACTTTTTTTAATACCTAGTAATATATCTTTTGTTTCTTCTAGATTTGGCTCTTTTACTTGTATAAGTTCAAATCTTCGTTCTAAAGCCTTATCTTTAGCAATAAACTTTTCGTATTCTTTAATTGTTGTTGCTCCAATAACATGAATATCTCCTCTAGCTAAATATGGTTTTAATATATCTCCGGCATTTATAGCTCCTTCTGCTCCACCAGCATTAACCATTGTATGAACTTCATCGATAAATAAAATAATATTTTTATTTTTAATAACTTCTTTTATTATTTTAGTAAGTCTTTCTTCAAATTCTCCTCGATACTTTGTGCCACTTACTAAATCGCCCATTGGTAAATCAACTATAATTTTATTTTCTAATATAGTGGGTACTTCTTTATTTTTTATTCGTCTTGCTAGTTCTTCTACTATCGCAGTTTTCCCTACTCCTGCAGGGCCTACAAGTAATGGATTACTTTTCTTTTTTCGAAGTAATACTTCAATTAAATTGTTTATTTCAGAATTTCTCCCAATAACTTTTTCATCATTATCAACTTTATTATTAAGTATTGTCCCAACATTAAATATTTCTAATTTATCTTTTGCTATATCATTAGGTTTAATCTTTAATTCATCATACAATGAATCTATATCTATATCTAAACCAATCATTATACGTATTGCTATACCTTCTCCTTCATCAAGCATAGCAATTAACAAATGATTTGGTGTTACTTCACCTTTATTATTTTCTTTGGCATCATCTAACGCATTAGATATTATTCTTTTTAATAATGGTGTATATAAATTAACTTCAATATTTTTCTTTGGTACACCAACAATCCTTATAAGTTCATCTTTAAATTTTTTATAAGTCAAATTATATTCATTTAATTTTTTCTTTAAATCACTATTGCTTTTTAATATTGCAAGCAATAAATGTTCACTTCCTACATATGGATGGTGCATGTTGTATCTTTCTTCTTCCGCAGTTTTTAATATCTTACTTCCTATAAATCCAAAGTTATTAAACATATTGTCCTCCTTTTAATATCTATGTTGATTATGTTAAAAAAAGAAGTTTTTTATACATTTATTAACTCATAATTAGTTAAATATATATTACTATCTGTAGCATATTCAATAACATATTTATCTTTTTTCTTTACTATTAGTAAACCGATAGTATTATTGTGATTATTCTCTTTTAAATTTTTATCTACTAATTTAGTGTAAAACTTAATTTGATCTATATCCTTTATACTTGCACTTTTTAATTTTAATTCTACTACAATAAAACAATTAAGTTTATAATTAAAAAATAATAAATCTAAAGAATATGTGTGCCCTTCAATTTGTATTTTATATTCATGACCTATAAGCGCAAACCCAGTTCCTAATTCTAGAAATCTTTCTTCAAGCATTTCTATTATATATTTGTGTAAGGCTTTTTCATTTATTATGTTGTTATTACTTTTTATCAATATAGGATCTTTTATCATGTCATTAATAGTTAAATCATTACTATTTTCTAATAGTTTAATGTTTGTTTTATCGGCATAACTTAATCTCTCAAAAAATTTATTTTTGATTTCACTAATTAATTCTCTACTTGATAAATTATTAAGTATTACTTGATTTATATAATAATTTCCTTCACTTTCATTT
The DNA here is from genome assembly GCA_015059425.1 of Bacillota bacterium. Classification (GTDB taxonomy): domain Bacteria; phylum Bacillota_I; class Bacilli_A; order RF39; family UBA660; genus Caccenecus. Next base: position 42,115 of record SVAM01000004.1, on the reverse strand, counting down.
TTTATAGATAATATTATTTTGTAATGTGTCCATGTTAATTGTGCACGCAGTGCGTGCACAATTAGAAAAGTAATATAAAACTTACGATACAAATTTAAATTTCTGACTCCATAATTACTTCCATATTTAGCTTCTAATTCTATAGCCCACTTTTTTATTAAATTATCTCCATACTTTGCTCTTAGTTCTCCACCTTGAGCTTCAACAATTAATCTTCCTATATTCCAATTAATTAAAATTGTGTCTTTATTATCTTTTAAATATCTAGCTTTACCATTTATTTCTTTTGTTTCAATTAAATCTTTTATTTCATCATAATATTTTTGTTCTTGCATTCAAAACCTCCAAATGTAATATAACATAATTTTTTATATTAATTTGTCGAATGATGGGAGCATTAAAAAACTAGTATTAAACTAGTTATCTTTGTTTATTAAATGAAACAATTCATCTTTTTTTAAGTAATTTAAGATAATCTTTGGTACAAAGTTTACATTTGCTAATTCTTCATAAGTTCTCCATACAAATTTTACATTTTCTTCTTCATAATTTTGAATTTTTTCTAAATTATATAATTCTTTATCATTAAATTCCATTTCATGAATAATTAATATTTCATGATATTCTTTATTATCATATCTTGATACAAAAAAATTTTCAATAATACCTAAAGTCTTAACATATTTAAAATCATAGCCACTTTCTTCTTTTAATTCTCTTATCAAAGCTTCTATAGATGATTCTCCTATTTTGGCTCTGCCACCAATTAAACTTACATAATCTACATCTACTCTTTCATTTACTAGTATTTTATCATCTTTTTTTATTATCCCTGCAACACGATAATTAAGTACTTTGTCTTCTATTTTAATATTTATATCCATTTTAATACACCTCAATTATAAGATACTAAAATACTTAATTAAATGCAAGAAAAAAAGTTGCTTTCACAACTTTAATAATTTAATCTATTTCTTCTATTTTTAAGAAATTAGTAATTCTTCCTTCAGATGTTATTGGAATGCCACCAGTAATAATTATTTTATTTTCTTTATCCAAATTCAGAAATTCTTTAGTTTTAGTTTTAGCAATATTAATCATTTCATCAGTACTTTTAAACACTGGAACTATACTTGTATAAACGCCGTAATTAAGTGCTAAACTTCTTGCTACAACTTCACTTGTACATGTTGCAACAATTGGACAATGTGGTCTAAAATTACTTATAAATCTTGCAGTATAGCCACTGATGCTTGCACATGCTATACCTTTTACATCAACATAATTTGTTAAGTCAACTGCACCTTTTGCAATACATTCAGTTCGACCAATTTTACCTTTGTATTCAAAGTTTTTATGAGCATGTTCTTCCGTATCTCTTGCAATATTAGCCATAAATCTTACTGCTTCTACAGGATATGCTCCAACAGTTGTTTCACCACTTAACATAATAGCATCTGTTCCATCTAAAATAGCATTTGCTACATCAGTAACTTCCGCTCTAGTTGGACGAGAATTCTTCTTCATGCTTTCTAACATTTCTGTTGCTACAATACAAATCTTACCATGTTCTCTTGCTTTCTTAATTATTAACTTTTGATATACTGGTAATAAAGAAATAGGTACTTCTTCACCTAAGTCTCCTCTTGCTACCATTACACCATCACTAACATCTAGTATTTCATCTAAATTGTTAATACCTGTCATACTTTCTATTTTTGATATTATTTTGATATTGCTTTTTTCACTGTCAATAATTCTTCTTGCTTCTAAAGCATCTTCTTTCGTAGATACAAATGATAAAGCTAAAAAGTCTCCATTATTCTTACATGCATATTTAATATCTTCTTTATCTTCTTCACTAATAAATGGAATATCTAATTTTACACCAGGAACAAATAAACTCTTTTTGCTACCTAATATTCCTCCATTTATAATTTTACATGTTACACCATCATCTTCTTTAGAAACAACTTCTATTTTCATTAAACCATTTTCTAATTGAATAACATTCCCTACCTCTAAACTATTTAATGCTTCAGGATGGTTTACACTAAAACTTTCTTCTGTGCCAATAACATTTTCTTTTACTACACGAATAGTTTTACCAGACACTAAATTTATTCCACCAACTTGCACTTCTCCATTACGGAATTCTGGACCTTTTGTATCATATAATAAGCCAATATTTAGATTTTCTTCTTTATTAATTTTCGTTACTAGATTTTCTACAGTTTTTCTTTCTTCAATTGTTGCATGACTAAAATTTACTCTTGCTACGTTCATACCTGCATGTGCCAAATCTTTAAAAACTTCGTAATCACTACTAGCAGGTCCTATACTACATATTATTTTTGTTTTTTTCATTTTTTATTTTCCCTTTCAAAAAAAGACATAGATTTTGATTTTACTACAAAATATAAAAAAAGAAAAGCCCTAAATTTAATTATTTAAAACTTTTCTTCAATTATTTTTTTTATATTATCTTTTATCTGACTTGTGTCATTTAATTCTAATATATTTGCTAATCTTTCTTTTGTAGTATATACTTTTAAAATCTTTTCATATTCTTTTAATTTTTCTTCAGCAGTTGTTAAAGTTTTACCAACACTACTTTTTGAAACTTTTCTTATTTCTGCAATTTCACTTAAAGATAAATCTTCTTCATAATAATTTATAAATGTTTCTTGTTCTATACTTGTTAATAATTCTTTATATATATCAAATAAACTATTTAAATATTCTCTATTTTCCATCGTTAATCATATCCTTAAATAAACCATATATATAACTCTCTATATCAAATGTTTTTAAATCTTCCATTCCTTCACCTAAACCAATAAACTTAACTGGAATATTAACACTTTCTTTTATAGCTAAAACTATTCCACCCTTTGCTGTTCCATCAAGTTTAGTAAGTACTATCCCTGTAATGTTAGTAATCTCTTTAAAAGCTTCTGCTTGTAATATACCGTTTTGTCCTGTTGCAGCATCAATTACTAATAATGTTTCATGAGGAGCATTAGGTATGTGAGTTCCAATTACTTTATTGATTTTTTCTAATTCTTTCATTAAATTTGTTTTATTTTGTAATCTTCCTGCAGTATCTACTAAGACTATATCAACGTTTTCTTCTTTAGCTTTAATTAAACCATCATATATTACACCTGCTGGATCTGTATTTTCTTTACCATAAAATAATGAATTAGTACGATTTGCCCACTCTTCTAATTGAGGAACAGCCCCTGCTCTAAAAGTATCACCTGCAATAAGCATAACTTTTTTACCTTCACTTTTATACTTATAAGCAAGTTTTCCGATAGTAGTAGTTTTCCCTACACCATTTACTCCAACCATTAATATTACAGTTGGGCCATCATAATTAATATTTATTTTATCACTTAATGATTCACCGTTTACATAGATAATAAATAATTCATCTACTATGACTTCTTGTAAATACTTAGTATCAGTGATGTTTTCTTTTTTTACTCTACTTCTTAACTCGTCTATAAATTTCATAACAGTATTAACCCCAATATCTGCCATAATAAGAATACTTTCTAATTCTTCAAAATATTCATCACTTACTTTTGTATATTTATGCCCTAAAATACTTAATTCATTTACAAATTCATTTCTTGTTTTTTCAAGTCCTTTGTCATATGCATCTAATTCTTTATTTTCTTCTATTGCTACTTTTTTAGTAAAAGTTTTTTTAAATTTGTCAAATAATCCCATATAAATTCTCCTTTAATGTAAGTAAATAATATCATAATTTTCTAAATTATTAAAGAAATTATTAGTTTTTTATTAGTTTATATCTTAGTTTTTGTCAAATAATGGTTTGCATTAAATACTTCTTTAAGTTATAATTATTATGGTGAATAAAAATGGCAAAGAAGAAAAAATCAAAATCAAGTGAAAAACAAAATATAGAATATAGTGTAGAACTTACAGGCCTTATTTTAATATTAATAGGATTAATAGGTTTCGGATTTGGTCCGGTAGGTTCAATAATTAAGAAATTTGCAATGTTTTTAGTTGGTGGATGGGCTTGGATATTTCTTTTATTACTCATGCTATTTTTAGGGGCATATATGTTATTTAAAAGAAAACTTCCTAAATTTTTAAGTCAAAGACTTATAGGTTTATATGTTTTAATACTGATTATACTAGTAGCTAGTCATTTTGGTTTTATAGAACAATGTAAAGGCGCCGGTGATATATTCCAGTCTACTGTTGATCAATATATGGAGCGAATTTCCACAATAGGAAGTAACACTGCTTTATTTACTAGTGGTGATACATCAATTGAAATTGGTGGCGGAATGATTGGTTCTTTACTTGCTATAGCATTCAGTTCTCTATTTGGCCTTACTGGTTCCAAAATAGTATGTGTAATATTTACAATATTTGGTTTAATTCTATTATTTAATATAACACTTGCAGATGTTTTAAAAGCTATTAAATCATTTATTAAATCTCTTAAAAATAATAATTCAGAAGAGAATGATAATAAAGAAGAAAAGAAATCAGAAGTTAAAGTTTTTGATTATAATGATGAAGAAGAATTGCAACCTAAAGATGATAAAATTATAATAACTAGTATGGATCAACTTAAAAATTTAAAAGAACAACCTCAAACAGAAAGTTTAGAAATGCCTCGTAAAGATAATATAGAAGTTAATTCAAGCTATACTTTACCACCTTTATCTCTTTTAGATGATGTTAAAGAAATTAAGAAAAATAATTCAAATAATTATATTAGGAGTAATAAAGAAAATTTAGAAAGAGTTTTAAGAGATTTCCAAATAAATGGTCAAGTTGTAGAAATTCATATTGGACCTGCCGTAACTCAATATGAAGTTAAAGTACCTAGTGGTACAAAAGTTAGCCGTATTGTAGGTATTAATAAAGAGATAGCTTTAGCTTTAGCTGCTAAAGATGTCAGAATACAAGCTCCTATTCCAGGAAAAAGTACTATTGGAGTTGAAATACCTAATCCATCAATAAGTATGGTTAAATTTAAAGAAGTTTTAACAATGCAAGATAAGAATTCAAATAATGCTAAAATATTAGTTGCTTTAGGTAAAGATATTATGGGTAGGCCACAGTTAGCTGATTTATCTAAAATGCCTCATCTTTTAATTGCAGGTTCTACTGGTTCTGGTAAATCAGTTTGTACTAACACTATTATTTGTTCAATACTTATGCGTTACAAACCTGATGAAGTTAAACTCATATTAGTAGACCCTAAAAAAGTTGAGTTATCTAATTATAATGGTATTCCTCACCTTCTATGTCCAGTAGTTAGCGATCCGAAAAAAGCTAGTATAGCTCTTCAAAAATTAGTTGAGGAAATGGAAAAACGTTATGATTTATTTAGTGATAAAAATGTTAAAAATATAAGTGGATATAATGATTGGGTTGATAAAGAAAATAAAAATAATGATACTAAAATACCACGTATGACTTATATCGTAGCAATAATCGATGAGTTAGCAGACTTAATGCTTGTAGCTTCTAAAGAAGTTGAAGATTCTATAATGAGAATTACCCAAATGGCTAGAGCGGCTGGTATACATTTAATTGTTGCTACTCAAAGACCTTCTACAGATGTTATTACAGGGGTTGTTAAAGCAAACATTCCATCACGTATAGCATTTGCTGTAGCATCAAATATAGATTCTCGTACTATTCTTGATGCCAGTGGTGCTGAAAAACTTTTAGGTAAAGGTGATATGTTATATTTACCTATGGGTGAAAATGTTCCTACACGTATTCAAGGTTGTTTTATTGATGATAACGAAATAAAAAGAATTATAGATTATACTTGTAAACAACAAAGTGCGAGATATGATGAAGCTATGGAAAACTTAAATGCTACTGGTGCCGGTATTCATGGACTTCCAAATGAAAAAGAAGAATATGATGATCCTTTATATAATGAAATAGTTGAATTTGCTATCCAAACCGGCAAAGTTAGTACTTCTTTATTACAAAGAAGATTTAGATTAGGATATAATAGAGCAGCTCGAGTTGTAGACTTATTAGAAGAACGTGGTATTGTAGGACCTCAAAACGGTTCTAAACCTCGTGAAGTTTTAGTTAAACTTGAAGATAATACAAATTAGTATTATCTTTTTTTGATGTAAATGTATATAGTATCTAGTTTGCAAATATAATTATTATATGTTAAAATATTTTATGAAAGGATATGGTTATATGTCAAAAGCTAAATATAAAAACAAAGCCATTTATTATAAAAATTATTTATTAGGCTTTGGTGTTGTACTAGGAATTATTTTTATAATTCTATATATCAATAAATGGCATCAAGTTAAAGAACAAGAAAAATATTTAAATAGTTATTTAATGAGTAATAACACTATTAATTTAGAAATAACTGATATAAATGCTATAGATTCTGTTTTATCAGAAACTCCAAATTATTATTTTGTTTATATAAGTTATACCCAAGATAAAAAAGTTTATAATTTAGAAAAAAATTTAAAACCAATAATAGATAATTATGATTTACAAAATAATTTCTACTTTATAAATATTACAAATATAAAAGATAAAAATAAAAACTATAAAGAAGAAATTGCAAAAGAGCTTAAGATTGGAAATAATTATATCAATAATATTCCAGTAATTCTTTATTTTAAAAATGGCGAATTAATTAATAGTGTAAATAATTCTAAAGATTTTGAAAATCTACTTAAAGAACAAAATATTAGGTCAATGTAAAAATACTCATTATGAGTATTTTTTGTATTCTTTACATTTGTTTATAAATGGACAATTATTACATTTTGGTTTTCTAGCAGTACAATTATATCTTCCAAATAATACTAATTGATGATGAATTCTACTCCACTTATCTTTAGGAAATTTTTTCATTAACTTCTTTTCAATAGTAAAAACATTATCTTCTTTTTTAGCTAAACCAAGTCTTACTGATACTCTACTAACATGAGTATCTACAGCGATAGTTGGTACATTATATAAATTTGATAAAACTACATTACATGTCTTTCTACCCACTCCAGGTAGACTTTCTAGATATTCACGATTATTTGGTACTTTACCATTATAATCATTTAACAATTTATTTGCTATAGTCTTGATATAATAAGCTTTTTTAGTATATGAGCCACATGTTCTTATAATATTTTCTATTTCTTTTATAGAAATATTTTTTAAATCATAAAGATTATACTTACCAAACAATTCTTTTGTAACAATATTAACCCTCTTATCAGTACACTGTGCACTAAGTACTGTTGCTATTAAAAGTTCATAATCCTTTTCATAATATAACTCACATCTAGCATCAGGAAATATATTATCTAGCTCTTTAATTATATATTCACTATTCATCTATATCTTCTAACCAATTATAATCAAATAATTCTTTTCTTTCTTTTGGTTCTTCTTTATTAATTAAATGATTATTCACATCATTCATGTTTTTTAAACCTTTTTTATTCCATTCATAAAGTATTTTATCAATATATCGTAAATTATTTACTCCATTATATACTGCTTCTTTTAAAGCTCCAATAATCATTTCCTCACTATAACTTTTTTCTAACCAAGCATTTATTATTTCGTATTCCATACTTGTTATAGTTCTTCCAAATTCTGTTTCGAATATATGATATATGTCTGTTTTTTGTTCTGCTTTTTTTTCTATTTCTTTTTCTTCATATATCATTTCATAAAAATTATCTAAATTTACTTTTTCTATCATTCTGCCTTCAATATCTTTATCTGTTTCAATTGTTATAAGTTTTTTTGATAATAAATTATTAAATATTTTGTAAGATTCTTCAATAGACAAACCAATGTTTTGACTAAGTAATTCAATATTTAAATAATTATTTAAATCATTATCAAAATATGTTAACATTAAAAATTCTTCTAAAGTTAATTTTAAAGATAATGCTTTTTTTATAAATATACTATTAGTAACATATTTCTTACTTTTAAACATTGTTTTATCCATTATAATCACTCTTTTCTTTTATCTTTAATATATTTAATAATATCTGTTTTTTTATTCTTTAAATAACCTTTTATAATGCTTTTTTCTACATCTTTCATTATACTATTTATTTCTTTATAATCAATATTTAAAGTATTATGTATTTCTTCTGCTTTAATATTTATCTCACTTTTATCATGTATTGATAATTCTTTATACATTTTGGTTAATTCTTTTTTATTAAAATTTAATAATTCAGCACCAATCCCACATAAATATAATCCATATTTATATAAGTCTTCCTTTGTAATTACTTTTTTATCTATTAATTTTCTAATAATTTCTATATTATTCTTTTCTTCTTTCGAAAAAGGCAATTCATACATAATAGATATTTGAGCATACATTGCATCTAGATTTTTTATTAATATCAAATCATTATAATTACTAATTTTTAAAAGTTTATTAATTCCTAAGTCTTCTAATAATTTTAAACCTCTTTTTGCATTATCTGATAGTAATATTTTATCTAATTCTTCTTTTAATCTAGTATTAGATAATTTTAAAACTTCTTTTTTATTTGCTTGTATTTCTTTATATAATATATGATCTAACGAAAAATTTAATGTAGTTGCAATACGTATAGCTCTTAGAATACGAAGAGGATCTTCTTTTATTTTAGTATTTATATCTCCTATCATTCGTACTTTTAAATCACTTATATCTTTTGTCCCATCTAATAGATCTATTATTTCACCTTTACTATTCATGCATATTGCATTTATAGTAAAATCTCTTCTTTTTAAGTCTTCAATTAAGCTATTTATATAATTATATTCAATAGGTTTTCTATTTTTATATTTTATTTCTTCACGATAAGTAGTTATTTCAAAATGATATTCTTTAATCTTAAAATCTATTCCACCTAAATTTTTTGTATTGCTATTTGGAAATATTGTTAATAATTCTCTAGGTGTAGCATTTGTACATATATCTATATCGTATGAAGATTTTCCAACTAAGAGATCTCTAACATACCCACCTATTAAGTATGCTTCATACCCACTATTCTCTATTTTTATTAAAACGTTTTTTATTACCTTATTCAAAATATCACCTTTAAATTTTATTGTTATCAATATAATTTATTACTTCATTAATTGTGTTATCAAAATTTTTAAAATCCACATTAAACCAAATAACATCCATTTGATTATTAAACCATGTATATTGTCTTTTAGCATAATGTCTACTATTCTTTTTGATTAATTCTTTAGCTTCATCTAAGTTAATTTCTTTATTAAAATATTTATACAATTCTTTATATCCTATACCAGTATTAATAGCTTTTGAATATATATTATTATCATAAAAATATTTAACTTCTTCTAGTAAGCCTTCATCAAACATTTCTTCTACACGATTATTAATTCTTTCATACAATAATTCTCTGTTTGTAGTTAAACCTATAAAAGTAGCATCATATATTTGAAAACAATCTTCTTTTTCAACTTTTTCTTTATTTAAAAACCTTATTAACCTTTTACGATTATTTAGATGAATATCCATATTCTCATCTTTTTCTTTACATAATTTATATAACTCTTCATTAGTTAACATATCATAATTATTATTATTTTCTTCTTCATTAAATACATAATTATATAAAGCTGCCTTTAAATAAAGCCCTGTTCCCCCCACAAAAACTATATTTTTGTCTTTATTTTCTTCAAGTATTTTTCTAGCATCTTTTTGATAGTCATAAACAGTATAATTTTCTTTTACATCTTTTATATCAAATAGAAAATGAGGAACACTTTCTTTTTCACTTTCTTTTATTTTAGCTGTTCCTATATCTAAACCTTTATATACTTGCATAGCATCTGCATTAATTATAATAGCATTATATTTTTTAGCTAATGCAACACTTAATTTAGTTTTTCCCACCCCTGTTGGGCCTACTACACAAAGAATCATTATTTTTCCTTTTTAACAGTTTTAGTAGTTTTTTTTATATCTTTTTTTAGTAAATCTCTTATTTCTTCTAATAAAATTACTTCATCACTTTTTTTAGATACTTCTTTAACTTCTATTTTTTCTTCTTTTTTATTTCTATTTATAATACCATTTATAAATTTTACAAATATAAATATACATGCAGCAATAATTAAAAAATCAATAATTGCTTGAATAAATGCACCATATTCAATTCTTGCGTTTCTAAAAGTAATGGCTAAATTAGAAAAATCAACTCCGCCTAAAACTAAACCTATTATTGGAGTTAAAATATTATTTACTAAACTAGTTACAATTTTAGAAAAAGCTCCACCAATAATAACTCCTACTGCTAAATCAAGTACATTCCCTCTAGCTATAAAAGTTTTAAATTCCTCTAAATATTTTTTTATCATACATACACCTCTTTCATAATTATTTTAGCATAAATATATTATTAAATAAAGAAATTTAACATTTAAAAAAGATGTTTTCTAAACACCTTTATTTTTCAATATTTCTATAATCACTTTCTAACATTTCAAGTAATATTTCATTATGATATTTACCATTTAAATAATAGCTTTCATGTTTTATACCGTACTCTTTAAAGCCTATTTTTTTATAACAAGCTATTGCTCTTTTATTAAAATCAAATACCTTTAAATCTATATTATGTAATTTTAACACATTAAAACCAAAATCTAATAATAATTTTATAGCTTCACTACCATAACCTTTATCTCTATTCTCTTCTTCACCAATCATTATTCCTATCTCAGCAGTTCCATCAATATTTTTAACATTCATTAAACCGCAGTTACCAATTAGTTTATCATTTTCTTTTAAAACAATTGAAAAAGTCGGTTCTTTATTATCTAATATATTTTTTATCCATTCTCTTTCAGTTTCAACATTATATGTTTTAGCAGTAGAATGTGTATTATCACTAACACTTCGATCATTAATCCATTTTGTAAAGTCTTCTGCATCTTCTAAACTCATTGGTGATAAATAAATTTTTTCTCCTAATAATTTTTTTATATGTGACATATTAAACCTCCTTATTATAAAATAGCAACTATTGAGTTGCCACATTATATATCATTACTTCAGCTTCAAAATTTAATCCCATTATATCATTGCCAGCTGATTCATCTATCCATAAATATAAATTATGATCTTGTTTAGCATTTATACCATTTAAAGTACCACTCTCAAGTACATACGAAACTGATACATCACTAGATACAGCTCCTAAAGGTAAAGATACTGGAGTTAAAGTTGATAATTTATTAATATTTGTTCCATCTAGTGAATAATTAATATAATCTATTAAATTGTTAGCAGTATTATTTTTAATATTTAATAATATTTGATAATTCGTATTTGTTGCACATAAATTAGTTATTGTAAATTTATACGGTTCTTGTTCAAAGGCTTTTTCTGAACTCATTGGATAACTTATAAGATTAATTCTACTTCCTGTTTCTTCCTTAAAATCAGTTTCATAACACGAAGTTTCTATTATATTAGGATCAGTCTGGACAGTACTAACAGATAAATAAGCATAGGTAATGCCTACCGTACACACTACAACTATTAGTATAGATATGACCAGAAGCAAAATCATTCGTTTGTTACTCACTACAATCACCATCTATCTCACTATACTACATTATATATTATTTTTTGAATTTTGAAAAGGATTAAATAAAAAAAATCCCATTTTGGAATTAATTTTTACATATATGCATACACTGTTATCTGTCCTTCGAATGTTTTGCCCATCACATTAACTTCACATTCAGTTTGTCCTTCATCATTAACCACTACATTATTATCACAAGCATCTTCAGTTATCCACATATACAAAGAGAATTCTTCAGAATCACCAGGAGCAATAGAAGCCATGCCTATTAATTTAGTTAATTCTACATTTTCACTTTGCTCCACACCTAATAGATCATTTATTACTGGCAAAGCCCAAACTGAGCCTTCTTGGTTAAAACCTTTATTCGAAGTAATCTTAAAATTTAAATACTTTTGCAATTCAGTTTTTTCTGAAATGTAGTTTAATAATACAAGAACAATAGAATCTCTATTAGCATTTTCTGTAGTACAAGTATTAGTAACAGTAAATTTATATGGTTTTAATTTATGTAATGCATCATATTCACTCATAGGATAAGTATTTGTTAAATTAATTGAATCTTCATCTTCAAATGAAATATTAAAACAAGTTGTTGAAAGATAATTTGGTTCTTCTTGAACAGATGATACTGCATAATAAGAATAACTAGATCCAACAGAAATAGTCATAAGTATCATTATTGTTAATATACTTAATGTTATTCTATACCCCATCCGCATAATATCACCTATCTTACTACTTTTAATTATATGATATTTTTAATAATTTGAAAAGACCTTTTTTATTAATTATTTACTTTTATTACTTTTTCACCATCTAAACTAAAACTTTTTGTGGCTGTTATTTTTACATCTATTATCTTTCCGATATCATCTATTGCACCATCTACATTAACTAATTTCATAGTTTCAGTATAACCACACATTTTATTTAAACCTTTTTCGCTATGACCAATTATAAGTACTTTTTCAATTTTATCTAGGTACTCTTTATTATGCATTAAACTATATTCGTTTATTTTTTCATTTAAAATTTGTAATCTTTTTTCCTTAATTTTTATATCAACAGAGTCTTTAATTTTAGAAGCAGGAGTTCCTTCTCTTGGAGAATATATAAATGTAAAAGCTCCGTCAAATTTACAATTATTAACCACTTCTAATGTTTCATTAAAATCTTCTTCAGATTCATTTGGAAACCCCACAATAATATCTGTTGTAATACTAACATTTGGAACTCTTTCTTTAATTTTATTATAAAGTGTTAAATATTCTTCTTTAGTATATCGTCTACCCATTAATCTCAATATATTTGTACTTCCACTTTGCAATGGCAAATGAATATAAGGCATAACATTATCATACTTAGCAATAATATCAATCATTTCATCAGTAAAATCCCAAGGATGAGAAGTTACAAAACGAATTCTAGGTATACCTATTTCTGCAGTTTTTGTTAATAATGTTGCAAAATCATAACCTTCTTTTAAATCTTTACCATACGCATTAACATTTTGACCTAACAATGTTATTTCTTGATACCCTTGTTTTTTTAATTCTTTAACTTCTCTTATTATTTCTTCTATTTTTCTACTTCTTTGTTTTCCTCTAGTATAAGGAACTATACAATAAGTACAAAATTTATCACAGCCATACATTATATTAACCCATGCTGAATATTTAGAATCTCTTACATAGTCCATTCCTTCATAAACATTACCCTCTATAGAATATACTTCTATTTCTTGTTTATTATTTGCATCTAATATAAGTTTACCTAAATCATTAATATTATGAGTACCAAAAACAATATTAACAAACGGATATTTTTCTTTCAAAAGAGTTGCTACGCTTTCTTGTTGTGTCATACATCCTCCAACACAAACAATTAAATCTTTCTTTTCTCTTTTCAAATGTTTAACTCTTCCCAAAAAGCCAAAAACTTTATCATGCGCATTTTCCCTTATAGCACAAGTATTTAAAACAACAATATCTGATTCTTCTAAAGTATTAGTTTCACTAAAACCTAAATTACCTAATATTCCCTTTATTTCTTCTGAATCATGAACATTCATTTGACAACCATAAGTTTTTAAAAAGTATCTTTTATTTTTAAATTTATCGCTTTTTATATTACTAGCTTCTAAATATTTAACTTCTTTATTACTTCTTATTTTTGCTTCTTTTAAATTAGGTAAATGCATAATAATCACTCCATTACGTGAGTATTATAACAGATTTTTATACATTGTGGTATGATAACTTAATAATATAGTACAATTTTAATATTTCTTCAGTTATATCTTCATTCAAATCATTAATTATATTTTTGTATATTAAGTCAATGTTATCATTCTGCTCTTTTTTATATTCATAAAATAGATATCTCAATTTAGAAAATTCTTTATTTTGATATAAATTATTTATTTCTAATGTTATTAGTCTTTTTGCCTCTATTTCTTGTCTTAATTTTTTATTAAGCTTTAAATTTTCTATTATTTCATAATTAATTACTATTTCTTTTAAATTATAAAGAGTTTCAATTAAGTTTAATTCATCATCTATTAATAGTTTACTTCTACTTATACTTGTTCCTTCTTCATTAAATTCTATTGCTATAACATTTTTAGTATCCGTAAATAAACAAGCATAATTTATTTTATTAATTATATTTTTGCCACATATTAATGTTTTATCTTTTATTAATTCTAAAAAATCTTGATTAATTTTTATATTATTCTCACAAATATCAATAAACGTTTTATGTTTTATTTTGAAAAGTGGTATTTTTTTTACTAGTTCTAAGTAATCAATATCATTCCATTCATAAAAATTATATGCGTCTTGTTCGTTCCAATTTAAGATTACGTCGTAATAATAATTCATTCTTTATCCACCTTTCTAACGAAATAATTATTAATATAATTCCAACAATTAATAACCAACATTCTAACTTTCTACTAATAAATTTAACAAATTCTAAAAAACTATACCCCATACTTAATACATTTAAATAAATTATTGTAAAGAACATGCCAATACTAATTAATATGACTCCCACAAAATATAGCAATATTTTAAACATAACAATTACCTATAATAATTTTATTTCTTATTTTTAAAAAATATTATATAATTAATTAGGTGATAAAATTATGAAATTATTAATATATATTATTTTAGGAATTATTCAAGGCTTTACGGAACCTCTTCCTGTTAGTTCTAGCGGACATATTTTTTTGTTTAAAAATATATTTAATACTAATATATTTAATGATCTTAATTTTGAAATTGTTGCTAATTTTGGTTCATTCTTAGCAATATTATTTATTTTTAGAAAAGACATTATAGAACTTGTAACTTCATTTTTTAAATATATATTTAAAAAGAAAGAAAGAAAAAAATATAAAGATAAATTCAAATATTGCATAGCATTAATTATTTCAACAATTCCAGTAGGAATTGTAGGAATATTATTAAAAGATTTTATCGAAAACAAATTACAAAATATTTATTTTTTAGGATTTGCATTTTTAATAACGGCTTTAATGCTTTTCTTAATTAGAAATAAAAACGGAAAAAAAGAAGATAAAGATATTACTTATAAAGACGCTATAATAATTGGTTTAATTCAAATGATTACAGTTATGCCTGGTATTAGTCGTTCTGGAACAGTTTTAGTAGCATGTTTACTTTGCGGTTTATCTCGTTCATCTGCTTTAAAATATACCTTTATTTTATATTTTCCTATTAGTGCTGCAACTATGATTCTTGGAGTTAGTGATATTATAGAGGCTGGCAATTTAAATGAATTACTTATTCCTTATTTAAGTGGTTTAGTAGCTGCAGGTATTGTAACTTATTTTACTTATAAATGGCTAAGCGATATGGTAAAAAAAGGTAAGCTTTGGAAATTTTCTATCTATTGTATTTGTTTAGCAATATTTATATTTATTTATTTTAGATAACCTCACATGAGGTTTTTTATTTTGTTAAATAGTTTTTTTAATATTTTTGTATACAATTTTGTTAACAGCAAACTTTAAGTCTTTTGTAGAATAAGCAAATAACATTACTACATCTAAATCCAAGATAACTTTTTGGCCTCTTATCTTATAATTCAATTCTTTAATATTTTTTCTGATCTTATTATTTCATTCATTTAAATTCCCTATATGATAATAATAGCTTTAATACAGCATAGTTCTTGTATCAACTAAAAAAAATAAGTATTAAATATTATAATACTTATTAATTTTTAAACATAATTATATTAAATAAAAGCAATAAAATAGTATTCGCTATATATGTAAACTGAAATCTTTCTAGTTCTATTCCAGATATTATTAAATCAGATATACACACTATCCAACCTTCTTTTGACTTTGGTTTCATTTCCTCAAAATTTGCCTTTTCTTTTCTATTTATGAATGGTAAAACTTTTTTAATCATCACGTGATGAAACATATGAGTTTTTATTGCATCTTCCTCTAAAAGATTAACATTAAAAAACTTTTTAGCATTTATTGCCGCTGTATGTGGATGATTTAAATAAGAATTTTCTTCTTTTTCTTTCCGTGTTCCAATAAAAAAGTCATGCAATAATCCTGCTCTAGTTGTTGATTTAACATTCGCTTTAAATAATTTACTTAATCTATAACTTAATTTAGCAACTCTTAAAGAATGTTCATATTTATTTGTACCATGATGTAAATCTTTCTTAGTTTCTAAAAAATATTCATTATTCAATATATCACTAACTAAATATTCAAATTTACAATTTGCCTTTTTAGCCATTTAATCAAACTCCTTATTTTAAGACTATTAATATTATATTAAATTATATTATTATTGTAAAGATTAAATATTTATATATTTAAAAATACAAAAAGCTCTATCAAGAGCTTTATGGTTATTGGTAACCCCCTTATATTCCCAACAACATAATTTAATTATATCATATTTTTGCAGTTTTGTCAAATTCGTGTAAATGTGTTGTATAACTTTACTCGATTATTAATTGATTATTTTTATAATCTATTTTTAATATACTATTTAAAGCTATTTCATCTCTAATTATCTTGTCTGCGATTAAAGTTTCAATATTATGTGTAACAAATCTTTTTATCGGCCTTGCACCATAAGATTCTTCGTAAGAACTATCAATTATATAATTTTTAGCTTCACTAGTTAATTCTATTTTTACATTAAAGTTTTTTAATCTATTTTCTGTTTCTTTAATTATCTTATTTAGAATATTATATACAACTTCTTTATTAAGTGATTTAAATATAACTATTTCATCAATTCGATTTATAAACTCTGGTCTAAAAGTTCTTTTTAGAGACTCCATCACTTTAGATTCACAATTTTCATTATTATCTAATATATATTCACTACCTAAATTAGAAGTCATAATAATTATGGTATTTTTAAAATCTACCAATTTACCTGTTGAATCAGTAATTCTTCCATCATCTAAAATTTGAAGTAATATATTAAATATATCTGGATGAGCTTTTTCTATTTCATCAAATAAAACTATACTATACGGATTTCTTCTGACTGCTTCAGTTAATTCTCCACCTTCATCATAGCCTACATATCCTGGAGGCGCTCCAAGTAATCTTGATACATTAAAAGCTTCCATATATTCTGAACAATCTATTCTTACTATATGACGTTCATCATCAAATAGTTCATAAGCCAAAGCTTTAGCAAGTTCAGTTTTACCTACTCCAGTAGGTCCCATAAATATAAATGAACCAATTGGTCTATTTGGATCTTTAATTCCACTTCTAGCTCTTATAATAGCCTCACTAACACTTTTTACAGCATTATCTTGTCCCATTACTTTTTTCTTTAAATTATCACTTAAATTAAGTAATTTCTCTTTTTCCCCACTAACTAATTTTTGAATTGGAATATTAGTCCATTTTGCTATTATGCTTGCTATATCTTCATCACTTACCGTATCACTAAGCATACTACTATTAACTTTCATTTTTAAATCTTCTAATTCGTGTTCTAGTCTTGGAATATCACCGTGTCTAAGTCTTGCAGCAGTTTCTAAATCATAATTATTCTCGGCAGTTTCCAATTTAAACTTAGTATTTTCTATTTCTTCTTTTATCTTATTTATTTCATCATTTAAACTTTTTTCTTCTTGCCATCTAGCTCGCATCTCATTTTCAGTTTCTTTTAATTCTTTTATTTCATTGTCTAACTCTTCACGTCTAGCTTTACTTAATTCATCTTTTTCTTTTTTTAAAGCTGCTCTTTCAATTTCTAAACTCATTATTTTACGTGTTAAAGTATCTAATTCAGTTGGCACTGATGCCATTTGCATTTTTATTGTCGCACACGCTTCATCTACTAAATCTATTGCTTTATCTGGTAAAAATCTATCAGTTATATATCTATCAGAAAGAGTTGCAGCAGCAATTAAAGCATTATCTTTAATATTAACACTATGAAATAATTCAAATTTTTCTTTTAATCCTCTAAGGATTGTAATAGTATTTTCTACACTTGGAGCACTTACTTGTATTTTTTGTAAACGTCTTTCTAAAGCCCCATCTTTTTCTATATATTTTCTGTACTCGTTTAAAGTAGTTGCTCCAATTAGTCTAATTTCACCGCGCGCAAGCATTGGTTTTAACATATTACCTGCATCCATTGCGCCTTCTGCACCTGCACCAACTATCATATGAATTTCATCTATAAATAGAATAATATCTCCATTAGAATCACTAATCTCTTTTAATACTTTTTTTAATCTTTCTTCAAACTCACCACGATATTTAGCGCCAGCGATTAACGCACCTAAATCAAGTGACCATATTCTTTTATTTTTTAATGTACTTGGAACATCACCTTTTATTATACGTATAGCAAGCCCTTCTACTATAGCAGTTTTTCCTACACCCGGCTCACCAATTAAAACCGGATTATTTTTAGTTTTTCGAGATAATATTCTTATTATAGAACGTATTTCTTCATCTCTACCTATAACTGGATCTATTTTATTATTTTTTGCTAAATCTGTTATATCTCGTCCATATTTTTCTAATACATTTTCATCTTCTTGCATATTTGGATACATATAAATCATCCCTTTCGTATGTTAATTATAACTCTATAATTAGCACTTGTCAATATAGAGTGCTAATTATATTTTTTAGTATGCCAATTAATTATGTTTACATACGAAAAAAAGCTAAATTAATTAGCTTTTAACTTAAACCTACAACTTCATATGGAACATCTATAGTCCCTAAACCTGTTAATAAGATATTTGATTTTAAGTTTATAACTGGACGAATGCTAATAGTTCCATAACCCTCATATGCTGCATTTAAAGATCCATTATCTTCTACAGTAAAAAAAATATCGTAAGAATCAAAATTATCAACATATAATGACCAAGTCCAGTATTCATAACCAGTATATAAATAATAGTTTTTATTTTCTTGTTTAACTACTCCTCCTACATATGCCACTTCATCTGCTGTTATTAAACCAGCTTCTATTTTATCTAAATCATTGCTATCTGGACATTCAAATATAGGTGCTTTATTTTTCACCAATCTTTTATAAGGCCCATAAATTGTTCCTAACTCCCATGCATAGTTGAAAGATGATGGATAAGATAAACATTCTTCTTTTGTAATTACAGTGAAAGCTGTACAATAATAATCCTCAGAATAAGTTTTATCTAAACAAAAACCTAATTCAATATCTAAATATTCATTATAATTTTCCAATTCATCAAAAGAACATGAATCATATGGAGAATAATCTTCACATAATTGAGTGTATCTTGTTTCAGAGTCATCATATCCATTAGCTAATACATCAAACTTTGTTATACCATCATCTTCTATCGTTAATGCATCTATTTCATCTACATTTCCTGAATATATCATTCTTAATGACCCATTTCCATTTATTCTTATAATTCTCCAATAAGCACCAGCAAATTTTACATAGTTATCTGTTGGAGCACCAGCATAATAATATGATAACGCATAATTCTCGATGCCAATATAAATAGTTCCTGTAGTATCTTCAGTAAATATTGTCGAAAAATCTACTCTTTTATCTTTTGTTTTACTTGCTAATATATCATCTATTGTTATTTCATTAGAACCATCATTAATATCTAGATATATATAACATTTTGTATTCTTAGCATATATGCCTTCAACCGAAAATGTAAATGAATTATTATCAAACTTAAAAACGAAATCTCTACTTTCATACCATTCATCATATTCATAATCATATACATCACAATATGTTTCAGAATGATTTACAATATAATTTTCTGAAGTATCATAATACCATAAATCAGGTACGCTTTTATATGTATTATTACCATTTTCATCAACACCATCTTGAACATTTATTGCAACTATTTTCATATCCGGTATTATATAATTAACAGTACCCTCTGCTATTTTAATTGTTGTTGTTTTTTTATAAGCAGCTAAAGTAGATGTTAATATTAAAGTTACTCCAATACAAAATAATATTATTCCTATTAATAATATTTTCTTCTTACTTTTTATAGTTTCAAATTTCATTTTGTCACCTCTATATCTAAAGGTAACTTAAAGTTGTTTTGCCTAGTTAGTTCTGGGCTTCTTAACTTAAATAACCCCCCCCCCAGAAGCATACTCAGCAACTGTTGGGAAGTTCTTATTAAATTTTTTCATTTCTTAACTTCCTTCCTATCATTACTATTAGTATACAATATTATTAATATTTTGACAATAAAATTGTTTACTTGTACTTTTACTTTTTTGAATTAGAAAATAAAAAAGACGACAACAATTATCATCATTTTAAATAACAACAAAGATGCAATTGTTAACGTCAATATTACAAAATAGAGATGTTATGTTCCTAACACTCTAAATTAATTTTAACAAATCTATTCAATATACAAATTATTTTACTATTGATTCAAGCGCTAAAGTAATCATATCATTTAATTTAGTTTGTCTATCTTCTGGTGTTAAGACAACTTTAGAATATTTAGAATCTACTACTGTCATAATTGTAGTTGATTCAGCATTCATTAAGTTTGCAACGTGAGTTAATCCAAAAGCTTCCATTTCTTCACTTAGTATTTCATATTCTTTAGGTATTCTATCTAAAACTCTTTCAAAATCTATGTATGGGCCAAATACATCCATTGTAGTTGTTACTCCATAATGCAGTTCCATATTAAGTTCTTTAGCAGTATCTAAAATAGTTTTATTTAAATCTTTACTAGCTTCTACAATATTTCCTACATAATTACTATAAGTATAAGCAAAATTAGATTCTGAATAAATTTCTTTAGTTAGTATTAAGTCTCCTATATCGGCCTTAGGACTAACCGCTCCACATGTACCTATTCTAATTATTTTTTTTACATTATAAAAATGAATAAGTTCAAATACATAAATACTAGCACTTGGCATACCCATACCATGAGACATTACAGTTACTTTCTTATCTTTATAATATCCAGTGTAACCAAACATATTTCTAATACTAGTAACTAGTTTTGCATCTTTAAGAAAATTTTCCGCTATATATTTTGCTCTTAATGGATCTCCTGGCATTAATACAATTTCTGCAATATCTGCATTCGCTGCAATATGAATAGGACTTTCTCCAACAAACATTATAATCACCTTCTATTATAATATTAACATATTTTAATAATTATTTAACTATATTTTTTTATGATTTACATTTTCTTTAATCTTTGTAATTTTAATTCATCTTCTATTAGATTTTCTCTAAATTTAGCATTATTTAAATCTTCAATATTTTTAGAAAAATGTTCTGCTGGTAAATCCACAGTTAAACGTAGTATATTATCTTTAATTCTTTCACTTATATTTAATTCACATATTAATTGATAAAAAACTCCGGGTTTATTTAAAAATAAATCTAAAAAATCAAAATTGTATAAATAACTTAAATACAAAAGATAACTATTTAATTTAGTTTTATCATTTTCATCTTTGTTTACTATTTTATTTTTTAACGGGACATATAGCCCTAAATTTTCTGTTAAAAAAATATTATCTAAATTAAAATTATTAATTCCTAAATTATATTTATTTAATTCTATTAAATCTTGATCTAGATAAAAAATTTGAATTAGCTTTAATTTTGTTTTTATTAATTTTCTTTCTGCAATTACTTCTTTTAAACTTTTTTTATTAATTATTTCTTTATCCGTAATTACTTGTAATAGTAGTTTATCCATTACAAAAGCCTCTCTTTCTTATAAGAGAAGCTTATGTTAAACATTTATTATTTATTCATTAATTTTTCTTCAATTCTTATTAATTCATTATATTTTGCTATACGTTCGCCTCTAGACATAGAGCCAGTTTTAATATAAGGAAGTGATAGTCCAACAGCAAAATCTGCAATAAAAGTATCTTCTGTTTCACCACTTCTATGAGAAATAATCATTTTGTAATCAAGTTTTTTTGCGAGTAGAATGGTTTTTATCATTTCTGTTACTGTTCCAATTTGATTTGCTTTTAATAGTATAGCATTTCCAGCGTTTACTTCGGCACCTTTTTCTAAATACTTTTTGTTAGTTACAAAATAATCATCTCCGACTATCATTACTTTTTCACCAATTAATTTAGTTAAAACTGCCATTGATTCAAAATCATTTTCTTCAAATGGATCCTCTATACTCATTATTGGATATCTATTAACTAATTCAATATAATATTTTATTAATTCATCTGACGATAATTCTGCATTATCAATATGGTAAGTATTAGTTTCTTTATTATATAATTCACTAGCCGCTACATCTAGGGCTATAAATACATCTCCTCCAGGTTTATAACCAGCTTCCATTATTGCTTTCATAATAAAATCTAAAGCTAAAGTATTATGGTCTAAATTAGGAGCAAAACCACCTTCATCTCCTACTGCAGTATTAAGTTTTTGTTCTTTTAAAATATTTTTTAAAGAATGAAATACTTCACTTGCCACTCTTACTCTTTCTTTTATAGTTTTAACTACAGGAACAATCATAAATTCTTGGATATCTAAATTATTATCAGCATGTGCTCCTCCATTTATAATATTAATCATCGGAATTGGAATATTTACTTTGCCACTACTTAAATAAGCATATAAAGATTTATTTTCTAATTTAGCACACGCTTTTATAGATGCCAAAGATACTGCTAACATTGCATTAGCACCTAAATTACTTTTATTTTCTGTACCATCTAATTCTAACAATAGTTTATCAAAAGTTACTTGATCTAATTCTTTTCCTATCAAATTATCTTTAATAATTGCATTTACATTATTTACTGCTTTTAATACACCTTTGCCATGATATCTACTTTCATCCTCATCTCTTAACTCTAGAGCTTCTTTAGAACCAGTAGATGCTCCACTCGGAACACTAGATCTTGTTATAATCCCATTATCTAAAAACAATTCTACTTCTACTGTTGGGTTACCTCTACTATCTAATATTTCTCTTCCTATAATATTTATTATTTTAGCCATACGTACCACCTTTATTCTATATATAAAGTATACCAAATATAAGTACTTTTAATCAATTATTTTATAGTAATTGACATTTTTTTATTCTTTTATAGACTAATACTATTCTATTTGATAAAATTTAAATATGGTGAATAATATGCAGTATAATAATTTTATAAATATAAATATTGATAATTTATTTCATAATATAAATTATATTAAATCTAAATATAACTATAGTTATTATATATTAGACGTTAGTAATAATGCATTTAATCATGGGATGTATATAATCAATTTTTTAGCAGATAAAATAGACTATTTATATACTAATAATTATAATGATTGTGCTTTAATTAGAAAATATAATAAAGTTATACCCACTATTTATTCTGGCATAATTAATGAAAATAATATTTTTGATTTAATTATTAATAATACAATAATTTTAATTAGAGATAAAAAAACTTTAGAAAATATTATTACACTTAATATTAAAGACAACTTAAATATAATTTTAAATATTGATGTTAATAACTATAACGGAATAAATTCAAAACATGATATTTTAGATATAATAGATTTACTAAAAGATAATAAATACATAAATATTTTAGGTTTAAAAGGAAAAATTAATGAAGATGAGTATGATAATTTCAAATATATAATTTCACCTTTAAAAGATTTAGAACTAATGTTGTTTAATGATGAAGAAGATAAAAATAAAATTAAAATATCTAATGCTCTTAAACTAAATTATTCTGTATACGGAATTAATAATGTTAAGAAATCATTATTCAAAAAGGAAGAAGTTAATTTAAAACAAATTTTCACTTTAAACTCTAAAGTCATTAGAATCATTAAAAATATTAAAAACAAAAAAGAAACTTATACAGGTGTAATACCTTTTGGTTATCTTAATGGAATAAGTGAAGATATAACTAAAGTATATATTAATAATAAACTTTATAATATTAAAAAGATTAATGATGAATATTCATTAATTGAAATTGATAACACAGTAAACATAGAAGATAAAGTTGAAATAACAAGCTATAATAACCCTCTTGAATTTTATTACCCAATAAACACATTACTATATTTTAATATTTTAAGTACAAATTTACCTATTATATACAAGGAATATATTTTAGAAAAAACATTTAATTATTAACACTTACCAAATATTTATTATAAGCATTTCCTAAGTTTAATGTATATGTTTTTTTTAATTTTTCAATAGGGATTAAATAACAATCTCTATTTTTAGTAACTATAAATAATAAATCAGCATTGCTTTCTTTAACAGTTTTATAAAATGCACCTTTTGTACCTCCACAGCTTTTTAATGCTACTTGATAAACGTTATATTTTGTTTTAAAAGAAGTACCTTTAAGCTGAACTTTATATAATATCTTATCCTTTTCAACAACCAAATCATAATCTTGTGTATCATTTAATGGAATTGAAACAACATAACCATTACAGGTAAAATAAGCAATAGCTATACCCAAACTTGAATTGCCAATATTTTTATATAACATACAAATACCCTTTATAGTATAATTATATCATAAATTTTTTTTAACATAAAAAAACCCGATACACCCGAGTTTATTTATTAAAATGGTGGCTCGTTTGGGATTCGAACCCAAGACCCTTTGATTAAAAGTCAAATGCTCTACCAACTGAGCTAACGAACCAAGAAGAATGGCTGCCTCGGCTGGGTTCGAACCAGCGGAATGTCAGAGTCAAAGTCTGATGCCTTACCACTTGGCTACGAGGCAATAATAAAGTGGTGGGGAGACATGGATTTGAACCATGGAACCCGAAGGAACAGATTTCTTTACTACTATAGCTTTCACTACCACATAAGTGTTTGTAGTCTGGACTTTCTCTTAACCTTGTCTTATGATTTAGGTCCGTCGTATAAAGTCTCTACACTCGGATAATTATATCCTAGCTCGGGATTGTCATGTGAATTACTCCATTTAGATTTCCCCGAATTAGCGACGTCCACCTTAAATGTTTCCAAATAAGGGTGCAAATAAGATTTAAATCTTATTAAGATTACAGTCTGCCGCGTTTGGCCACTTCGCTATCTCCCCATAATAAATGGTGCCGACAGAGGGAGTCGAACCCCCAACCTACTGATTACAAGTCAGTTGCGCTGCCAGTTACGCTATGTCGGCAAAAATAAAATGGTGGGCGCTATAGGACTCGAACCTATGACCCCCTGCTTGTAAGGCAGGTGCTCTAACCAACTGAGCTAAGCGCCCATTTTCTCTGGACGTAATTAAATATATCATTAATATTGAAAGTTGTCAACAAATTTTTGGATTTTTTATTATTTTTTGGCATTTTTTAAAATAAAAATACACAGTATTGTTTTTACTATGTATCTATTGTTTATTAATTAATTCTTTTATTGCATTTATTATTGCTATTTTTCCATAATTATATGTAACTCCACCTTGTTGATATGCTATGTATGGTTCTCTTAATGGGCCATCACAGGAAAGTTCAATGCTTGAACCTTGAGTAAATGCCCCACTTGCCATTATTACTTCATCATCATATCCAGGCATTGGTGATGGAATTGGCATACTATTAGAATCTATTGGAGAATATTTTTGAATGCCTTGAACATATTTTATTAATAAATATTTATCTTTAAATATTAGATTTTGAACTATATCTGCCCTTGATTCATTATATTTTGGTTCTACAGCAAATCCCAATTTATCCATTAAATAACTTGTTAATACTGCTGTTTTCAAACTAGAGGCAACTACAGATGGTGCAAAATACAAACCTTGTAATATACTTTTATTAGCTCCTAGACTAGGTCCTACATCAATTCCTTCCCCAGGAAGATTTAATCTTTCTGCGCATAAGTTTATTAAATTTTCTTTCCCTACAATGTATGCTCCATTACTAGCTATAGAACCACCTAAATTTTTAATAAGAGAGCCCACAATAATATCCGCACCTATTTCTAAAGGTGAAGTTTTTTCAACAAATTCACAATAACAATTATCAATCATAATAATTACTTCTTTATCTACTTTTCTAATTTTTTCAATTAATTCTTTTAAATCCTTTATTAAAATACTTTTTCTTGTTGAATAGCCTTTACTTCTTTGAATTTCAATTAATTTTATTTTACTTTCTTGTAATCTTTTAATAATCTTTGGAATATCAAATTTATTATCTTTTAAATCTATTTGTTCATAATTAATATTAAAACTCTTCAAAGAACTAGCATTATCTTTTATACCTATTACTTCATGTAATGTATCATATGGAAGCCCTGTTATAGATAACATTGTATCTCCTGGCCTTAATATACCAAATAGTGCTGTAGATAAAGCGTGAGAACCACTTATGAATTGATTTCTTACTAAAGCTTTTTCTCCCTTTAATACCTTAGCAAATACTCTTTCTATAGCATCTCTTCCAATATCATTATATCCATATCCAGTTGTCATATTAAAATGTGATTCATTAACATTTTCTTCCCTAAAAGCATTTAAAACTAAGTTACTAAAATAATATTCGTTATTATCTATTTCTTTAAAAATATTTAAACATTCTTTTTCTGCTTCAATTACTAAACTATCTACATTCATTTTAATCCCCCATCAACTCTTATAACACTTCCATTTATATATCTTGCTTTATCACTTGCTAAAAAATACACTACTTCCGCTACTTCTTCTGTTTCTGCAAATCTATTTAATAGAATCTTACCTTCTTCTTCTTTTTTAAATTCACTATCCATGTCTTTATTCATATCTGTATTTATCCATCCTGGCGCTATTGCATTTACTCTTACATTTGGTGCATATAGTTTTGCAAAATTTTTAGTTAAAGATATCACTCCTGCTTTTGATGCATCATAATCCATACTATAAGGATAATAAGTGTCTATAGCATTAGTAGAAGAAATATTTATAATACTGCCATTATTCATTATCTCTTTAACATATTTACTTACTAAAAATGTTCCAATTAAATTGGTATCTAATATTTTATTAAAATTATCAACAGTTTTATCTTTTAATTCTGTATCAATAGCAATACTAGCATTATTTATTACTACATCTAAATTGCCATATTCTTCTTTAATACTTTTCATCATGTTTATAACTTCATTTTCTTTTGATACATCGCATTTTACGAATCTAGCATTATTATAATTTTTAAATGTTTCCTCAACTATTTCTTTTTTTGTGTTATTATAATTTACATAAACAATAAAACCGTTTTCTAAAAATATTTTAGCTATAGATGCTCCTAAACCTCGACTAGCTCCTGTTACTAATACAACTTTCGACATATTTATCCCCTCGTAATTTCATTATTATATAATCTTGTGTTGTATAAATCAATAATTATTTTTTCTCCTTTATAATCATATTCTATTCTCGCTTTACCTTCAGCATCAGTTCTTAAATATCTTAATACATTATCATTATAATCTTTATCACCATAATTTTCGCCGAATTTACTTTTTATAATTTCTTGCCATTCAAAATTATTAAAATCATTTTTAAAATATTCTAATTCATTTTTAGGAATAATTGAACTTAAAGCGTATATTCCTTTATTATAAGCATCTATTGCTATAAAAATATTTTTGTATTTATCTATACATTTTCTTAATATTGCACATGCAATGCGAAAATGATCATCTTCGTTTTGGATTACTAAATAGTTTTTCCCTTTTAATCTCGAATCATCCAACTTTCTTCCATCTGCAATGTAAAATTCATCATATTCCTCAGTTAATTTACCATTTTTATAAACTGGTACTTTTATATATTCTATTGCATTATCATTATGATAAGAGCTTGGCTGTATTTGCATAGGCCCACAAGCTTGTCCTCTAACCTCAAAATTTAGTTCTCCTGATTCTTGACAAGCCAAAGCATATATTAAGTCTTTAGGCAAATTATATCTTTCTATCCATTTATCCATAAAAGGAGAACATTCATTTATAACTTTGTCTAATTTTCCATTATCCGTTATATCATTAAAGGGGTAATAAACTTCTTTTACTCTTTCCTTATTCTCTACCATACTTATACTAGGTATATCTTCTATTTCTTGTGATGGTTCTATTTCTTTTTCTTTGCACGATTTTAAGCTCATAATACCTATCGAAATAGAAGCTAGTAGACCTATAGATACTATTTGTTTTTTTAAACCACTTTTTTTTCTTGTTCTGTTTATTTTAGCATTTTTAGCCATCAAAGTATCACGTATTTCTTGTTCACGTTTTCTTTCCATGTATCTATCAATTACAAGACCTAAATTTTCTACATAATTAAAAAGCGGGTCATTTTTAGCATTAAAAAGTTTAGTTCCCCTCACAATAAGCCTTTTTGGATAATCTGTTTTAATATCAGTTATTAGCTCTAAAGTTTCGTCATCTTTTTCATTTATATTTTCTATATTATTAAAAGCTCGTAAAACTTTTTCACTTTCATGATGCAATAACTCTCTAAATTTATTATTTTTAAGTTCAAAAACTCTAATTCCATTTTCATATATCATTATATAATTACGCATAACTATCACCTGTTTTACTTTCTATAACTTTATCAATCATGTCATATTCAGCACTAGATAAATCATCATCTATTATATAATTCCCATCAACTAATTCATACGATGATGCTAGTAAATCATTATCTACTAAATAAACAATATAATTTTTACCAAAATTATAATCAAAATGCGTAAACAAAAATGTAGCTTTAAATCTATTTCCATATGCATCAGTTAATACCATATTGTTCATAATATCACCAATTATATTATAAGGCAATTTATAAAATAACTCAATTTTTTTGTATATAAAAAGTCAACTTTTCGTTGACTCTATTTTTTAGTAACTATTAATTTCATTGCCGTTTTATCTTCACCATTTATTACGACATCATTAAATGCCGGAATAACAACTAAATTATCTCCACTGGGCGCTACAAATCCTCTCGTTACTCCTTAAAAGCAGAGATAATTGAGACAAAGGCAAATTATACCTTTTGTCTCCCTCTAGTTTTAACTGACAATGAAGAACTGCTTTTTTATTTCCATTATTCTCATGATTAGTTTCAACTACTATCTTTTCAAATAAAGATGAAGCAATTGATAATACTGAATCATCATTTATTTCTACAATGTTTTCTATTACATCTCTCAATGATTCAACAGAATCAAAAGATGTTTTAACATTTTCTTCCATTGCTACTATTTTATCAAAAGCACTATTTAGAGTTTCAATTTTAGAATTGTACTTATTTCTATATTCAGCAAATTCTTCAGCAGAAATTTCATTATTACTTCTCATATTGAATAAATTATCCTTTTGTTTTTCAATATCAACGATTTGTTTAGTTATCTTATCTTTCTCTTTTTGATAATCAGTTGTAATACTAGCTTCATTTAATATCTTTAATATTTCCTCTAATATTCCTTCTTTATCGTTAATAATATTTTGAATAATAGGTTTAAATACCTCTACAAGTTCAGCTTCATATAAAAGTGGCGATTTACATCCATCCATTCTAGATTTGCCATTTCTTCTATATGTATCACATCCCCAAAAAACTCTTCTACCTTCTTTTAATTTCCAATTACCTCTTATATATGTACAACCATCATGTGAACATTGTAATTTTCCAGATAAAGGAAATCTTTGATTATAAACAGTTTTATCATTTGAAGAATGTTTTTGTCCTCTTGCATCTAATTTAGCATTTGCTTGTTCCCATAACTCTTCACTAACAATTGGAGGAACTGTTTCATTATCCTTATATATAACCCATTCATCTTTAGAATGGATTTTTCTTTTCTTAGTTCTAAAATCTACTGTTTCTCCTTTGTTACCACAAAAGTATCCTTTATATTTAGGATTTCTTATTATATCTCTAATATTGGATGAATGTATTGGATTACCTTTAGTATTTGTATATCCATATTCCTCAAATAATTTATGACTTAATTTTTGAGTACCAAGATCCTCATAAACATATAATTCAAATATGGTCCTAATAATTTCTGCTTCTTCTTCAACTATAACTAGTTTTCCCTCATTCTTCTTATAACCTAAAATATTATTACTTCCACTAACTCTTCCTTTTTCTAAACTTCTTTTGTTACCAAATTTAACTCTCTGAGATAACTTTCGTAATTCTTCTTGAGCTAAACTAGACATAATTGTTAATCTTAATTCTGCATCTGGATCTAATGTATTAATATTATCTGTTTCAAAATATACCCCAATACCATAAGTTAGTAATTCTCTAGTATATTGAATACTATCCAAAGTATCTCTTGCAAATCTTGAAACTTCTTTAGTTAATATTAAATCAAAACAATCTGCTTTAGCATCTCTAACCATTCTTAAAAAGTCATCTCTTTTTTTAACTGATGCTCCAGATATTCCTTCATCAACATAACCATTAACAAAAGTCCAATTAGGAACAGATTTTATTAGTTTTTCATAATACATAACTTGGCTATCTAAAGAATTAAGTTGTTGTTCTAATTCTGTTGAAACCCTCGCATAATATGTAACTCTGAGTGGCAAATCGTATATGGATTTTCCTTGACTTAGCATACTCCTCATTTTGAGTATATCCATTATTCTTTGCCTCCCAATATATATTTTATCATTAAATCATTGAAAAAACAATTTGCCCATTCTTCATTATCATATTTTTTTATTTCAATCATCTCCCTTTTTATACATTTATATCTAAAATTGCTGGAACTAATCCTTTTGGTATTATTATCTTTTCTAATTTGGTTTGTAATTTAGCTGTTGCATATTCATATTCTTTAATTCCTATTTTATTATTTTTATATAATTCTTTTATTATTGCTAATTGAAATTCAACTACTGCTCTAATACAAGATGATTCATTCATGAGTTTCCTCCTGAATAATCTTATTAATCTATAAATAAAAAAAGAACAAACTAAATGCTTGTTCCTCTATCAATTAGCAACATTATTTTTAAATTTCTTATAAATATCCCTCCTTTATTATATTAAAAAAGCAAATCATTTTACTGATCTGCATTTTTATAAATAGATAATTCATCTTTTAAATTGTTGATTTCTTCTTGATAATACCATTCTTTTTGAACATATTCATCAATTTGTTGTTGAAGTTCTTCTATTCTTTTTTCATAAGAATTAATCATATTTTGTCTTTGTACTTCTTCATTTGTATAATTATCATAATTTTTCTTTAACTTTTCAATATTTTCTTTTGTTGTATATACCTTAACATTTTGAAGTTCAGGATTTATTGAAACTATTTTTTTATGTTGAAATTTATTTATAACTTCTTTTACAATTTCTATAGGATTATCACAATTAGCCCATATATGAACCATAGAATCAGATGTATCAGGTTTATTAATTTCGCAATATTTATTTATTGTATATTCAATTTTTATATTTTGATTATCAGACTCAACATATTCTACAGCAGGATAATGATATCCAAAAGTTAAATCATTTTTCATTTCTAATTCAATATATTCAGTTTTCATCATTTCTTTGTCATTCTCAATATATTGAAAATTCAATGTTCCTAATAAAATTATACCACTACCAATGCCAAGCATAATTAAAGAAATAACAAATGACCATATCATTTTCTTTTTATTATTTTTTCTATTAAAAACAAAGTTTAATGCTAGTAATATCAATACAATATCAATAATTGCAAGTGCAAATATTGTTAATTCTAATCCAACAAATAATATTCCAGTTGGAATGGTTAAAAATGAAAGAGCAAATAAACAAAATAAGAATACCAATGACATGAACAATAAAACTGAATAACATATTGTAAAAAATTTAATAATTCCAACAATCATTTTAAATAATCCATTTATAAATTTATATTCACTGTGTTTAGGATCTCTAATAATTATTTTATCTTCATTTTGTTTTAAAACAACTTTATTGTTTTTAGTTATTTTTTCATCTTCTACATCTTCTTCAACATTAATATCATCTACTTTTTTCTTTTCTTCATTTATATCTTTTTTTAGCTTAACATAATAATCTAAATATCTTGTTTTAAAAATATGCACCATAATCACTATTAAACTACTAAATGCAAATAACCCATATATTAAATAAAGTATTGAATATAAAATAGAATATAGTTTGCTTGGTAATAACCCATAAATTCTAGACAGCATATCTTGTCCAAATGTACCAATTACTAAAAAAATTATAAATAATACTATCGCAACAATAAACTGTTCAAACAAACACTTACATTTACTTTTAAAACTCATACTACTAAGCATATTTATTGTATTAGTAATAAAATTCAAAAAATCATCAACATATTTGTTTAATTTCTTTTTGCTTTCTTCCTCCCCTTTAACTTCTCTTATATCTTTATGTAACAAATCATCTATATTCATATTAAATTTTTCACATAAAGTAATAATTTTATCCATTTCAGGATATGCAACAGAAGATTCCCATTTTGAAATTGCTTGTCTTGAAACCCCCAGTTCATCCGCGAGTTGTTCTTGTGAAAGATTATTATCTTTTCTAATCTTTTTTAAATTTTCAGAAAATTTATTCATTTTTTCCCTTCCTTTCACAAATATTTTATAATTTTCTACTGGTAGCACTCCACCACTTTTCAGTTGTTTTTTGTTGAAATTTGGTTGCAAAGCACATAAAAACATATATATTATACCATAATAAAAAGCAAATCTAATTATAGATCTGCTTGTTAAATTGTAATCTATATTATTTTTTCTTTTTGCTATTTCTATATAACCCTATAAATATTAATCCAAATAACAGCGATACAATTGCTAATCCTGGGTTAGCTTGCCCTTTGGTATATATTACATATCCAGCACTTACAAAAGTTATTATTAAAAATATAATATAAAAAATTAAATAAATTCTCGCTTTTAATTTTTCTTTTTCTAAATTCATAGTAAACCTCCAAATTAGCCAACCTATACCACAAACAAATAGCAAGAACATAAGACCTATAGTTAATAATAAACAACCAACACTATCCCAACCATCTAAAATAAATATCAAAACTGAAGAAACAATTGTCAAAATTGTTAATAAAATAACTGGCATTAATTTAATAAACTTATTTTTAATCTTAAAGCATAATAATAACTGAATTATTAATACTACAGTTGATATTATTAATAGAAAAATATCACTATTGATTTCTAAAATTTTTAAATCCATATAAAATCAACTCCTATACCTATTTTTCTTCTTTAATATAATCAATATCAAACTTATCTAATATTTGTATATCTATATGTTTTTGTTTTAATGCATCACTAATTGTTTCTTCAAATCCATCATCATATTCTACTACCATATAACTATTTTTCATACATTCCCAGTAATAAATATATTTATCATCTTCATAAAAACTTTGTAATGCTTCAGCACAAACAAAATTTAATTTATTTTTTGTTTTGTCCACCAATTTATAATTTCCACCATTATAAGAACAAGAATAACTAAATCCTTTTAAGACTGTATCTTTTTTTCCATTAGAACAATTAATTGTATCAACTAATATTCCTATACTTTTATAATTTAAATCGCCACCATTATAATATTCTTTGATTTTTATAATAGGGTTATTATCAAATACAAATGCTTGGATTGAATCCAATAAAACTATTGCAAAAATTGCACCAACAATAATTAAAAATCTTTTTATAAACTTTTTCATTTTTCCTCCTTTATAAAATGCAATTTGTATTATATTTGATTTTTATCAATTAAATCATCAATATATTTCTTTATTTCAAAATATTCAATTTGTTCTGCAATATTTTTAACTTTGTTTAAACTAATCGTTTTGTTTGTACCACATATATCATTAATTATTTTAGTTGGAACAATATAAAATTCCCAATTCTTAATATTCATAGGATTTGCTTCTTCTTTTGTTTTACCTGTATTTAAACAAAATACATATAAATCATTTTGTCTTTCAAATTTGTTTTCTATTTCTGTATTTTCATAACTACTATTTGCCATTGTAATTCCAAAAACTCTTTGATTTGAAATTTTACCATTTTCATTCCATGGATGATAGTAACTTGTTTCCTTAATCTCTATTCTCTTATTTCTATAATTAATATCATATAAAGTCCATGAATCAGTATTTTGTGATTTTTCTAATCCTAATGCTTTCTCTATTAAAAATTCTGCAATATATTCTTGCATATTCCAAATGTTTGAATATTTATATTTCCAAAAATCTAATATACCAAATTCTAATTCTTTATCTTCAAATACAAACTTTTCATTTTCATTCATATTTTACACCTCAATAAATCACAATTTTTCCTTCTATTTAATTATAGCATAAAAAAAGCAAATCTTATTATAGATCTGCTCGTTAAATTGTAATTTATTTATCTTTGCCAAGTCCACCAATCAAACTTACTGCAAGTCCTAAGACTGATATACACAGACCTGCAACATCAATTCCAGACCATCCTGCATTGATAGAAACATAAGTTAAATTGAAGCCAAATAAGATA
Organism: Bacillota bacterium; assembly: GCA_015059425.1. Lineage (GTDB taxonomy): Bacteria > Bacillota_I > Bacilli_A > RF39 > UBA660 > Caccenecus. The sequence goes on along the minus strand of SVAM01000004.1, from coordinate 7,346 downwards.
ATTGCTATTCCTAATAAAACTTTTTTCATATTTTTTTCTCCTTTGTTAAATTACCATTTATTTAATATAATCTGGTTCAGAACATTTTTTTAAATTAACATCTATCTGTTTTAAAAACTCCTCTAAATAAGCATTATTTTTGTCTGTAATTAAAGAATAAGCCTTTTCTTGATTTCCTAGAAAAATCTCATATTCTGGTAGGTTATCTTTAGTAAATATTATGTCATCTGCTATTACACTATTTTGAATTATTTTCATTACATCATAGTTATAAGTTCCTGTAACCGAATCACTATATTTCAACATTGAATTGCAAGTTGAATTTGGTGGACATGCTTCATATGATGTATATAAAGTATAGCTTCCATCATCAAATACATTTAATTGAATAGGAATACAATCGGTTTTATTATCTCCCCAATTAATTGAAAACAAGAAACCACTATCACCAATAATATCTTCTTTATTCAAATCTTTAGCATAAGGTAATTCTTCAGATAATTCATATTTCATAAACCAACTGCCATATTTAACACCTAAACTATTTTTATATGGTTCATTTGGACTTACTGCTGGATATCTTACAACTTTATATCCTAATCCCCAATAAGTAATTTTATTTCCTCCATCTGTAGTTATTTTTATTACAAATTTTGGTTCAACTCCATTTCTTACTCTCGCACTATCTGCATAACTTGTTACTAATCCTGTTACTACTAAAATTGTTAATATAATCCCTGTAATAATTAAATTTTTCTTTTTCATATTTTCTCCTTTATTTTATATGGGTTTCTTTTATATAATCAATATTAAATCTATCCAAATCATTTATTGTGATAGTCCCATACTTTAATGCATCACTAATGGTTTCTTTATTCCCATTTTCATATTCAACTATCATATAATCATTTTTTATACAACTCCAAGAATACTTATACATATCATCTTCATAAAACTTTTCCAAAGCTGAATCACAAGCAAAATTTTTGATATCTTTTGTTGTATCTTTAATACTTACAACCGAACCCATATCATATTCTAGAACGGCACAAGTATATTTTGCACCTTTTACCTTAATTTGTGGCGTAGAAAATTCTGGGCAAACATAAGTGTTGAAAAATAAACCTTTATACACTGCATGTGTTCCATAATCTTCTCCTTGTGAAAATATTGGTCTATTGATTGTAAAAATACAAACTAAATCAATAACAACTGATAAAACAAATATACTAATAATACCTAAAATAATTTTTATCCATTTCTTCATAAAATATTCTCCAATAATTAAGACTACTTTTCTTTTTTTACTAACTTTTTGATTTTTTCTGTGTTTTCTATATAAGTTTCAGTATATCCACATTCTGGGCATACTGCACATTTTATTTTTTCTATTGCTGTTTTAAACATTCCCTTTTCTCTGACATCAATACCATAACCACCATTAGAAACCATAACTGATAAATCTTCTACCATTTCAGTTTCGCATCTCAAACATTTTCTCATATTTTATCCTCCATCTAACAAAAAGTTTCTTGTCAATTATATTATAACATAAAAAACGCAAATCTTATTATAGATCTGCTTGTAAAATTGTAATTTGTAAAAAACGCTTAAACGATTTTTAATCATCTTTAGAAATATACCATCCATGCTTACGCTTTGGTAATTTACTAGCACATTTACTACCAATAGCATTGACATAATCATTATATTTATTAGCAAGTCTCATATGTTTTGATCCTTCTTTTTCGTAAAAGCCAACTTTTTTCAATTTACTAAACATTTTATCTGATTTTTTTCTTAATTTATCTTCACTAGATAAATTCAAATAAATACTTCTAAATATTCCCATTTATGTCCTGCCTCCATTTCAACAAATTACTATTTATCTGGCAGTTATATTATACCATACATTTACAATTTCTTATGAATGTTTATAGCTGTATTTTCAGAAAATATTTCTATTTCTATGTGAAATTCATTATTTGATAATTCATTTATTCTATACTTATCATCTTCACATAATAATTCATTAATTTTAATGACACAATACATCATTCCATTATTAGCTGGATAATCTATTTCATAAGATTGATTTTCAATAATTTCTTTAATATTATTAACAATATTTGAAAATCCTTTTTTCATTTCATCATAAAAATCATCTACTTCTTCAGCATTATGTTTTATAACTGGTTTATCTTTTTGTCTTTTTAACCTGTTGCTTATTTGTTCTACAGTATAATATGTATAAGATAAATCTTTTAAAGATGTAGGAATCCTTTCTAATTCCCCTTTTTGATAACAATTAAACTTTTTATATAAAACTGTATCTCTAATAATTGGAAATCCTATTGTTGGAAATATAATAGTTTTAAAATGTAATTGTTTAACTTCTTCTGGTGTTAATAATTCTCTTCCCATTAATGAAGTGGACCTATTCCCATTGTAATCTAATTTAGATACAGATTGACTAATTGAACTAGATTCAATTGTTTTCTTTCCTAATCTCTTTGATATAGCTTCAGCCGTTTCCTGTGTATTAGTTTTTAAATAAACTAAGCCACAGTTATCCAAAATTATTTGAGCAACTTCTTTCCCATAAACATTATCTAATTGAGATAATGATTGAATAAAAAAATGAAATCTCATTCCTCTACTTCTAGAAACTGAAACAATTGCTTCTATATCATCTAATGGAGGACAATTGGCAAATTCATCTAATAACCAATCTATTTGTACTGGTAATTTTTTTTCTTCATTTGAATTTGCTAATTTAACTAACTCTTTATATAAAAGTCCAATAACAATTGTAATTAAAGAATAATAAGTTTTATCTTCATCTGGAACTATAATATAAATAGCAGTTGGTTTTTTACCTAAAATATCAAAATCAAAATCTGTACTAGAAGTAATATTAGCAACATTAACATCATCAAACAAACTCATTTTTTCTCCAAATGTTGCAGTAATTGATTTATAAGTGTTTTCTGCAGAAGCAAATATAGATGTTAAACTATCTTTACTTTTAACTCCATATGGTTTTGAATCAACATATTGTTTTAATAATTCAAAATTATCTTCATCCATTGATGAATTTTGAAACTTTTTAATACTCGTTAAAGTTATCTTTTCTCTTGGTATTTTTCCTTTTCTATAATCTTCTAAAAATAATCCAATTAACCCTTCTAATAGATTCTTAGCAGAATTATTCCAAAATGGATCTTTCTCTGCTTTTTCCTTCATAATTATAGTTGCTAAGGATGTTATTAATCTATTAGTTTCAGAAAAATGCATCATTGCATTATTTCTATTATTTAAAAGCGAACTTTCCAGAGTGGGAAGTTCGCTTTGCTTTTCTAACAATTCATCTCTTTTATATTTTAAAACTTCTTCATCTTTAATTATTTCTATTTCTTCTTTTAAAGATTCAATACAACTATTCAAATAATTAATATCATTCTCATTATTAACAGCTTCATCATCATATTTAATATATTCTTCATATTCTCTAATGATTGGTTCTAATAAATTAATCTTGTTTGATAATTGTGGATTTCTAAAATCTATTGTATATATTTCATATCCATTTTTTTTAAACATAGAACTAGTGGTATGATAAATTTCACCTTTTGGATCTGTTATAAAAACACTTCTTTTCTTTTTAGCAGTCGCTATAAAAGAGCATGTTGGAATAACACAGGTAACTGATTTACCACTACCAGTTGAACCTAAATATACATAATGTGGTGTTGCCTTATCAAACCATACATATTTATTATCTTTACTATACCAAATAGGAAATCCTACTTCTTGTATATTTAATATTTCTTCTTTTTTAAAATGTTTTTTTATTTCACTAAAATTAGAAAATCTTGCACTTCCATATTCATTATCATTTTTTACTTTGTGCTTTGCAAATATAGGTTCAATAAAAAGAAAGAATATAAGAAAGAATCCGAATATTACTAATAGAATAATTAATTCTATTTGCATAAATCATCCTTTTTATCTTTACCAAATTTTACTTCTTTCAAATTTCTATTTAACAATTCTATTTTTTCTTTTTCAGTCAAATCATCAGTATCAACTTTAATGTACTTCGGCATCCTATCATATTTTTTTAATCTATCTATTAAATTTTCGATATGATTAATTCCTTTTTTTATTGCCTCCTCATCATATTCATTATATGAATCAAAATCATATGGTCTTTCTAATTTCAAACTTCCATTATATATTTCATAAAACACATCATTACATTCTTTATAATCTTTATACATATCTAATTTTCTTTCAGATGTTACAAAATGGTCTCCAGCCCATGCCCCAATTTTCATTTCATTACAACCTGAATAATCTCCACCACCTTGCCCATTTCCACAAGCAGTTAATAAAGCAAATGAATTAAATTTTGCAAACGCAGCTTTTGATCCATCATACCAAACATTAATAATTGGTTGATGATATAAATCTAGATACTCTTTTTTATCTAAATTATATACATATCTTATTTTTTTATTTACTTTATTAGGTTCAATATCTTCAAAAGTATCACTATAAAAATAAAAAGAATCTGTTTGATTGAATTCACGATTTAATTTAGAAATTAAATGTGATGTTAATGAAGGATCATCATAACTAGCATAATCCCCAACATGTATAACTCTATCGCCTTTCCATTCATTACTTAATAAAGTTAAAATATCATTACAATAATCATTGCCTACATATGAATGTTCAGTTAATTTCATAGGGAATCTATTTCTATCACATTTTTCCTTTTTATCTAAATTTATAAATTTGTAATATTGCCCCACATTTAATCACCCCAATTCTTTTTCTTTATTTTTATCTTTTTCATAAGTTAAATTAACTTCTCTAATGGATATTTCAAAATGTTCTGAATTATATTCACCATTTAAATATAAAGAAAAGGAGTCTTTATTTTTATCAAATAACCACTCCCCATCATAATCAAGCATTTCATCACTATTTATATCTTTAGCATCTAAATTATTAAAATCAATATCTTGTTTCAATTCTTTTACAGCATTTTTTAATAAAGTTCTTGCTTCTTTTTTAGAAAATGTTACACCAATTATAGTATTATAACATTCATCATTAGTTACATCATTTTCCATAACAACATATAACTTATCTGATTTGTTTTTATCAATTTTATTTATTAAATTACTAATGTGATTTAATGTATATCTACCACTAGAACTCATTCTATCATTATCCCAAAACAAATCATCAATAGACTTTTTCAAATCTTTCCAATCTTCAGGACTTATATACACTATTAATCAACACTCCTTTTATTAAAAACAAAAATGGAATCATCTTTATCACTAATTCCATTTATACCAATAAATAAATATCCATTCTTTAATAATTCCATAATCAGTTTTGAAACAAATTCAATATCTTCATTTGTATTCCTTATTACTTCTTTTATATCTTTATTTCCACTATACATATTTAATAACATTGAATAATAAAATCCTTTTGCCTCCAAAGATATATTATTATCAATTAAACATATATTTTCAGTCATTTCTTTAAAAAACTCTTCCTTCATTTATTAATTCCTCTCTTTCTCTTTTTGACTTACTTCTTTATCAGTCTTATTCTTATTTTTCTTTTCTGTTATTCTAAAATGTCTAGTTGCTTCATAACTATCTATCATTTCAGGATCATTTTCAAAAAAAGAATAATATTCTTTTTCACCAACAATGACATGATCTAATAATTTTATACCCATAATTTCACCAGCTTCTTTAATTATTTTGGTAACTGTAGAATCTTCAAGACTAGGAGTAACATCACCACTTGGATGATTATGTGCTATTATTATGCTTTTTGCATTAGAAACTAATGCTCTCTTAAATATTTCTCTTGGATTTAAAAAAGATTGTGAAATATCACCTCTTGCGACATCACAATAACTAACTACATTTAATTTATTATCCAAAGCCAACATAACTACAACCTCTTCTGGTTCTTTATGTAATTCTACTTTATATTTTAAAAAATTATATACTGATTCAGTAGATTTAAGATAATCATATTCCATTTCTTTTTCCTTAATCATTACTAATCTATTTTTTGCTATCTTCATATGACTTTATTCCAATTTCCTTTTTATTTTAGGGACCCATGAACCATTTTTTTATAATTGGTTGGTGGCATTTCTAATATGCCACCAACCGAATTTCAGTTTATTTCGTTCATGCCTTAAATAAAAAGTTTTCTCGGCATAACAATAATCACCCCTTTCTATCAATAAGATGTTGTTTTATTATTATCATTCTGGAATAATTTACTAAACTCTGTTTTTGCTTCTTCCATTTCTAGATTGATATTTTTGATTGATTCTTCTATCTTATATTTATTTTTATATTTTAATTTATCATTATTATTTTTTAAATAATTAATAAGTATTTCACTTTTACTTTGTTTATGATTTTTCTTATACATTTTTAAAACAGCTTCTTTGATAATATCTTCTTCATTTAAATAAGATTTATCCTTTTTTAATTTTCCATATTTATACGAAGCATGATTAACTATTGCATTATAAATATAGTTATCTACATACTCTTGTTTTTTTATTGCATAATCTGATTTATATTTTGCTTTTATATTATTTTCTTTATTTAACTTATAAAAATAATCATTTATATCATTTAAAGAATTTCTAAATTCTAATTCCTGTTTATATAAACTTGACCTTTTATCTTTAAATAAATATTTTTTTATATTTTTTGTCAAATCCTTTATTTCTTTATCATATATAGAATTAAATTTTATTTTAGTATTTTTACCATTTCTTTTTTCGTGAAGTAATTTTCCTAATCTCAAAATATTTTCTTCTAATACCAAATCATCATAATTCTTTAAAACAAAATTTCTTGTACCTGCTTTAAAATATTTTTTTAATTCTTCAATATTTTTATTATTGCTTATAACTAATGGTGTAAATTCTCGGTGTCTATCTATCGTATGTAAAATCTCTCTTTTTAGAAAATCTTTTTCTTTTTTACTTAACACGCCTTTTCTTCTATAACTTATCTTTCCACTATCGCAAATATAATTAGGTTCTTTTTCTATAAAAGACAAATGAAAATGATAATTATCTGTATTTGTATGAAGTGCAACCTGATATGACATTTTGTCTATATCTTTAAAACCACATTTTTTAAAGAATCTAGGAAGAACTTCTTTTACTATCTTTTTTTCTAATTGTTCTAATTCTATACTTTCATTGATATAATCATTATCAAAAGAAATAATTCCCTGCCACAAATTGCTTTTTCTAAAATAATTTAAATATGCTT
>SVAM01000018.1 GCA_015059425.1 Bacillota bacterium | reverse complement strand
AATCTGTAGTCATCCTAGAGAAATAATTTTTAGCTTCTTCTATATTCTTTTTATTGATAGATACAGTTATAAATTTTTCTTGAATAATACCATTAGAATTTACAGATTTTTCTAATAACATATCATTATACTCTTTTCTATAAATATCTAAACCATCTTCTTTATATTTTAATAATATATTATTTTCAAAATCTAATTTATTTAATTTTCTATTTAATACTGTAATTTTAGTAGTAGCATTAGTATCAAAAGAATTTAATAATTCGCTATAATTTAAAAACATTAATTCTTTATCTTCTTTACTAGCTACTGCATAATTAATATCTGTAAATTTATAACACTTTGAATATTTATTTTTTTCAGATAAAAATATCCCATCATTCCAAATTCTTCTTACTGGTATAGTGTGTTGAATTCTTTTAGGAACATTAAATCTTTCTTTGTCTTGTTTTAGAATTCTTTTTAATGTTTTCACTTTTCTCCTCCTTCTTTGTATTAATTAATTCAAAATAAAAATTAGTGGGTTCAAACACTAATTTCTTTGATGATAATATTTTAGATTTTATAAAAGCTACAATAAGTTCTTCTGCGTTCATACCATTATAGGTAATAAAACCTAGTGCAGCAAAAGGGAACGCACCTAGTATACATAACCAGGATAAAGTCCCTATAGTAAATTTATCTCTTAATAAAAAATAAATTAATACAGCAATACCACAAGCTAATATAGAAAATATTAATTGTCTTAATGTTAATCCAAAATATATTTTTTCAGTATAATCCCTTATTTCCTTATTAATTTTTACTTCCATAATTACCTCTCTAAATTCATTTTTTCTTTGTTATATAATTTATTTCTATATTTATTTAATATAGTATTAAAATGTTTATATTCATTTTCTGTTAATCTATTTTTAGAAATTTTAACCTTTGATAAATCCATATTATAATAATCCTTATATTTATTAAGAAAATGTTTTAGCATAACACCTTCTAAATTTAACACTTGTTTTTCAGTTTTATCATTAATACTTTTAATCCTTCTACTTAATAATAAACCTTCATCAAAAATATATTTTTGTTCTGTAAAATTTTCATACTCTTTTAATGGTGTTTCTGATGATACTAATTTATCTCCAGCCCATAAACCTATTTTTTTCTTGTTATGATAAAAATAATCTCCACCACCTTGCTCATTTCCACATCCTGTTAATAGAGCAAAAGCATTAAATTTAGCAAAAGATATTTTATTATCATTATAACAACACCATTGAATAGGTTGCTTTATTAGATCTATAAACATTTTCTTATCCAGATTATAAACATATCTAATTTTATCATTTACTTTATTAGGTTCTATTTCTTCAAAACTTCTACTCCAATCATATACAGTTGTTTTAACTTCGTTTTCTCTTTCTATTTTATCAATTAATTTGCCTGTTGTAGTTCCATCATTACCTTCTGCATAATCACCAACGTGAATAACCCTATCACCTTTCCACTCATTACTTAATAATGTCAAAATGTCATTACAATACTCATTTCCTATATAAGAATGCTCTGTTAATTTTAGAAATCCTTTAGATCTATCACATATTTCTTTTTTATCTAAATTTATAAATTTATAATATTGTCCCATAATATAATCACTCTCCTTTTAACCACAAAAAAAAGCAGAATTATTCTGCTTTATAAATTACTATTTGTTTAAATTAATAATTGAAAAGACCATTAAAGCCACACCCAAGCCAAATATTACACATCCATACCATTCAGTTAATTGATTAGCAAAGAATCCAATTATTCCTCCACCTAAAGCACATAATATTGCATATAATAATTTTTTCTTTTTCATATATTTCAACTCCTTAACAAATTACTATTTATCTGTCACTTATATTATAGCATAAAAAAGAGTAAATCTTTTTTATGATTTACCCTAATCATATGATTTAAAAGGATGTTTTATTTTTTCTTTTATCTTTGATGAAATAAATTGCATAATTACATCATAAATTTCATTTGCTCTATCATTACTAATATTTAATTTTAAAATTAATTCATTTATAACTTTGTCTTTTTTCTTTTTATTAAATATAAAATTATTTTCTAAAATATCGTTAACAATTAAACATTCTTCATAACTTAAATTAGTGTTATCCTGAAGTTCGTTTATAAAACTTTTTTTATTAATTTTCTTCACTGTATATTTTTCCTTTTGAGTCTTTTTGAATTTCATATCCATACTCAAATATATAAGACATACTAAATATAATTAATATTTCTAAAATACCGATTAAACCGAATGAATTTTCTCCACTATTTGTTGAAGTAGATATAACATTAAATAAAATATTTGAAATTGGTGTTATCATTATTAATGCTATCATTAAATATGAAATTTTTTTAATAAATCCTACATTCTCTAATGTAAATGGTGTTAGGTTATTTTTAATATTATTAAATAGTTTTTCAACATAGTTTAATATAATTATCATAATAACTATATCAATGATTAAAAATATCATTGCAGATTCAAAATAACTAATTATTTTAACTTTAGAATTATTAATAAAGAGTTTTATAACTTCATTGTCTGCCAAATCACCATCATATTCTCCGATTATTACACCATGTACCTCTATCTTATTTTCATCTACTATTTTGATACTTTCGGATTTAAAAGTTATTTCATTTTCTTTAACTTCTAAATTACTTACAATATACGGAACAATTAGCATAGCTATAATAATAAATGGTATTGCAACTTTTAATACAATAGAACCAATTTTTCCTATTATCGAAATTACATTGCTTAGTGTCTTTACTTCTTTTTGTTTCTTTTCATTAAACTTAACTACATTCATAACAATTTCTTCATCTAATGAAGATATATCTTTCATATTTGGATAAACCAAATCGTTCAATTTACAATTAAAAACTTTACATAGTTCAAAAATATTATTCATTTCAGGATATGATTCACCATTCTCCCATTTTGATACTGACTGTCTAGTCACATTCATTTTTTCTGCAAGTTGTTCTTGTGACATTTTTTTACTTTTTCTTATTTTTCTTAAATTATCTCCAAACTTCATTAGACTAGCTCCTTCCTAAATTAAGTTTAATATTTAATAATAATAATTACTATCTACTTTCAGTTGCGTTTTGCTTTTGCAACTGAAACATTACATATTTATTATACCATAAGAAAAGCAAATCCTATTATAGATCTGCTTGTTAAATTGTAATTTGTTATTTTCTTATTAATGCTTTTACAAATTGTTTTGGTTTATCAACATGAATACCATGACCGCAATCAAATCGTTCTATACTCATATTACTAATTAATTTATTTACTTGTTCTAAATCTTCATCAGTTAAAGCACCTTGAATTAAACCATCATCACCAATAGTAGTTTTGGCTTTCAAAAATAATGTTTCACA
>SVAM01000017.1 GCA_015059425.1 Bacillota bacterium | reverse complement strand
AAAAAAAGGTATATCAATAAATGTATTCAAAGGGGTTGAAGGGGGAATGTGTCCCCCTGAGATTAATGCAATAGAAAAAGCTGCTAGAATTAACTTTCTAGTAGCTTTTATTTTATTTATAATTATCTGGATATTCACCTGTCATGCAATATTTATAATATTCACTAGGACTTAATTTAGCTAAATTCCATTGATATCTATCATTATTATAGTAATCCATATAATCATCTATTAATTTTTTTAGCGAAGTAAAATCTTTACATACTTTCACTTTTGATTCTATTTCATCTTTCATATGTCCAAAGAAAGATTCTTGAGGTGCATTATCCCAACAATTACCACGCCTAGACATTGACTGTCTAATTTTTGATTTTTTTAATATTTCAATAAACTTATATGATGTGTAATGACAACCTTGATCTGAATGAATTAAACAGTCAGTGTTTAATTCATTTTTATATTTTTTCATTAGTTTCTTTACTGTTTCAATAACAAAATCTATTTGGAGATTATTACTTAAAACATACGAAAGAATTTCTTTTGTATAAGCATCTTTAATAACTGATAAATAAGCTTTGAATCTTAATGGTCCATAGAAAAAGTAAGTAATATCAGTTAGTAGCACATATCTAGGCCCATGTAGAGTAAATTCTCTATTCAATACATTTTTAGCATAATTATTTGTGGCTATACTCTTCAGCATTCTTTTATAAGGATTGGGCTTTCTAATAGGGCAATTAACCCCAAATTTACGCATCAGTCGCCTTATTTTCTTTTTATTGAAAATTACACCCATTCTTTTTAACCGCATATAAACGCCATTAACGCCTTTATCGTATCCTCTGAATTTATATGCTTTAATTATTAAACTAAAATCCTCTTGATCTTTAAGTTCTTTTTTTTGAATATTTTCATTTTTTAACCACGCATAATATCCGCTTCTAGAAACATCTGCATAAAAACATAACCATTTTAAAGATAATTTATTATTAGGGCTATTTATTAAATCTTTAATTAGTTGGTATTTTTGTCTCGTGGCATTTTTCGTAAAGCATTCCTTTCGATCAAACGAATTTTTTTTAAATATGAATTTTCTTGTTCTAAAATAGCAATCTTGTGTTTTAATTTCTTTATAGTTTCTTCATCTGTTAATTCATGCTCTAATGGTCTACCAGAATTCTTTTTTCTAGTATCAGAAAGACCTTCTTCACGTCTTACTTGTCTTTTCCATCTATCTGCGCAATTGTCTATTCTTTTTTTGCCTAATATTTCATAAGGAAAACCATATTTCTCAAAAATATCTCTTGGCAATAAGCCATTATTATATTCTTCTATAAATATATTTTTAAACTCTTCAGAATAAGTGATAGCTTTATTAGATACTTTAATTACATATTTATTTTTTGATAATAATCTTATTTGATCATTAGTGAAATAATTAACGCCCATATTACACCTCTTTACTATATTATAAAAAAAATAGCCCTGTAAATCAACAGATTTACAAGGCTAGGCCTTTTTTTATCGTGTCCGATTTACAGGGTATATTTTACTTTTACTAATACTTCTTATTATCTCTTATCAAATAATTTTCTTCTTTCTGTTGAAGAAATCATTTTCTTTTTCATTTCATTAATATCTTCATTTACTAATATTTCTTTAAATTTACTCATTTCTAAAATAAATTTATCGATATTATCTGCTAAAATATCTTTATTTAAAATAAACAATTCACTCCACAAGTTTTCATTAATTTTCGCAATTCTTGTTAAGTCTCTAAATGAATCCCCTGTATAGCGAATCATATGTTCAGTATCCTTTGAATTCATTAATGAAATTGCTATAACATGGGTTAATTGAGATAAATAGCCAATCATTTCATCATGTAATGATGGTGAAATAATTTCAATATTACTAAATTCTAATGCTTCTGCCAATTCTTTTATTAAAAGAATAGCTTCTTTTGTATTTGATTCTGTTGGAGTGATTAAGAAGTTAGCATCTTTAAAAATATTATAATCTGCGTTTTCAACGCCACTCTTTTCACGACCTGCCATAGGATGAGATGGAACAAATTCAGCATTATCTAATAGTTGTTGGATCTCATCAACAATTGCTACCTTTATACCACTAACATCAGTTATAACAACATTTTCTTTAAAGAACTGTTTATTATCTTTTATCCAGTTAACATTATCTTTAGGATATAAAGATAAAATAATTAAATCACTTTCTTTTATCAAATCATTATTACTACCATTAAATTCTTTAATTATATTGTTATCAACACCATATTTTATTGAATTAGGATTTTTATCAATTGCATATACCGTATATCCTTTTTTAGATAAACCTTGAGCATAGCTACCTCCGATTAATCCTAATCCAACAATCAGTATTTTGATATCATCACTCATCTTCAATCACCACTTTAATTCCTAATCCTTGTAAATCATCTAAAAAACAAGGATATGATTTATTAATACATTCATAATTTGAAATAGTAACTGGTGTATTAGAGATTGTGGCTAGAATAGAAACAGCCATAAAGATTCTATGATCATTATGGGAATTAATTATATCATTACTAATGAGTTTATTTACACCATTAATATAAATATTATTTTCATCACTAGATATCTCTACACCCATTTTTTTAAGTTCTGTTTCAATTGCTAAAATTCTATCTGATTCTTTATATCTTAATCTTTTAGCATTATATAATTTACTTTTACCTTTTGCCCTACTAAATAAAACACTTAATATCGGACCTAAATCAGGAATATCTTTTAAATCAACATCTATTGCTTTAATTTCACTCTTTTTGACAGTTATTCCCTCATTATTAATTTCCATTCTTACATTTGCATTTTTTAAAACATCAACTATAGCTTTATCACCTTGTTTAGATGATTTATTTAAACCTTTAACAGTTATTTCATTATTAATAGCACCAAGTGTTAAAAAGAAAGCTGCTTGTGAATAATCTCCCTCAACACTTAAATTATTACTAAGGTATGTTTGTCCACCTTTAATTATTAATCTTCTTCCATTATCTTTTTCTTCAATTTGAATACCAAATTTATTTAAAGCATCAATTGTCAAATCAACATATGATTTAGATTCATATTCATTAATAATTTTAATTTCTGAATCATTCTTTAATAAAGGTAAATAAAATAATAATCCACTTATAAATTGACTAGAAATACTTCCATCAATTTCATAATAATTTTGATTTAATAAGTTATTAATGATAATACAATTATTTTTTTTAACAAAGTTATCATTATATAATTTTTGATAAATATCTAATGGGCGAGAAATTAATTTTTCTGTTCCTTTAAAAATAACTTTCTTTGATAAATATGAACTAATCGGAATTAAAAACCTTAATGTTGAACCTGATTCAATAGCATTTAGTTCCACTTCTTTTTTTGTTTCTTTAATTCCTTTAACAGTTACTGTAGATCCATCAACTAAAATATCAGCACCTAATTCCTTTAAACAAGAGATTGTAGCTGAAATATCGCTATTCATAGA
>SVAM01000016.1 GCA_015059425.1 Bacillota bacterium | reverse complement strand
AATTCCAGAGAAAAAGAAGGTGAAACAATGAATCGAAATTTATTCCTATACTTAAGAGAACTAAATTTAACAGATGAAGAAATAAAGTATATAGAACAAAATAACCAGTTTATTTATCAAACTTCTAAAGAACATACCAAATTAGTATTAGATAAACTAAGAGAAAAAGGAATCACAGAAATAGAATTAAAAAATTTACTGGTAAAAAATATTTACTTAGTAACAGAAACATTAGATAGAATAAATAAATTAGATAATATCTATATCAATTACTTAAACTTCTCTAATGAAGAAATAAAGTATTTACTAATAACAAATGCTAACACTTATAGTGTTAGCCCTATAGAATTAAAAAACATAATTGATTATTTAACTAATACTGGTTATTCTATAGAAATAATAAAAAAATTTATATTATCAAATCCTCAAGTAATTAGTTTTACACTAGAAGAATTAAAAAGAAATTTAATTTAGAAATAGATTACCCTGTTCTCAAATAGAATGGGGTAATTTTAAATTAAAAATTTATAATAAGTTAGTGTAAAGAGTTTTGTGGTGAATAATTAATTTTTTTAGAAATCAGCTTTATAACAAGTTGATTTCTTTTTGTGTGTAATCAAAAAAATTAATTCCTGTTTTATAAAAATTATTTAAATATTTATTTGTTTTTGTATCAGTAGGAAATATTATTTTATTAGCATTTATCTTTAGTTGATTAATTGGACTTTTAGTAGGTGGATTAATTAATTGAGTTAAATATAGTTCTTTAATATTAACTTTGTTTACTTTTAGCATCCTTAATTTTAATAATTTTTTTAAACCTTTTTCTGAATAAGCTTTAGGTCTTGCAGTAAATAAATCAGCAAGATTATGTGATATATGAGATTCCATAGAACATTTCATGTGCGGATTTGTTAGATATGTTTGTCTTTCTTTCCAGTTGTTTAATATATATTTCTGATTTGATTCAATTGTATCAATTCTTTCAGGGAATAAATCTTTAAATTGCCCGACTAACATATTAAAATCTTTTTTATTATTTGAGTCTATATATTCTTGTAAAGCTTGGCGTATATCAGGATATTTTTTTGTTGTTAATTGTGTTAATGCTTTTTTGAAATGAAAATTATCCATAGCAAATTTAACATTAGTATTAGAAGTAAAATTAAACCAATTTGATTTAGGAAAGTTTTTAATCCAACTAGCACAGTCACCCATAAAATTAAGTTCTTTAATATAATTTACATCATAATTATTATAAATATAATTAATTGTATCTTCTAATAAAGTATTATCAATAGATGCACAGGCATGTGGATTAATTAACTTATATCTAGTTTTTGAATTTTCTTTTTTCTTACTTTTATATTCTGGTATAGAATCTTCAAATATAACAGAAGTTTTAGTCATAAAATCCTTACCATCATTAAATTGAGAAGCAATATATTTTTCATCTAACATAACAAATAACTTTTCAACTCTTTTTAACTCATTTACTTCGTTATATTCAGGATTAAAAGATAATACAATATTTCTAGTTGTAGCACGATTTATATTAATATTATTATTTATTCTTTTACCAATTTTATTAGCAATGATTTTACCTGCTTTAGAGTAACTTTCAGTAGTTGATTGTTCACATAATTCAGCACATACAAAGGGATCAAAATGTTTTCTTTTAGGTAGACCTAGAAATAAGTCAGTAAAGAAAAAGTATTCTTTTGTATTCTTATCATAATAATATCTTCTTTTAAAATTAATTTCACCAAATAAAGTAACATAATTTTTTCTTTCGTAAAAACCATTTGATTTACAAAAGTTTTTTCTATAAGAAGAATTGAAGAAACATTCATCAATATATTCAAAATAACTTTTAATTACATCTTTTATAAAAGAATTATTAAACGAATCCAAGTCATGCATAAAATTATAATAATTAAGAAAATTACCGTTTTTTTCAGCAAAATTAATATTGTTAAAATAATTTTTTAAATAATTATTAAAATTTTTAGTTACTAACTCATTAAAATATGTTATCATATTCATAGAAGATCACTCCTTGTATTTATTGTTCAAATTTATTATAACATGGAATTGATCTTCTTTTATTATGTCTGCCACAAAATATTTTACACCATCTTTCAATTTAAAAACAACTAAAAAACTTTCTTTTTATGACATTCTAATATTTGTCAAGTATAAATTTTTATGATATATTATTGCATGACAAAGGACATATGTTTAGTTAATTAATAGTAAACATATGTTGACGTCAAATATGAATATGTAATTAAATTGTGGAGAATAAAATTACATATTGTTTGTATATTGCTTACATAAAGCAAAAATTTTACGTAGTAGTTTTGTTGTGGAATCTACTACAGCAACGTAATGATGTTTTCCTTCATTACGTTTTTTTCTATAATAAAGTAAAATATCGTTATTAGGAAAATTTCTTGAAGCGATAGGAATTATATTTTGTACGGTTACAAATAAAATTCTTCTAATATATCTATTACCTGATTTAGAAATAGGACCTCCAATATTTATTGAACTACCAGATTGTTTAATTGATGGATCTAAACCACAATAAGCTGTAAGTTGTTTGATATTATTAAATCTTGAAACATCTCCAAGTTCAGCAATAATTAAAGAAGTAGTAAATTCACCAATTCCATCAATAGAATTAATTAAATCAAACATATAACTTCTTTTAGCTTTTTCAATCATTTTAATTTTTAGATTTTCAATATTAATCGAATAATTTTTAAGTAAATTAATTGTAATAAGTAAATTATCAACCTTTTGATCATTTCTAGAAATTGATGGATAAGAATTTGAAGCATATTCTTTGATTAATTTAGCTTTTTTCAAATAGTAATTTTTATGTCTACCATTTAAATTAGCCATAGTATTAGCCAGTGCATCAACTCTTGTGTTTTTAATGATGTCGGCATGCGGATATTTCTTAATAAATTCTAAAGATGTATTAGAAAATATAAGATTTCCTTTAAATATATTTTCATATTCAGGGAACACTTCATAAACACCATTTCTAAATTCATTTTTAAGTCTAGTTTGTGCTTCAATTAACGTATTGTATTTTCTACTCATTGCATTAAGATTTAAATAATACTGTTCTGGTTCAATATATTCTTTAAAATTTTTAATAAAAAATAATTCAGCAAGTTTTAAGCAATCTTCTTTATCAGTTTTAGTTTTTCTTAGATTTTGTTTATACATTTTACTATACATAGGATTGATAACAAAAATGTTATAGTTGTTTTCTAAGAAGAATCTTTTAACAGGCATTTGATAAATACCAGTTGATTCCATGATGACAGCAGTATCATTAAATACATTTAATTTTCTAATTCTCTCATCTAATTTTTTAAAATCGTTTAAGGTATGATTTATTTCATATGGACTAATTAGAACTTCTCCACAAGAACTAATTAAAGAAACCATACTTTTACCTTTAGCTACATCAATAGCAAGTACATAATGTTCTTTCATATAAAATTCCTTTCATGCGATTGAACTCTTTGGTCTCGTTACTCCTCATCACGCTTGTGATATAAGTAGTTAAATAAAATATTTAAAACCTCACATTCTTAAACTAGGATAATAAAAAGAAAAGAGCTAGGCCGTCATAAATATGGATGCAAAAGACCCTTGTTATAATTTGCCTCAACTCAATCGCGGCATTAATCATTTGTAACAAATGATTAATGCCTATTTTAACATAAATTGATAAATTTATATAACACCATCAATTTACATCTTAAATTATACGTGATATAATAATAATATAAAGATACTTAAA